>NZ_JBFBIR010000063.1:0-44574 GCF_040685715.1 Kitasatospora sp. NPDC088264
TCCTCGTACTGGGCCGTACTTGGACGTTTCGCCGGTGCGTCCAGGCGGGATGCCCGGCGTCGCGCGCCCGGCGGGAATTATGAAACACGCCCTAGACCGCGGGGACCATCCCGAGCAGCTCGCTCAGGCGGCGGACCGTGGCGGGCGACTCGCGGTGCAGGCCGGCGACGTCGAGGCCCTCGTCTCCCAGGATCATCAGCAGCGCCTGCTCCCCGATCGCCAGCACCACGACGTAGCCGCTGTTGCAGCGGGTGACCACGTCACGCAGGCCGCCCACGCCGACCTCGGCCGCGGTGCGCCGGCCGAGGCCGAGCATGGCGGCCGACAGGGCGGCGGCCGACTCGGGGTGGACGGCGGCCGTGTCGGCGGCCACCAACAGGCCGTCGGTGGTGGAGATGACACTCTCCGAGATGCCCATGACCCGGTCGCGGAGGGACTTCAACTCGTCGACCAGTACGGCGGTCGGTGTCTGGCTGCTCATGGTGCGCTCTTCTCACTCTGCTCGGTCGTCTCGGTACGCGCGGTGTGCTCGGCGCGGTGTGCGTTCGGTGGGCCGTCGGAAGCCGCCGCCGCTCCCTCGGATCGGGCGGGCCGGCCGCCGGGGCCGCCCGGACCACCCGCGCCGCGTCCGCTGCGGACGCGGCGCGGCAGCGGCCCGGTGTCGGCCGGCGGCGGTTCGCTCGTCGCTATGCGCGGGGCCACGCTCGGTGCCAGGGGAGCCGGGTGCGCCGGTTCCCGGTGGAGCAGGTGCCGGGCGTCCATCCGTACGACGTCGAGGAGTACCGCGAACACACCGCGTCCCAGGGCGAAGCCGAGGTCGCGCGCGGTGCGGCGGCCGGTGGCGGCGGCCAGGATCTCCCGGTAGCGGACCGGGATCCGCAGCGCGCCGGATTCGGCCCGGGCGGCAGGACGGATCCGGATGCGGGCCAGTTCGCCGGGCGGTCCCCAGAGGCGGGTCAGCAGGGCTGTCCGCCGGGCGGTCTCCGTGAAGAGCCGCTCCGGCTCGATGCCCGGGCGCAGCGCGATCCTGGCAGGCGGCGCAGCCTCGGCCGTCTCCCAACTGCCGGGCGGGCTCAGCACCAGGGCGAAGGCCCCGTCGAAGGCGGCGGCGGCGCAGACGGCTTCGAGCTCGGCGGCGCCGATCGACCCCTGAGCCACCAGGGCCGCGCCGAGGTCGCCGCCCCAGGTCGGGGGAGCGTCGGTCGGTCGGCCGACGGACGCGGCCACCTCGGCGGACGCCCACTCCTCCTCGCCGACGCGCCGGGACTTCAGCAGCAGGGTCGCGGCGGTCGGGGCCCCGGGGGTCTCGATCGCGGTGACCAGACCCTGCTCCAGGTGGATCGTGCCGCCCGGTGCGCTGGAGACGGTGACCGAGCCGGTGAACTCCGTCCGGCGCAGCGCGAGCAGCAGCGCGGGCACGTTGCGCGCGGTGGGCGGAGCCGGCGTCGTGGGAGCTGCGGGGATGGCGGGCGGCGCCGTGTCGTGGGACGGGTCGGTCATGCCAGCAAGTCCTGCGCGCGGTCGGCGGTCTGGCGGACGGCCAGCGCCAGGTTGGTCCGTTCCCGGTCCAGCACGGTGGCCAGCAGCAGGGGGTCGCCCTTCCGGGACACCACCTGGACGACCTGGTGATGGCGGGTGCTGGTGACCACCAGGCTCTCCAACTCGCTCTCCGCCCCTGCCTCGTACAGCCGCTCGCCGATCAGGTTGGTCAGCTCGGCGAGTTCGGCCCCGGTCCCGAGCAGCCGGTGGTCCCCGGCGGACTGGTAGCTGAGACCTGTGACGGCGTCGACGAGCGCGGCACCGACCACTCCGGGGGAGCCGAGCACATCGGAGAGGGAAGCTTCGAGTGCGCGCACCAGTACCCCTTCACGTTCTGAACCCCGGTAGCGTACTTTATTCCATCATTTTCACGAGGCGACCACAACCGGTGACTTCTTGCTATTTTGTTCCTGCACACGGGAGTTCTGCCCGGAAGTCACGCAAAGGACGAACAGCGCATGAACATTGACGACGCACTCAAGGACGCGATGGCCATCGAGGGGGCCATCGGAGTGGCTGTGGCCGACTACGATAGCGGCATGTCGCTCGGGTTCCTCGGCGGGGGGCAGCAGCTCGACCTGGAGATTGCGGCCGCCGCCAACACCGAGGTCGTTCGTGCGAAGATACGCGCCTTGGCCGCGCTGTCGATCGACGATGTCATCGAGGACATCCTGATCACCCTCGGCACCCAGTACCACCTGATCCGCCCGCTGACCCGCAGTCACGGCTCGCTCTTCCTCTACCTGGCGCTGGACCGCTCGCGCGCCAACCTCGCGCTCGCCCGGCACGGTCTCAAGCGCATCGAGGCCGCTCTCGACGTCTAGCCGAGGCGGCCGACGGCCAGGGTGTCCGCGCCCCGTCCGGAAGGCCTGCGCGGAAGCCCTGCCTGAAGGACTGCCCGAAGGCCCGCCCGGAGGGCCCGCGCGGGCCGCGTGTCGCGCGTGGAATTCCGGGCGGAGCGAATGCGGGACGTGACGAACCGGCTACGGAGATCCGTCCGTGGGAATCGGGCCTCGAATATCGCCGGTGTGCGCCGACCATGAAAATGCGTGACTTTCCGATGACTGCGCGTCATATTCGCCCCGGCTGTTCCGGCCGGCGCCGGAGCGCCGGAATACCGTGGTCGAACCGCCGGAGCGCCGGTGTTTCGGCGGTGCCGCGGAATCGGCTCGACCACGCCGCGCGCGGCACGAAGGCGCGCCGCCGAGATCCGGCGGCGGGAGCGTCCCCGGACGCGGACGACGGGTGTGTGTCCGCGCTGGCCCCAGGTGCGGGCGCGCGGCGGCGTCATCGCGAACCCGGCCTCGTTCTCGAAGACGATTCAGGCGGGCAGCCTCACAGGACGGCGACCGCCAGTGTGATCGCGGCCAGCACCATCAGCAGCCCGAGCGCCACGAAGCCGTACTCCAGGGGTCTGCGCTCGCGGCCTTCCACCAGGACCTGCCGGGGGTCGGCCGGGTCGTAGCGGACCTGCACGTGGCCGCCGTCCGGCAGCGGGTGGCGCGGGGTGGACGGGACGGGGGAGAAGACCTCCACCACCCGGCCGTCCTCGGTCTCGAACTGCAGCAGCGGGCGCGGCGGCAGCGCGCGGTCCTCCGGGGCGGGGACGCGGGCGCGCACCAGGGCCAGGGCCGGGACGCCGACCCGGCGCAGCCGCCGGAGGTCGCGTAGGCCGACCACCCCGGCGAGGTAGGCGACCACGCCGCCCAGGCCGCCGAACACCACCACGGCGAATCCGGCCGTCCCGCCCACCGCGCCTCCCTGTCCGAATCGCCCCCGGACACCCCAGTATTGCCGACCGCAGGGACTCCTGACGCCTGGAACCCGCCCAGTTCACGGCGGAGCCCCGCCACTCCGGAAAAAGGGGTGACGGGGCCCTCAGGGCATCGCGCGTACGTCAGACGTCGCCGAACTCGCCGGTACGGACGGCGGCAACGAAGGCCGCGAAGCCATCGGGGGAGAAGGCGAGGGCCGGGCCCTCGGGGTCCTTCGAGTCGCGGACGGGGACAACACCGGGGACGTTGGCGGCCACCTCTACGCAAGCGCCGCCGTTGTCGCTGTACGAAGACTTGAACCGCTGAGGCTCGGTGGTCGCGGTAGATCCTCTCTTGGTTTCCTGCCTGTGTTGAAACACCAGGATGAGACCAGGGTGGCCTACGACGGGATCGTCGAGCTCTGTGCGTTGATGTTCACTGGCCGACGGTCCAGAAGAAGTTGATCAGCGTGACGGCCGCTCCGCACAGGATCGCGGCACCGTACGGTCTTGCCCGGGACGCGCGGTTGGGGTCAGTATCGATCACGGCTTGGTCCTCCTGTCGGCGTGTGGACGTGGCTCGTCCGACAGACAGGTGCACCGACCGAGTCCCTCCGCGACCGCAGACGGCGACCCCATCGGGACGGGGCGATGCGCCGGAGGTCGGGAATGGCCGCGACATACCATCGCAGTGAATACGAAGCGCCAGGCCGAGATTCCGGCACCGGTGTGAGGGAGGGCCAGGATGTTCGGTTCGCAGAAGAAGCTCAACGATCTGATGGCGCAGCTCAGGCCCGACCTGAGTCGGGAATCGCTCGGTGTCGGGCCCGACTTCCCGGGCGTCGCCCCGAACCCGTTCCTGAGCAGTGATGCACGGAAGCGCAACGCGGAACTGCGTACGGGGGCGCTTGCGCTCGGCGTTCTCGTCGACTGGCGGGAGGTCAACAGCAGTCCGCGCGTGGTCCTGATGCTCGACGTGGAGACCGCCGACGGCATCTCGTTCCGCGGTATCGCGGACGAAGGCCTCACGATCACCGAGCTCACCCGACTCGCCCCAGGACAGACGTTTCCCGTGCGCTACCGGCCGGCCGTCATGGACCACTACGTCGCCCTTGCCCGGGACGCGGACCCCGTCCACGTGCAGCAGCTCGCTGACGAGATCGCGAGCCGCAAGCGGACCTGACCCGAAGCCATTGGCCGGATCCCTGGAAGCCTCTTGAAGATCCTGCTCTGGCTGCCCGACTCACTCCGGATCGCCGGTAAGTGTCGATCAGGTCGAACTGGTACAGGCCGGGCGTGCTTTCAACAGCTTCATCAGGGAGCGGTCGGCCAGGAGACCCCGCCACTCCGGAAAGGGGTGGCGGGGTCCCAGGGCAGCGCGCGTACGTCAGACGTCGCCGAGCGGGGTGTCCGGGTCGGCCAGCGCCTTCGGGTCCACCACCCGCCTGGAGCGCACCAGTTCGCGGATCGGGTCGGTGACGTCCCAGACGTTGACGTTCATCCCCGCCAGCACCCGGCCGTCGGCCAGCCAGAAGGCGATGAACTCGCGGGTGGCCGGGTCGCCCCGGAACACCACCTGGTCGTAGCCGTCCGGTTCGACGTAGCCGACGTACTCCAGGCCGAGGTCGTACTGGTCGCTGAAGAAGTACGGGATCCGGTCGTACACCGCGTCCGGGTGCCCGAGCATCGCGCGGGCGGCGGTCTGCGGCTGGTTGACGGCGTTGGCCCAGTGTTCGACCCGCAGGTGCGTGTCGAACAGCGGGTGGTAGGCGTTGGCGACGTCGCCGGACGCGTAGACGTCCGGGTCGGAAGTGCGCAGCTGCTGGTCGGTCTTGACGCCGTTGTCGATCTCCAGCCCGGCGGCCTCGGCCAGGCCGGTCGCCGGGGTGATGCCGATGCCGACCACCACCGCGTCGGCCGGCACCGTCGTGCCGTCGCCCAGCCGCACGCCGCTCACCGCGCCGCCGGAGCCGGTCAGTTCGGTGACCTCGACGCCGAACCGCAGCTGGACGCCGTGGTCGCGGTGCAGATCGGCGAAGACCTGCGCCACCTCCCGGCCCAGCACCCGCAGCAGCGGCAGTTCGGCGGCCTCCAGCACCGTCACCTCGGCGCCGGCCTCCCGGGCGGCGGCCGCCACCTCCAGGCCGATCCAGCCCGCGCCGATCACCGCGACCCGCGCGCCCGGGCGCAGCACGGCCTTGATCCGGTCGCTGTCCTCGACCCGGCGCAGGTAGAGCACGCCGTCCTGGTCCGCGCCCGGCACCGGCAGCCGGCGCGGGGTCGAGCCGGTGGTGAGCAGCAGCTTGGCGTACTCGATCCGGCCGTCGTCGGTGAGCGTCACGGTGTGTCCGGCCGGGTCGATCGCGGCCACCGCCGTGCCCAGCCGCAGCGTGACGTCCTGCTCCCCGTACCACTGCGGCGGGTGGACGTAGATCTTCTCCCGGGGCGTCTTGCCGAGCAGGTACCCCTTCGACAGCGGCGGCCGCTCGTACGGGCGCTCGTGTTCGTCGCCGATCAGGACGATGCCGCCCCGGTACCCGGCCTCGCGCAGCGCCTGGGCGGCCTTCGCGCCGCCCAGGGACGCCCCGACGATCACGATCGGCCGCTCGCGCCCGCCGTCCTCCGCCGTTCCCGCCGTGCCCGTGCCCATGCTGAACTCCTCGCTCTCCGGCCGGAATCAGGGGCCAGCCTGCCGCCGTCCGGGTGGCGTGTCGAGGGCGTGCCGGGCGCGCCGCGCCATGCTCCCCCTTACGGGTGAACGCGAACCGCTACGGGCGCGGTCAAGGAATTCGCTACGGGGTCATGGCCTCCCGGACCAGCGCGGTGTCGGCGAACTGCTCGAAGCGGACGATCCGGCCGCCGCGCACCGTGAAGTGGTGGGCGACCCGCACCGCGAGCGGCTTTCCGGTGATCTTGTGGACGGCCGTGTAGCGGGCCAGCACCACCACGTTCTCGCCGTCGACCACGTAGGTGTCGTCGTGCGCCGTCCAGTTCTCCCAGGCGGCGGCCAGGCGCTCCATGACGTTGGCGGTGACGCCCTTCGGGGTGCGGTAGGTGCCGGCCAGCGGGAAGCCGGCCATCTCGGTCCACTCCACGTCGTCGGCGAGCGTGGCGCGCAGCGCGGCCAGGTCGCCGTGGGCGGAGGCCAGGTACTGGCGGCGGACCACGTCGGCCGGGGCGGAGGACTCGGCGAACGAGGCGGTGTCCCTCGGGATCTCGATCATCGTCGCTCAGCCCCAGGCCATCTCGCCCATGGCGACCTTGGTGCCGAGGTCGACGGCGATCTTCAGCCCCAGGTCGGGGAAGCGCCGTTCCAGCGCCTCCTTCGCGGCGGTCGCGTCCGGGGCCCGGCCGATCTCGGTCTCGAAGGCGCGCAGGTAGTCCCGGGTGTGACGGACGGAGGTGAGGTCGGTGGCCGCGCCGGCGGTGCGGTGGCCGGCCGCGACGAACTCCGGTTCGAGTGCCTCGATCCCGTCCAACAGGTCGATCCAGGCGGCGCGTTGGGCCGGTTCGGGGGTGTCGGCCGTCCACACGTGCAGGCCCTCGAAGAGCAGCACGCCGCCGAGCACGGCGCGGTGGTGGTGCTGCCAGAGGTAGTGCCGGTCGGGCAGGTGGAAGTCGGCGCCGCGCAGCTCGAACCGGTGCCCCTCGAAGACGAGTTCGTCCCCGTGCAGCAGCTCGGGCCGGACCAGCCGGGTGGGCAGCTCCGGGCCGAGGTGGGCCCAGGCCTTGAGCTTGCCCTCGAACGTCTCCTGGATGTGCTCGACGGTGGAGGCGGTGGCCAGGAACCGTGCCTGGGGGAAGGCGTCCTGGACCTCCTGGGCGCCGAAGTAGAAGTCCGGGTCCCCGTGGCTGACGAAGACCGCGGCCAGCCGCTTGCCGGCGGCGCGGATCCGCTCCACCAGCCGGCGGCCGTCGGAGCGGGTGAACCCGGCGTCCACCAGCAGGGCGTCCTTCGGGCCGGTGACCAGGACGGAGGTCTTGTTGAGCGAGCTGTCGGGGCTGTCGATGATCTCGAAGTCGAGAGCACTCATGGGTCTGTTGTCCTTCCTGCTGCCGGGCACGCCTCGCGGCCAGCATCGGCCTTGCGGGTGCGCTCCGCATCCGGAGGAGGGGCGGGGCCGGGCCCGATCCGACCCGCGCCGTGGGCGTCAGGTCCTCGGGGCCAGTCGCAGCACCGCGAGCGCCCCCAGCAGGGTCGCCCCGGCCAGCACCGGCCACAGCACCCCCGGACCGGCCGCGAGCAGCGCCATCAGCGCCGCCGGCGCCGCCGCCCGGCCCACGCCCGAGGACAGCTCCCAGCGCGCCAGCGCCCGCCCCAGCAGGTGCGGCGGGGCGGCGGCCGTCACCAGGGCCGTCCCCGCACCGGTGTAGAGGATCTCGCCCAGCGTGAACACCACCGAGACCGCCGCGACGCCCGCCGCGCCCGCCGTGCCGCCCAGCGACCCGACCGCCCAGTACCCCAGGTAGGCCAGGGCCAGCGTCACCCCCGAGGCGGCCAGCACCGCCCGCCGCGAACGGTCCGCGAGCCGCAGCACCAGCACCAGCTGCAGCGCGATCACCAGCACCGTGTTGCCCACGAACACGCCCGACGACCACGCCGGGGAGGCGTGCAGGTGCAGCACCAGCAGCGCCGGCAGCGCCACCTCCAGCACGTCGAAGCAGAACGCGTACGGCAGGTTGGCGAGGCTCAGCAGGCTGATCCGCCGCAGCGACTCGCCCTGCTCCCGCACGTCCACCGCCCGGTCGGCGGCCCGCTGCGGCGCGCGCACCCGCAGCGACAGCACCAGCGCGGCGGCGGCCAGGCAGGCCGCGCCCGTCACCCCGGCCAGCACCCGGATCGCGCCCGCCCCGCCGGTCACCACCAGCGTGGCCAGCAGCGCCCCCGCGCCCAGTCCCGCGTTGCGCAGCGACCGCCCGGCCGCCAGCGCGGCGTCCCGCAGGCGGCCCTCGGTCAGCGTGCTGACCACCGCCGCGTGCGTGGTCGGCCAGGACTGGCTGCCCACCCCGATCAGCACCGACGCCGCCACGAACCCCGGCAGGCCGTCCGAGACCAGCAGCGCCAGCGCGCCCGCCGCCCGCACCGCCAACGTGGCCGCCGCCGGCAGGGTCCGGGCGCCGCGGTCGATCCACCGGCCGGTCAGCGGCACCACCAGCAGGCCCGCCACCATCCCCGCCGACATCGTCAGCCCCGCCGCCGCCGCGCCCAGGTGCAGCACCCCGATCCCGTACAGCAGCAGGAACGGCCGCAGCAGGCCGGAGCCCACCGCGTCCACCACCAGCGCGGCCGCGTACCGGGGCCCGCCCGCTGCGGTCAGCAGCCGCAGCAGCGTGGACGGGCCCCCGCGGCTCGCACCGATCGGCGGGGCCGGCGGCACGCCGTCGCGGACGGCGGCGTGGTCATGGACGGACTTCTCCTGGATCAGGCTCATGGCCGGTACCGTCCGCCCTGCCCGGCCCGCCGGGCACGTCGATTGACGCTAACCGTCAATCGACGCGGGAGCGGATCCGGGCGGGTGGCAGGATCGCCGTCGTGAGCGAACCGATCATCGAGAGGCGCGGGTGGGCGAACGCCCCTGCCGGGAGGAGCACGGCGGGCGCATGAGCGTGACCATCGACATCACCGGCCTGCCGGACGAGCGCCTGCTCTTCACACCGTCCCCGCTGGGCGAGCTGACCGCGATGCTGGACGTCCTCGCCGAGCCCGCGCACCACCCCGCGCTGCACGGCTGGGCGTCCAGCACCGCCGCGACGATCCCGCCGGAGCTGTCCGAGCGGCTGCTGGAGGCCGACTTCCTCTGGCGCTCCTCCCGTGCCGACTTCCTCGTCCCCGGCCTGCCCGGCGCCACCCTGGCCGCCGAGCTCGACGCCGTCGACCGGATGGACGACGAGCTGTACGTCGCCGCCGCCCTCGTCACCACCTGCGGCGCCTCCCGGCCGGCCCGCCGGGCGCCCTCCCCGCTCACCGACCCGGTGGCCAACGAACGGGCCCGCGAACTCGCGCTCGCCCGGGGCCCCCGGCAGGCCGCCTTCGCGGACCGGCTGCTCGCCGACCCGCCCGCCGTGCGGGCCCTCGTCCGGCGGATGCTGGAGGACTGCGAGTCCGCGTTCTTCGCCGACGCCTGGCAGCGCGTCCTGCCCGCCCTCGCCGCCGACGCCCGGCGCAAGGCCGATCTGCTGGCCCGGCGCGGCCCCGCCGAGGCGCTGGCCGCGGTCTCACCCTCCGTCACCCTCGACCAGAGCGCCGACGGGCGGCGGCGGATCGTCATCGACAAGCTCCAGGACAACGCCACCAGCGGCACCGAGGGCGGCGGCGTCACCCTCATCCCCACCGCCTTCGGCCGGCCCCACCTCGTGGTGGTGTACACCCCCGGCTGGCGTCCCGTCCTCCAGTACCCCGTCGCCGAGGCGGGCATCCCCGAACCCGTCTCGCTGGCCCTCGTCCAGCAGCGGCTGGAAGCCCTCGCCCACCCCGTCCGGCTGCGCCTGGCCCGCACCATGGCCCGCGGCGCGCACACCACCGGCGAACTCGCCTCCACCTGGCAGCTCAGCGCGCCGGAGGTGTCCCGGCACCTGGCCGTCCTGCGCAAGGCGGGGCTGCTCATCACCCAGCGGCGCGGGCGGTACATGCTCTACCAGCTCGACCTGTCCGGCAGCGCCCGGCTCGGCTCGGACTTCCTGGAGGCGTTGCTGCGGTGACCGGTGTCGTGGTGACCGGCGGGCCGGCGGACCGGCAACGGGTGAGCGGGAACAGGTGAGCGGGAACAGCGGGGGAGCGGAACGCGTTCGTCCGGGCATGACCGACGACGCCTCACCCCGCATCCTGCGCTACGCCGCCTTCACCACCCGCCCCGAGGGCGGCAACCCGGCGGGCGTCGTACTCGACGCCGCAGGCCTGACCGACGAGCGGATGCTCGCCATCGCCGCCGAGCTCGGCTACTCCGAGACGGCCTTCCTGACCGCGGGAGCGACCGAAGGCGCCTACGGAGTCCGGTACTTCAGCCCGCTCACCGAGGTGCCGTTCTGCGGCCACGCCACGGTCGCCTCCGCCGTTGCGCTCGCCGCCCGCACCGGCCCCGGGCAGTACGTCTTCACGACGGCCGCGGGCGAAGTCCCCGTCCAGGTCGACCAGGACGCGGAGGGCGTGCTGCGCGCCACCCTGACCAGTGTCGAGCCGCAGGTGGAGGACGTGACCGAGGCCGACGTCGAGGAAGTCCTCGCCCTGCTCGGCTGGGCCCGCACCGACCTGGACCCGACCCTGCCGCCCCGGATCGCCTACGCCGGCGCCCGCCACCTCGTCCTCGCCGCCGCCACCCGTGACCGCCTGGCCCGCCTCGACTACGACTTCGACGGCCTCGCCGCCTACACCCGGGCCCGCGACCTGGTGACCCTCCAACTCGTCTGGCGCGAGGCCGCGGACGTCTTCCACGTCCGCAACCCCTTCCCGGTCGGCGGCGTCGTCGAGGACCCGGCCACCGGCGCCGCCGCGGCCGCCTTCGGCGCCTACCTGCGGGAGCAGGGCGCGGCGGCGGCCCCGGCGGTGCTGACCCTCCACCAGGGCGAGGACCTGGGCCGCCCGGGCGTGCTCCACGTGGAACTGCGGACGGCGGACAGCCGGATCCGGGTGTCCGGCGCGGCGGTGGCGATCCCGTAGCGCGAACGCGATCGGCCCGGTCCCGGCCCGAGGCGTCCGGAAATTCGCTCGCGTACCGGGCCCGGGTGGGCGAAGCTGCCCGGATGCAGCGAGCGAGCGAACGCACCGTCACGGTCCATCTCACCCACGGGGCCGAGTACTTCGGCCCCGTGGGCCCGTTCCAGGCGGCGGGCGGGTGGTGGTCGTCGGTGGACGGGGTGGGGGCGCGGACGGCCGAACTCGCCGGGGTGCCGGTGCTGGTGCTGCGGCTGGTGGAGGGGCGGGGCGAGCAGGGCGGGCGCGGCGGGCACGGTGGGCAGGTGTGGTACCACGCCGAGGCGCTGGAGCGGCCGACAGCCGTCGAGGCCCGGCCGCTGGACGCCGGGACGGCCGCGCTGCTCGGCCCCACCGAGCGCCGCGCGGCCTGGGCCACGTCGGCCGGGCTGGGGGAGGCGCTGGCCTGGGCGGAGGCGGAGCTGGCCGGGGCGGGCCGTCCGGTCGCCGGCCCGGCGCGGCAGATCCGGACCTGGAACCTGTCGGGCCTCCTCCGCCTCCCGACGGCCACCGGCCGTGACGCCTGGCTGAAGACCACGACGCCCGCCTTCAACGCCCGGGAGGGCGAGGTGATCGCGCTGCTCGGCGGCGTCGACCCGGGCCTCGTGCCGCCGGTGCTGGCCGCCGACCCGGCGGGCGGGCGGCTGCTGCTGGACCACGTGCCCGGCGAGGACTGCTGGTCGCCGTCCCTCGACACTGTCGAGGAGGTGGTGCCCCGGCTGGTCGCCGCCCAGGCGGCGCTGGCCGCCGACGGGCGCGCGGCGAAGGTCGGGCTGCGCGACCGGACGCCCCGCACCCTGCTCGCCCAGGCGCAGGCGCTGCTCGACCGGCTCCCCGGCGAGACCGACCTGACGCCCGGGGAACTGGCCGACGTCCGCCGACTGGTCGCCGAACTGCCTGCGCTGCTGGAGGAGTTGGCGGCCTGCGGCCTCCCCGAGACCCTGGTGCACGGCGACTTCCACCCCGGCAACTGGCGCTCCGACGGCGAGCGTCCGGTGGTCGTCGACTACGCCGACTCCTGCCTCGGCCACCCCGCCCTGGACGGGCTGCGCCCGCGCGCCTACCTCGCGCCGGAGCGCTGGCAGCACCTCGTCGAGGTCTGGCTGAAGGCCTGGAGCGAGCACGCGCCCGGATCCCGGCCGTGGCGCGCGCTGGAGCTGGTCGAGCCGCTGTACCACCTGTCCTACGCGCTGCGCTACCAGGAGTTCCTGGACCACATCGAGGAGAGCGAACGCCCGTACCACGCGGGCGACCCGGCCGCCGAGCTGCGCGCGGCACTGGCCTGCGGCGTTCCCGACCTCACAGGTCGGAACACCTAGACTGCCGGGGTGGATCGGACGACGCCAGGCCCCGTGCTCCCGGAGCTGCCGCTCCAGGAACTGGAGTGCTTCTCCGTCCTGGTGCGCCAGTTGCACTTCGGGCGGACGGCGCAGCTCCTGGGCGTCTCGCAGGGCCGGGTCTCCCAGCTGATCAAGCGGCTGGAGGGCCGGGTCGGCGCCCCGGTGTTCGAACGCACCAGCCGGCGGGTCGAGTTGACCGAGCTGGGGCGCGAGCTGGCCGAGCAGGTGGTGCCCGCCGTCGACCGGCTCCGGGAGGGCTTCGAGGCGGCCCGCGCCCGGGCCGCCTCGACGGACCGGCCGCTGCGCCTGGGGTTCCAGTGCGCCGTGTACGAGCCGGTGGCCAGGGCGATCGCGGGCCTTGCGGAGGGGGCGGCCCAGCTCGTCGAACTGTCCTGGGGCGATCCGTTCTCCCACCTGGGCCGGGGCGAGGTCGACCTGGCCATCGTGCTGTCCCCGTGCCGGGAGGACGGCCTGCGGGTGCTGCTGGAGTTCTCGCGGCAGCCGATGTACGTCGCCCTCTCCGCCGGGCACCGCCTGGCCGGGGCGGCGAGCGTCTCGGCGGACGAACTGGCCGGGCTGGCGCTGATCGAACCGCGTGGGCCCGCCCCGGACTACTGGCGCCGGGCGAACGCCCCGCGGCGGACGCCGGACGGGCGGGAGCTGGCCTACCCGGCGGGCGCGGCCACGCTCCAGGAGGGGCTGTCGACGGTGGCCAGCACCCGCCTGGGGCTGCTGCTGTGCGAGGCGAGCACGGCGTACGTCCAGCGGCCGGACATCCGCTATCTGCCGGTGCCGGGCCTGGAGCCGTCCACGCTGCTGGTGGTGCAGGGCGAGCGGCCGCCGCACCCGCTGGCCGGGGCCTTCGTGCGGGCGCTCACCGCCGTGGGCGCGTGACGGCGGCGAGCAGCAGTCCGGCCGCCGTGATCAGCGACGCCGTGAGGAGCACGGCGTGGGTCCCGGCCCGGTCGATGACCAGGCCGCCGGCGAACGAGCCCAGCGCGATGCTCGCGTTGAACACGCCCGCCCACAGCGCCGCCGAGGCCTCGATCCGGGTGGGGTCGGCGATCCGGACCCAGGTCTGGGTGGAGATCGAGACCCCGCCGTACGAGGCGCCCCAGACGACGAGCGCGATCAGCACCGCCACCACGCTCCCGGTGAGGAGCGGCAGGAGGGCGGTGGCGAGCGCGACGCCCGCGAGGGCGGTGGTCACGGCCGCCTTGGGGCGCCGGCCGGCCGCCGGGCCGAGGGTGAAGTTCCCGGCGACGCCGGCCAGTCCGTAGACCAGCAGGCAGGCGGCGATGACGCCGCTGCTCAGGCCCGCGTCGAGTTCGAGCACCGGCCGTACGTACGTGTAGCCGGTGAAGTGGCCGAGCACGACCAGCGCGGTGACGGCGAGTCCGGCGGCGACTCCCCGGCTGCGCAGCGCGTCCGCGATCCGGTCGAGCCGGCCGCGCTCGTGGACGGGGAGGGCGGGGAGCGTGCGGGCGAGGACGGCGGCGGACACCGCGCCGAGCAGGGCGAGGGCCCAGAACGCGGAGCGCCAGCCGAGCAGCGCCGCGAGGTAGGTGCCCAGGGGGACGCCGAGCACCGAGGCGATGGAGACGCCGGAGAAGATCAGCGTGGTGGCGAGCGCGATCCGCGGCCCGTCGGCGAGGCGTGGGCCCAGCCCCGCGGTGATGCCCCACACGACGCCCATCGCGAGGCCGAGCAGGACACGGCCGACGGCCAGCACGGGGTAGTCGGGGGCGAGCGCGGTGAGCGCGTTGGCCAGCGACAGCAGCAGCATGAAGGCGACCAGCACGTGCTTGCGGTCCCGGAGCCCGATGAGCGCGGGAACGAACGGGGACAGGGCGGCGGCGAGGAGCCCGGTGATGGTCAGGGAGAGCCCGGTGACGCCGTCGGAGACGCCGAGGGTCTTCGAGACGGGGGTCAGCAGCCCCACGGGCATCATCTCGGCGGAGACCACGGTGAAGGTGGCGAGGGCCACGGCGGTGATCGGTGCCCAGCGGGGCGGGCTGCCGGGGGCGGTCGGGGGCGCGAGGGTGTCGGCGTCGGTCATGGAGCCAGCCCATCAGCCGCGCCGAGGGCGGAACAAGATCGATGAGCTCATCCGTCGATTAGCCTGGCTCATCGATCCAGGGATGCCCCCGGCGCCGCCGGCCGTGGTGCGGCAGGCGGCGCCGGGGCGCGGTCACTCCGGCGGGGCGATCCGGTAGCCGCCCGCGGCCGAGTAGAGGGTCAGCGCCTCGACCGGGCAGAAGTCGACCGCGTCGGCCAGTGCCTCCGTCAGCTCGGCACCGTCGGCCGCGTAGTCGGCCACCGGCTCGGCCAGCCCGTCGGCGCCGAGTGCCAGCGAGCCGGGGGCGCTCAGGGCGCACATCCCGGAGCCGATGCAGCGGTCCCGGTCGACCCGCACGACCACCGCGTCGGCGCCCGTCCCCGGGGTGGCCGTCACCAGGCGACCTGGAGGGTCTCGGGGCTGCGGGTGAGCAGGCCCTTCCGCCAGTCGATCTCCTCGACGGGCCCGGTCAGGCGCAGCGAGGGCAGCCGGCGGGCCAGGCGGTGCAGGGCGAGTTCGAGCTCCATCCGGGCCAGCCAGGCGCCCAGGCAGTGGTGCGGCCCGGCCCCGAAGGTCAGCATCGGCGCGGCCAGCGGGGAGAACAGCTCGGTGAGCAGGTCCCCGGTGAAGACCGACGGGTCGTGGTTGGCGGCGCCGGTGTCGGCGGCGACGACGCTGCCGGCCGGGATGACCACCCCGCCGATCTCGACGTCCTCGATGGTGCGGCGCAGCAGGCCGGGCAGGTGCTTGGCGTCGCCGAGCGGGACGGCGCGCAGGATCTGCTCGGTCGCGGCGGTCGCGCTGGCCTCGTCGGCGGCGAGCCGCTGCCAGGCCTCGCGGCCGTCGGCGAGCAGGTAGACGAGCGCGTTGCCAAGGCTGGTCATGGTGGTCTCGTGGCCGGCCACGACGAGGCCGATGACCAGCGTGACCAGCTGCCGCTCGGTGATCGATCCGTCCTCGGCGGCGGCCGCGAGCAGGCTGCTGACCAGGTCCTCGCCGGGGTCGGCGCGGCGCTCGGCGATCACGGCGGCGCCGAAGCCGGCGAACTCGGCCATGGCGGTGGCGATCTCCTCGGCCGTGTAGGCGGTGGCGGAGAGCGCGTGGTCGCTCCAGTGCGCGAGCTTCTTGCCGTCCAGGTTGTCCAGCCCCATCAGCCGGCTGATCACGTGGACCGGTAGCGGCCGGGTGTAGCCGGCCACGATGTCGGCGGGGGAGCCGTGGTCGATCAGCTCGTCGATCAGGGCCTCGACCACCGAGGCGACCCAGGGCCGCCAGCGGGCGATCGCGCGCGGGGTGAAGGCCCGCTGCACGGTGCGGCGCAGCCGCTGGTGCTCGGTGCCGTCGATGTTCAGCAGGCCCTGCGGGTCGTCGAGGATGTTGGGGATGGCGGTGATCGGCGGCGCGTCCGGCTCGTACAGCGGGGCGCGGCCCAGGCGCGGGTCGGTCAGCACCTGCCGCACGTCCGCGTGGCGGCTGACCAGCCAGACGGGCGTGCCGGTGGGCAGCGCGGCGAGCCGGGGCGGGCCGGGCTCCAGGCTGCGCAGGCAGTGCAGCGGGATGAGCGGGACGGTGCCGGTTCCGGCACCGGTCGCACTGTTCTCGGCGGACATCCGTACTCCAGACTCCAGGGCGGGGGGCCGCGCGTGACGGCCCGACGGGGGGTGGAACCGGGATGGTGCGGGGACGGGTGGGGCGGGCCGGCGGGCGGCTCGGCCCGGGCCGGGTCCGGCGGACCGGGACGAACGGCGGATCGGGTGGGGCGGCAGATCGGGACGAACGGCGGATCGGGTGGGACGAACGGCGGATCGAAGGCGGAAGCGAAGGCGAACGCGGACCGGAACGGGGGATGGCGCGAATCGTGCGACGGCGTACGGTCGGTACGCCTCGGCGCGGACGGCGCGCGGTGGCGCACCGTCGGGTGGGGCGGATGTGCTGAGCGTGGTCGCGTGGACCGCTTCTGCTACGACCGTACGTGGGCGGTGGCGCGCGCGTCAGCGGCACTTCCAGCCAACGGCGCTCCTTTCCGGGCACTTCGAGGCACGCTGACGGGCGCTCGGCGCCGCCCGCGCGCCCTGTCCTGCGGGCCGCGCCGGGGGCCCGGCGGATATCTCGACGGCATATGACGCCCTCGCGGCAGGTGCGGTGAGCCGGATCACCGGGCCCGCCCCGTCGGTGCCCGTCGCTACGGGCGCTACGCTTCGTGGGCAGTCGTTTGTCGCAGGTCACGCCGGTGCAGAGCCGCATCGGCCGACGGAGGTGGAATCGGATGGCCCAGCAGGTCAAGGCAGTCATCGCGCGCGCCAAGGGCGCGCCCGTGGAGGTGACCACGATCGTGGTGCCGGACCCGGGGCCGGGCGAGGCGGTGGTCAAAATCCAGGCCTGCGGGGTCTGCCACACCGACCTCCACTACCGCGAGGGCGGCATCAACGACGAGTTCCCGTTCCTGCTCGGGCACGAGGCGGCGGGCGTCGTCGAGTCGGTCGGCGAGGGCGTCACCGAGGTCGAGCCGGGCGACTTCGTCGTCCTCAACTGGCGTGCGGTGTGCGGCCAGTGTCGCGCCTGCCGGCGCGGCCGCGCGCAGTACTGCTTCAACACCCACAACGCCAAGCAGAAGATGACGCTGCTGGACGGCACCGAGCTGTCCCCGGCGCTGGGGATCGGCGCGTTCGCCGAGAAGACCCTGGTCGCGGCCGGCCAGTGCACCAAGGTCGACCCGGCGGTCTCGCCGGCCGTCGCCGGCCTGCTGGGCTGCGGTGTGATGGCGGGCATCGGCGCCGCCATCAACACCGGGGGCGTCGGCCGCGGCGACTCGGTCGCGGTGATCGGCTGCGGCGGCGTCGGCGGCGCGGCGGTGATGGGCTCGCGGCTGGCGGGCGCGGCGAAGATCATCGCCGTCGACATCGACGACCGCAAGCTGGAGACGGCCCGCAAGCTCGGCGCCACCCACACCGTCAACTCCCGCAGCACCGACCCGGTCGAGGCGATCCGGGAGCTGACCGGCGGCAACGGCGCGGACGTGGTGGTCGAGGCGGTCGGCCGCCCGGAGACCTACAAGCAGGCCTTCTACGCCCGCGACCTCGCCGGCACCGTCGTCCTGGTCGGCGTGCCCACGCCGGAGATGACGCTGGAGCTGCCGCTGCTCGACGTGTTCGGCCGCGGTGGCGCGCTGAAGTCCTCCTGGTACGGCGACTGCCTGCCCTCGCGGGACTTCCCGATGCTGATCGACCTCCACCTCCAGGGCCGACTGGACCTCGGCGCGTTCGTCACCGAGACCATCGAACTCGACGCGGTGGAGCAGGCGTTCGAGCGCATGCACCAGGGCGACGTGCTCCGTTCGGTCGTGGTCCTGTGAGCGAGCGTAGCGAGCGAACCATCGAGAGGTGCGCATCGGGCGAAGCACCTGCCAAGCGAAGCGAGGTGGGCGCATGAGTCCGCGCATTGACCGGCTGGTGACGGCCGGGACCTTCGAACTCGACGGCGGCAGCTGGGAGGTGGAGAACAACGTCTGGATCGTCGGCGACGACGAGCAGGCGGTGGTGATCGACGCCGCGCACGACGCCGACGCGATCGAGGCCGCGCTCGGCGGGCGCCGGCTGCTGGCGATCGTCTCCACCCACGCGCACAACGACCACATCGACGCCGCCCCGGCCCTCGCCGCCCGCACCGGCGCGCCGATCCTGCTGCACCCGGACGACCTGCCGCTGTGGAAGCTCACCTACCCCGACCGCCTCCCGGACGGCGAACTCGCCGACGGGCAGCGGATCGAGGTGGCCGGCACCGAGCTGACCGTCCTGCACACCCCGGGTCACGCCCCGGGCGCGGTCTGCCTGTACGCGCCGGAGCTCGGCACCGTCTTCACCGGCGACACGCTGTTCCACGGGGGCCCGGGCGCGACCGGCCGGTCGTTCTCGCACTTTCCGACGATCATCGACTCGATCCGTGAGCGGCTGCTGTCGCTCCCGGCCGAGACGGTGGTCCGCACCGGCCACGGCGACCCGACCACCATCGGCGCCGAGGCCCCGGCCCTGCCGGACTGGATCGCCCGCGGGCACTGACGATGAACGGCCCCCGGAGCACGGCGCGTGCTCCGGGGCCGTAGCATCGCGATCATGGCCCATGATCCCCGCGACCTCGACGACGCCTTCCTCGCCTTCTGGCGGGAGCGTCACATCGCCACCCTGACCACCGCTCGCCCGGACGGCTCGCCGCACGTGGTGCCGGTCGGCGTGACGTACCAGCCGGAGACCGGGACGGCCCGGGTGATCACCAGCCGCACCAGCCGCAAGGCCCGCAACGTGGCGGCGGCCGGCCCGCAGGGCCTGCGGGTCGCGGTCTGCCAGGTGGACCGGGCGCGCTGGTCGACCCTGGAGGGCGTGGCCGTCGTCCGGGACGAGCCGGAGCAGGTCGCCGACGCCGAGCGGCGCTACACCGAGCGTTACCGCGAACCCCGGGCGAACCCGGACCGGGTGGTCATCGAGATCGCCGTCGACCGTGTCCTCGGCCGGCCCTGAGAGCCCTGCTCCCGGGCTTCCTCACGCGTGGCCCGCGCCCATCCTGAGCGCGAGCTCGCGGGCGTGGTCGGCCGCCGCCGGGCCCCGGCCGGCGTCGGGCGCCTCGGAGAGGAAGACGAGCGCCAGCATCAGCGCGGCGTCCAGCCGGCCCACGGCCAGGCACGGATCGTCGTCGGCCGGGGCGGTCGCCGTCCTCGCGTACCCGCTGCGGACCGCCGCCGGGTCGAGGTCGTTCTCCGGGTACCGGGCGTACTCGACGAGCCGGCCGAACTCCAGGGCCGGGGGCCCGAGCAGGGCGTTCGACCAGTCGAGCAGGGCGACCGCCCGCCCCTGGTGGCGGCGGATGTTGGCGCTGCGCACGTCGAGGTGCAGCAGGCTGTCCTCGGTGAAACCGGCGAGGTGGCCGGCGATCAGGGAAGCGGCCGGCGGCTCGGGCCAGTCGCCGACGCGGCGGCCGATCTCGGCCCAGCGGCGCCCGATGCGTGCGGCGATCGCCGCCGCCGTGCCGGTTCCCTCCGCCGCGACGGGCCTCAGCTGCGGCGGCGGCACCCGGTGGAGCCGCGCGAGGAGGTGACCCAGCTCGAAGGAGTCGAGGTCCGAGCCGTCGTCGGGGACGTAGGCGGACAGCAGTACGTCGGGGGCGGCCGGGTCGTCCGCCAGGACGAGCTCCCTCGGCTGCGCGACCGGCAGGCCGTGGGCGGCCAGGTGCTTCGCGATGGCGTACTCCTGCCGGAGCAGGGTCCGGGTGTCCACGTGGGGGTCGTTGGCGTTCGACTCGAACCGCTGGCGCGCGAGCCGCACCGCGACGGGCTGCCCGTCCCGCGCCTGCGCCCGGAACACGGAGAACTCCAGGCCCTGGCCGACGAGTTCCAGGCCGCTCAGGCCCCACCGCTCGGCCAGGTCGTCCAACGCGGCGAATCGCTCACTCATGTGCACCTTCGGGGTTTCGCGGTCGCAGGTCGGCCTGCGTCTTTCACCACCAGTGTGAAGGCGCCGGGCGGGCACGTCAGGCGTTCGCCGGAGACAGCGCGGGATGGCGCGGGTGCGGCTCCTGCCCGGCTCAGCCCCGGTTGTGGTCGCCGGCCGCGCCGTCGAGGAGTTCGCGCAGGATGTCCATGTGGCCCGCGTGCCGCGTGGTCTCCGTCACCATGTGGATGAGCACCCGGCGCAGCGACACGGCGTCGCCGAACCAGGCCTTGCCCAGGTCGTCGAGGTCGAGCTCGCCGATCACCTGGTCGGCGGCGGCGCGGGCGCGGGCGTAGTACGCCAGGACGTCCTCGGTGGACTCGTGCGGCTCCACCCTCATGTCGGAGGTCTCGTCGGCCTCCAGGTCGAAGGGCAGGGGCCCCGTCCCGCGGCCGAACGCCTCGCAGAACCAGCCCGGCTCGGCACCCCCCGGGTGCTTGACCAGGCCCGGCAGGTTCGTCCCCGACGGGGTCATCGGTCGCCGCAGCTGCTCGTCGTCCAGGCCGTCCGCCCGGGGTGGCGCCGCGTCAGGCGGAGCGGTGGTAGGAGGTGAGCGAGATCCGGACCGGGCCGTCGTCGGCCGTGGCGAGGATGCGGATGATGGCGATGTCCTGGCCACCCTGGGCGCGGACGCAGAAGCTGCGGTCGGTGCGCAGGGCGTTGAAGGGCAGGGAGGAGACCGGCTGGGTCTCGACGCCCTTGACGCAGTCGGGGAGGGTGAGCCGGCCGGTCGGCGCGACGTAGGCGTCGCTGTCCTCGGGGATGGAGAACTCGCCGGCGTGGCGGCCCAGGTACCAGGTGGAGGCGTCCTGGGCGGTGACCTTCCCGGCCTTGAGGTCGAACTCGTAGGTGGGGTCGGGGGAGGTGAGTTCGAGGTTGGTGTGGACGGCGGTGTACCCGGCGGCCGTCGTGGTGGTGGCGGCGGCGGTGGTGGCCTGGCCGGGGGCCGGGGCGGTGGTGGCGGCGCCGGCGGACGGGGCGAGGCCGGCGGCGACGTTCTGGTCGTCGAGGTCGTCGAGGTACTCGGGATCGAGCAGGACGAACGCGGCCGCGGCGCCGACGAGGAGGGCGGCGGTGGTCAGGAGCACGGTGCGGGTGCGGGTGCGGGTGCGGGTGTGCCGGCGGGCCGGGGCGGCGGGCTCGGGTCTGTCGGGGGCCGGTTGCAGCCGGGTGGGCGGCGGGGCGGGGAGGCCGAGCGTGGTCGGGGCGTCGGCCGCGGCCCGGGCCGGGGAGAGGACGGTGGCGGGCGGGGCGGGTGTGCCGGGCGTGGTCGGCAGGTCGCTGTGGCGGCGGATCGCGCTGCTGACCCGCTGGGGCAGCCAGTCGTCGGAGAAGCGGAGCTCGCCGCCGGTGGCGGGGTGCCGGCGGGCGGCCTCGATCAGCTGGGCGGTGCCCGGCCGGTCCTCGGGGCGCTTGGCCAGGCAGAGCCGGACCAGTTCGTGCAGTCCGGGCGGCAGCTGGGAGAGGTCGGGCTCCTCGTGCACCGCCCGGTACAGCGAGGCGGGCTCGGGCCCGTCGCCGAAGGGGGGAGTGCCGGAGCCGACGTAGGCGATCAGGGCGCCCAGCGCGAAGACGTCGGTGGCCGGGGCGGCGGACAGGCCGAGGGCCTGTTCGGGGGCCATGAAGCCGGGCGAGCCGATCCGCAGACCGGTGCCGGTGAGCGGGCTGGCGTCGGCGGCCCGGGCGATGCCGAAGTCGATGACGCGGGGGCCGTCGGTGGCGACGAGGACGTTGCCGGGCTTGAGGTCGCGGTGGACGACGCCCGCCGCGTGGATCGCCTGGAGGGCCTCGGCGATGCCGGCGAGGAGCAGCAGGACGCTCCGTTCGGGCAGCGGTCCGTAGTGCTGGACGACCTGCTGGAGGGAGGGACCGGGCACGAAGGTGGTGGCCAGCCAGGGAGTGGCGGCGTCGGTGCCCGCGTCGACCACCTGGGCGGTGTAGAGGCCGTGGATGCGCCGGGCGCTGGCGACCTCCTGGGCGAAGCGGTGCCGGAACTCGGGATCCTCGGCGAGTTCGGGCCGGACGACCTTGAGCGCGACCGGCCGCCCGCCGGGGGTGTAGGCCAGGTAGACGAGGCCCATGCCGCCTGCGCCGAGCCGCGCGCAGAGGCGGTAGCCGCCGACCTCGCGGGGGTCGTCCGGGGACAGCGCCTGGAACGCCGTGGGCGACGGGGCGCCGAAGGGCTCTGCGGTCATGCTGGCTCCCAGCGGGTCGTGCGGGTGGGACGGGGGAGTGGCGGAGCGGGGGCGGGGCACAGCGAGGGTGCGGCGGGTGGGCCGGGGCCCGGGCGGACGCCGGTGTCGTGAAGCGCACCGGATCATACCCCGACTGGGATTTCAGTCAGGAATGGGGTCCTCCGGTCGGTCGGTGCCCCGTCCGGGTAAGGTGATTCCTTGTGGCTGACCGTCGAACCTTGATCATGGAAGCGGCTGCGCGGGTCATCGCCCGGCGCGGCGTCCGCGGGCTGCGCGTGGAGGAACTGGCGGCGGAGGCGGGTGTGTCCACCGCGCTGATCTACTACCACTTCAAGGACCGCGCGGGGATCCTCCGCGCGACGCTGGAGTTCATCAACGACCGGGCCGAGCGCTACACGACGGAGCGCGCGGCGGACGCGCCGCCGCTGGACGCCCGGGGCGAGCTGGAGCAGACGCTGCTGCTGGAGCTCCAGGACACCCCCGAGGTGCGGGAGAACAGCACGGCCTGGGGCGAGCTGCGGGCGAGTGCGGTGTTCGACCCCGAGCTGCGGGAGGACCTGGCCCGGGCCACCCTCGTCTGGGTTCAGGAGGTCGCGGAGTTGCTCGGACAGGTGCGGCCGATGAACGGGGCCGCCGCCCTGGCGGCCTCGGCCGAGCGGCTGACCGCGCTGCTGGAGGGGCTGAGCGTCCGTTGGCTCAGCGGCAGCCTGCCGGTGGCGCACGCGCGCGAGCTGATGGCCGGCGCGATCGAGGCCGAAGTGGAGCGACTGCGCGGGTAGCGCGCGTCGCGTTCCGGCCCCGGGCGAGGCGGCCCGGGGCCTTCTCGCGTGCCGGGGCCTTCTCGCGCGCCGGGCCTCTTCCCGGGCCGGGCCTTTTCCCGTGTCGGGGCCGGCTGGGCAGTTCCATGATCTGGAGCTTGACTGAAAATTCAGTCAATGTCAGAGTTGCGGCTGCGGGGCCACCGGTCACTCGGTGGGCAATACTTGATTCGGAGATCGTCATGAGCAACACCCACGGTGACAACCGCTCCCTGTTCGACCGCCTCTTCGGGGCCCCGCCCCCGCACCAGGCGGAGCACGGGCTGCCGTACGCCGGCGAGGCCGGGCTCCCGCAGTGGTGGGTGGACCGCGACGACGTCCCGCACGCCCGCACCTGGATGTCCTGGCCGTCCCGCAAGTCCGTCTGGGGCCGGCAGCTGGCGGGTGTCCAGCAGGACATCGCGCTCATCGCCCGGACGATCGCCCGATTCGAGCCGGTGGTCATGTGTGCCCCGGACGACTACAGCGTCCGGGAGGCCCGGTCCCTGTGCGGATCCGCCGTCACCGTGACGGACGCCGTCCCCACCGATGACCTCTGGATGCGGGACACCGCCCCGGTGTTCCGGCGCGACGGCTACGGGCGGCTCGACGCCGTCGGCCTCAACTTCAACGGCTGGGGCGGCAAGCAGACCCACCGCGACGACGCGGAGGTCGCGCGCGGCATCGCCGAGATGCTCCGACTCCCCTTCTCCTACGCGGAGTTCGTCGGCGAGGGCGGCTCGGTCGAGACCGACGGCGACGGCACCCTGATGGCCACCGAGAGCAGCCTGGTCAACAAGAACCGCAACCGGGGCATGAGCCGGGACGAGATCGAGGAGGCCGTCCTGGAGGTGTACGGCGCGGACAAGATGATCTGGGTCCCCGGGATCAAGGGCCGGGACATCACCGACGACCACATCGACGTCACCTCCCGGTTCGTCCGGCCGGGCGTCGTCCTGGTGCAACTGCCCCCGGCGGACCGCCACGACGTCTGGGCCCGGGACGCCCGCGAGCAGTTCGACATCCTCTCCCGGGCCACCGACGCCAGGGGCCGCCGGCTCCGGGTGATCCGGGTGGACGGCCCCGACACCGTCCGCTCGCGGGACTCGAAGTTCGTCGACTCGTACCTGAACTTCCACGTCGTCAACGGGGGCGTGATCGCGGCGCAGTTCGGCGACGTGTACAAGGACGAGGCCGCCCGGCGCACCCTCGCCGAGGCCTTCCCCGGGCGCGAGGTCGTCCAGCTCGACGTCGACCGCCTGATGGCCGGGGGCGGCGGCATCCACTGCTCCACGATGCAGGAACCGCTGCCTTAGGGCCTGTCCGGTCGGCCCGGGAGACGTTCGGCCCGCCAGCCCGCGATCTCCGTGCCGATCGCCTCGCCGAGCAGGCTGCGCGCGCGGTCGAGCGGCAGCGAGCCGCTCAGCCACCGGATGGAGAGGCCCTCCAGGAGTGCGGTGAGGCGTTCGGCGGAGGCCGCGTGCGCGGGCGCGGTGCCGAACGGGTGGGCGCGGCCGAGCAGGCCGGCGATCTCGTGCACCCAGGTGTGGGTGGCCCTGGCCAGGTCCTCGCGGAGGCGGGACTCGAAGACCGCGCTGGCCCGCAACTCGCCCCAGGCGGTGCTGTTCTCGCGGACCTCGGTGGAGTCCTGGAGTTCCAGCAGCAGGGCCTGGGCCAGTTCGCTCCAGGGGTCGTTCGCGGGCGCCCCGGGCTCCGGTTCGGCGGTGTAGCGGTCGGCCCGTTCGCCGATGAACTCCAGGGTCTCGCGGAGGATCCCGGCGCGGTCGGTGAAGTGGTAGTAGATCAGCGAGGTCGACACCCCGGCCGCGGCCGCCAGTTCCCCCACCCGCAGTCCGCGTACGCCGCGTCGCGCGATGAGTCTCGTGGCCGCTCTCAGTATCTCTGTTCGACGGTCTGGCATGGTGGTCCACTGTACTCGAATTATTGACTGAACTTTCAGTCTCTCCCGGGAGGTGCCCACCCGGCCCACCCGGCCCACCCGGCCCGGCGGATCGCCCGATTCGCCCGATCGGCGCCGCGCGGGCTCGCCGCCGGACCCGCCGGCCGCCCCTACTGTCGGATATCGCCCGTTTCGGGGTGGAATCCGTGTCAACGAGGGGACCTGCCGTGAGAGAACCCGCCCTGTCCCGCCGGGCCGTGCTGCGCTCCGGGGCGGCCGTGGCCGTGGTCGCGATGGTGGAAGGCTGCGGTTCGTCGGGGGCCTCGTCCCCGAAGGACGAGCCGACCACGGCCGCCGGCACGGGCACGGGAGGAGCCGCGAGCGCCGCGGCGTCGTACGCGATGCCGGCCGAGTGGCGTCCGCACACCAGGACGTTCATGGCCTGGCCGGCCCTCGACTCGGTGTGGGGCGACCAACTGCCCGCCGTCCGCCAGGACATCGCGCACGTCGCGCAGGCCGTCGCCCGGTTCGAACCGGTGGTGCTGATGGCCCGACCGGACCAGAGCGCCGCGGCCCGGCAGCTGTGCGGCTCCAGCGTCGAGGTCCTCGACCTGGCGGTGGACGACCTGTGGGCCCGCGACACCGGCCCGACCTTCGTCACCGGCCCGGCAGGGCTGGCCGGCGTCGACCTCAACTTCAACGGCTGGGGCGGCAAGCAGACCCACGACAACGACGCCAAGGTCGCCCGGAACCTCCTCGACCACTACGGGATCCGGCGCATCCAGGCGCCGATCACCGGCGAGGGCGGCGCGATCGAGGTCGACGGCGAGGGCACCCTGATGGCCACCGAGAGCTCGTGGGTCAACTCGAACCGCAACCCGGGCACGAGCCGCGACCAGATCGAGGGGGCCCTGAAGGACCTGTTCGGCGTCCAGAAGGTCATCTGGTTCGCCGGCGTGGCCGGGCAGGACATCACCGACTGCCACATCGACGCCCTGGCCCGGTTCGCGGAGCCGGGCGTGGTCGTCATCCACCGCCCCGGCCCCGACACGCCGCCGGACATCTGGTCCCGCGCCTCCGACCAGGCCTTGCAGGTGCTCGGCTCCACCACCGACGCCAAGGGCCGCAAGCCGCGGATCGTGGAACTCGCCGAACCCGACCTCACCGGGCAGCCGGACCGGGGCAAGGACTTCCTGGCCACCTACCTCAACTACTACGTCGTCAACGGGGCCGTGATCATGCCCCAGTTCGGGGACAAGGCCTCCGACGACCGGGCGGCGGGCGTGCTGGCCGACCTCCACCCCGGCCGCGAGATCGTCCCGGTGAGCATCAACGCCATCGCGGCCGGCGGTGGCGGCATCCACTGCTCGACCCAACAGCAGCCCGAGGCCGCCGGGGCCTCCGGCGGCTCCTCGGGCCCGGCCTGACCGATCGGTCCGAGCGGCCGGGCCCGACCGGCCGACCAGGCTTGACCGAGCGGCCGGGCCTGACCGAGCGGCCGGGCCGCGCCGAGCCCGGAAAGCAGGGGCGGCGCAGCACGGCCGATCGGGCCGTTCCCGGACGGTCAGCCCGTGATCGGCCGGCTGTCCAGGCGGACGTGGTCGACCGCCCAGTACCAGTTGTTGCCCGCGTCGTACATCCGGAACTTCAGCGTCACCGCCTGCGCCCCCGCCGGGACGGCGAGGCGGCGGGTGACGAGGGCGTTCTGGACGTCCTTGCCGGCGTTGTCGTTGCCGGTGGCGTCGGCGCTGTAGAACACCAGGCGGGTCTCCGTGCCGTTGTCGAACACGGCGGTGACGGACGCCTTCTGCGGGGCCTCCTGCCGGTAGTGCGAGTCGAAGGCCAGGTACAGGGTGTCGGCGCCGGCCGGGAGGCGGACGGCGGGGGAGACGAGCGTGGAGTCGAAGACGCCCTTGCGGGAGGGGGAGCCGGTGTCGTCCCAGTCGTCCGGGTCGGCGACGGCGAGGACGCCCAGGCCGCGGGTGAAGTTGCCGCGGTCCTGCCCGGCCGGGGTGGACCACTCCCGCTTGGTGTGGAAGGTCCAGCCCTGGAGACGGACGGTGCCCTGCGGCATGCCGGGGGCGTTGACCACCGACCAGCCCTGCGGCGCCTGAGCCGTCCAGCCGAGCACGCCGTCCTGCGGCTGGAGCACGCCGGCCAGCGACTCGAAGTCCTCGCCCAGCAGGTGGCCGGCCATCACGGGGGCGGGGCGGGCGGCGAGTTCGCCGTCGGCGATCGCGAAGCGGTCGCCGGCCAGCGCCCGGGCGGTGACCAGGATCCGGTGGGTGGCGCCGTCCGGCAGCTGGGCGGGCGGGGTGACCTCCCAGACGGCGGTGGCGGTGGCGCCGGCGGCGAGCGAGGCGGGCGGCGCGGTGACGGCGGTGACCGTCCAGCCCGGCGGGACGACCGGCTGCGCCTCGACGGCGGTGAGCGCGGCGGTGGCGGTGAGCACGGCCGAGACCCGGGCCGGGCGGCCGGGCAGCAGGACGGGTTCGTCGATGGTGCTGGAGGCGGCCCCGAGGGCGACGTCCACGGCGAGCGGGTCGGCCAGGCCCAGGGCCGGGTCGGTGACCGTCCGGTCGTCCCAGGGGAAGCGGCCGGCGATCCGGCGGCGGAAGGTGAGGTCCCCGCGGACGGCCACCGCGACGTCGTACCAGCCCTCGGGCCGGACCGCGAGGTTGACGGTCCGGTCGTCGCCGGCCGCGACCCGCACCTCGCGCAGCCCGTCGCCGTAGGCGAGGTCGCCGACCAGGAAGGTCTGGGCGGTGCGCGAGCGGTTGATCACGTCGACTTCGAGGACCTTGCCGTCGCGCTCCTCCGACAGCGACACCTCGTACGTGGCGGCGGCATCGCCGCGCAGGTGCCACAGCGCGCCGTTGGGGCCGTGGACGCGCAGGTCGTAGCCCTCCGGGCCGACCGTCCAGACGTCGGAGAGCCGGCTCTTCGCGCCGACGGTGTAGTGCCGGGGCGCGCCGCCCGGTGCCGGGTAGACGGCGAACACCGCGCCCTGGCGGCCCTGGTTGACCAGGTCGAGGGTGAGCTCGCCGCCCTTCAGCCGGGGCTTGACCAGCAGGTCGTAGGGCGCCGGGCGGGCCGAGCGGGTGCCGCGCTGCTGCTGCGGGAAGGCCTGCGGGCTGGGCACGGTGGGGGCGGGGAGCTTGCCGGTGTCGACCACCTTCTGCCGGTTGCCGCTGGTGTCGGGCAGCTGCGGCCAGACCGGGTTGCGGCCGGAGAAGTCGAAGACGTTGGTGAGGTCGCCGCAGACGGTGCGCCGCCACGGGCTGATGTTGGGCTCCTGGACGCCGAAGCGCTGCTCCAGGAAGCGCAGCACCGAAGTGTGGTCGTAGACGGTGGAGTCGACGACCCCGCCGCGGGTCCACGGCGAGACCACGACCATCGGCACCCGCACGCCCAGACCCATCGGGTACGGGCCGGAGACCAGGGTCTCGCCGGCCGGCAGGGTGTCGGACCAGGTGAGCGAGCCGTCCGCGGCCTTGACCCGGTACTTGCCGTCCTGACCGACGACCCGGTGGTAGGTGGCGGAGCCCTTGCCGACGCGGACGACGACCTCGCCGTCCACCGGCACGGTCGACTTGCCGCGCCCGGTGGCCAGCGGCGGGACGGGCGGCAGCTGGTGGTCGAAGAAGCCGCCGTGCTCGTCGTAGTTGAGGATGAAGACGGTCTTCTGCCACACCTCGGGCTTCGCCGCCAGGGCGGCGAGCAGCCGGGCGGTGAGGTGCTCGCCGTTCGGCGGCGCGTAGTTGGCGTGCTCGGAGAGCGCGGCCGGGGCGACGATCCAGGACACCTGCGGCAGCTGGTCGGCCTGGACGTCGGCGGCGAAGGCGTCGACCAGGGCGTCGCCCATCGCGAACGGGTCGTTCTTCTTCGCCGGGTCGCCGACGGCCCGCATGCCGCGCTCGTACAGCGGCTCGCCGGGCTTGGCCTTGACGAAGGGGGCGAACCAGGCGAGCGCGTTGTCGTCGAAGTTGTCCAGCGCCTGGTAGGTCTTCCAGCTGACGCCGGCCCGCTCCAGGCGCTCGGCGTAGGTGGTCCACTCGTAGCCGCCGGGGATCTCGGTGTTGTCGGTCACCGGGGTGTCCCGTACGGTGCCGCCGCTGGTCCCGGTCATCAGGTGGTCGCGGTTGGTGTTGGTGTTGCACTGGACGGACGCGTAGTAGGCGTCGCAGGTGGTGAACACCGAGGCGAGCGCGTGGTAGAAGGGCATGTCGGCGCTCTCGTAGTAGCCCTGGCCGAGCCAGCCGCCGGAGCGGCGGGTGACCGAGCCGTCGGCGAGGCCGTCGTTCCAGGCCTTCATGGAGTCCACGAAGCCGAAGGCGGGCGCGCCCTGCTGGTAGGCGCTGGTGTGCGCGGCGTTCATCGGGAAGGGCAGCAGGTGGCCCTCTTTGCGGCCCGGGTCGGGCTGGTGGAACACCGAGCGCCCGTTGATCCCGCGCACCGCCGTCCGGTCGCCGAAGCCGCGGACGCCCGCCAGGGTGCCGAAGTAGTGGTCGAACGCGCGGTTCTCCTGCATCAGCACCACGACGTGCTGGATGTCCGCCAGCCGTCCGGGCTTGGCCGGCGCGGCGAGCGCCTCCTGGACGCTGATCGGGAGGGCGGACAGCACGGCGGCCGCCGCCGCGCCGCCGAGCAGGCTGCGGCGCGACAGTTCGGGCATCGGACTCATCGGGTGGGGCTCCTTGCTGACGGGCGCCGGACCATCGGTTCGACCCGGACCAGTCATGTTTCTAAGTGACCGAGGTGACCGGGGCCGGGGAGTTCGATGACGATCCGATGGCCGCCAAGGGGCCCGGAGCTGTACAGACAACTTGACTTGACGCCGAGCCACGGAGAACCGCGGTCGACGAAGCCCGGTGAACTCTCGCGCCCCTCCGGGCCGTAGCACCGGGGTGGGGGCGCGGAAGCGGCGCGCCCGGACACCGGGGAGGAACTGGATGCAGTCCCGACGCGACCAGGTGCAGGCGCACCTGTTCGTGATGAGCAGGCTGGCCTCCGGCATGCTGCGGGCCGAGCCCGACGCGCCGGACACCCCCACCGGGCGGACCACCCGGGGCACCACGACCGGACTGGCCGTGGCCGTCCTGATCGGGCTCGGGGTCGTGGTGTACGGGGTCATCAAGCCCGGCGGCGACGCCGGCTGGACCAAGCCCGGCACGCTCGTGGTGGTGGAGGAGACGGGCGCCCGCTACCTGTTCGTGGGCGGGCAGCTGCACCCGGTGCTGAACGACACCAGCGCCCGGCTGGTGGCCGGCGACCAGATGGCGGTCGCCCAGGTCGGCCGGGCGTCGCTCGCGGACGTGCCGCGCGGCGCTCCGGTCGGGATCGTCGGCGCCCCCGACGGGCTGCCGCCGGCCGCCGAACTCGCGGGCGGCACCTGGCTGGTGTGCGGGACCGTCCAGCCCGGCCCGACCGGCGCCCCCGCGCCCCGGCTGGGCCTGCTGATGGACCCGGTCAAGGAGGGCAAGGCGCTGACCCCTGGTCAGGCCGTGCTGGTCTCCCTCCCGGACGGGACGGTGCACCTGCTCTGGCAGGGCCAGCGACTGCGCGTCGACACCGCCAACCAGGCCCTGCAGGCACTCGGCTACGGCGGAGCGACGCCCTTCCCCGTCCCGGCCGGGGTGCTGAACGCGCTGCCCGCCGGACCGGATCTCGCCTCCCCCGCCGTCCCCGGGCGCGGCGGCGACGGCCCGGTGCTCTCCGGGAAGCCGACCCGCATCGGCCAGCTCTTCGACGTCGCCGGCGGTGCGCACTACCTGCTCACCAAGGACGGCCTGGTCCCGCTCACCACGACCCTGTACGAGCTGCTGCGCGGCGATCCGCGCACCCAGAAGGAGGCGTACGCGAACAACGCCCCGGCGCCCGCGCTGATCGGCCCGGTCGACCTGGCCGCCCACACCGCGCCGGGCGGGGCTCCGGCCACGGGACTGCCCGAGACGCCGCCGACCCTGGTCACTCCGCTGCACGGCGAGGGGGTCTGCGCCGACCTGCACACCGGCGCCGGCTCCCCGGTCACCGCGATCACCCTCCTGGACGCGGCCGCGGCGGACACCGGCCGCCCGCCGACGGTCCCGTCGGGTGCGGCGGGCGGCACCTGCGCGGTGGCCGACCGGATCTCCGTCCGGCCCGGGCGCGGGGCCCTGGTCAAGGCGGTCTCCGGCGCGGGCACGGGCAGCACCGAGTACCTGGTCACCGAGGCCGGGGTGCGGTATCCGTTGCCCTCGACGGCCGTCGCCAAACAGCTCGGCTACGGGGGCGCCACGCCGGTCTCGGTGCCCGCCCCGGTGGTCGGGCTGCTCCCCGCCGGGCCGCTCCTCGACCCGGCGGCGGTGGCCGACGGGGCCGCCGCCACGCCGACGGCCGCCTCGACGGCCGCCGCCGCGGCCGCCGCGCCCGGTTCGGCCCCGTGCAGCTGAACCACCCGGTCTCGCGGGCCCGTTGAGTCGGTCAGGAACGTGTGCGGGGTCGCAGTCGCGCCCCCGCTCGTGCAGGGAAGGGAGCATGCCGTGGGCACACCGTCCATGTTGACGAAGGAAGACGAGGCGATCCGCCAGGTTCTTTCGAGCCTGGAGCAGCAGATCGAGAACATGGTGACCGCCGGCCGCACGGTCGAGCGGATCAAGGAGGAGCTCGCCGCCGGCTACATCTCCGGGGCGAGCAGCATGTTCCAGTCGAGGGTCGACGACTGGATGCAGCGCTACCAGCAGGTCATCGGTGCCTTCGAGCACTTCGTCCAGTCCACCCAGGGCGCCAACCAGATCCTCACCCAGGCCGAGGACGACGCCCGGGCACACGCCGCGGACGGCATCTACAACGGGCTCCAGGGCGCCTGAGGGCGCGTCGGAAGAGCAGGAAGACTAGGGAAAGCGAACCGATGGACTTCGGAAACATCCAGCTCCACCACGAGACGGTCGAGCAGTCGGCGGCCGAGCTCCGGCAGGCCGGCAACCTGATGCGCAGCAACCTGGACGAGCTCATGGGCAAGCTGAGGGGCGTGATCGACGGCGGGCACTTCCAGGGTGTCGCCGCCACCGCCTTCGAGGAGCTCTCCCGGGTCGTCGCGGCCAACGAGTCGAAGATGGACGAGGACATCGAGGGCGCGGCGGGCACGCTCACCAAGATGCACGACATCATGATCGAATCGGACTACAACGCCGGCAAGCAGTTCTAGTCCGGGCGGGGGCACGCGACCATGGGTGAATCGACGATCAAGGTGACGGTCGAGGGTCTTGAGACCTTCGTGAAGGACCTGAACGCCTTCGAGCAGGACGTCAACGGCCAGAAGACGTCCTGGAGCGAGGTGCCGGCCCTGAAGCCGGGGCGGGAATCGTTCCCCGCGACGAAGGCCTTGAAGGCCAACTTCGACGCCTTCTCCAAGAGCGTGGGCGAATCGATCGAGGCCATCCGGGGCGACGTCGACAAGATCGTGCTCGACCTGATCAAGGCGCGGGAGAAGCTTCACCTCGGAGACGGTGAAGCCCTGACGGAGGCCCAGATGATGGACGTCCTCAAGGACGTTCTCGGCGGAGTCACCGGAGCTCCCGCCCCGCCCAAGTGAGGGCCGTCGTCGGATCGGACGGTTGTGGGGCCGCCCGATCCGACGGCACACCGATGTCCTGACCCGTGTCACCGCGTTCGGAGGAAACCATGGCGGACGAGCCGCCCAAGACAGAGGCGCCCAAGGTCACGTACACCTGGGAACAGATGCTGGAGGCGTTCGCGGGGTCGGACCACAGCGCCATCGTGAAGCGGGGGGACGTCACGGGGCAGCCGTGGATCACCGGGCAGGAGCTGGTGACGGACTCCCGGTACAACAACAACCTGCGCAAGAAGAAGGACGGCCTGTCCACCCACAACGCCGGCTACGACATGTGGGCGGAGTGGGACTACGGTGACGGCAACGCCACCACCGCGTTCACCACGATCCTGGGTGTGACCTACAACTGGCCCTTCTTCGACGACAAGCCCTCCGGTAAGACGGGGAGCGTGCTGCACCTGTTCCATACCGACCCCGGAGAGATCCTCGGCGGGGCCATCTTCCAGGGGGGCCCGGGTAACGACAACACGAACTACAAGACGCTGACCGAGGCGGCGCGGATCCTCGCCCTGGTGGACACGTTCTTCGCGGACAACCGGGCGAAGATCCACCAGTGGGCCGAGTCCGTGGACGGCGCGGGCAGCGATTTCCAGGGCAGTGCGGCCGGCCGGTTCAAGGAGGTCCTGGTCGGGCTGCAGAACGAGTTCAAGACGCTGCACTACCGACTCAGCGGCGACCTCGACGCGTTCAAGGACGACGCCCCCGCGCCGGCCGCGGGCAGCAGCATCGCCGACAAGCTGAAGGCGGCAGGCGATGCGCTGGTCAAGGTCCAGCAGGACATGTACAACAACGGGTACAACCCCTGGCGCGGGTACAGCGCCTTGACGGACCCCACGGGCTCGTGGGCGTACAAGAAGAACGACGACCCGGACAAGCACGCCACGTACGCCTGGCCGGACCTGTGCATCCACTACGCGTTCACGCAGGAAGTCCAGAAGCTGACGGCGACCCGCTACCCGACGAACGACGCCTCAGGGGATTCGTACGAGGCCACGGTCACCGGCGGCTCTACGACCATGACGAGCGGTTCCACCGGAACCGCGTCGGTCGCCGCCTTCGCCACGGTCCTGAACAACGCGGCGACCAAGCAGTGGACGGACGAGGTCGTCAGGGTGCTCGACAAGGCGGCCACCGACGCCGGGACCGCCCTGGCGACCGCCTACGAGGCCGCGGCCAGGGTCCTGATGTCGTTCGCGGCCCCGGGCATGGACCTGGCGCCGGACAAGGTGGACCCCCCGAAGGACGGCCCCGACAAGGGGCCCGGCGGTCCTGACGGCCCGAAGGACGACACCAAGGGCCCGCCGAAGGGCGGCGCCGGTGCTCCGCCGCCGGGCATCGCGCCGCCCCCGCCGCCGAAGCCCGGCGGGATCGGCGGCGGGGGCGGTGGCAAGGGCGGCGGCACCGGGACCGGTGGCATCGGCGGCATCGGTGGCATCGGGGGGATCGGCGGAGGCAACGGCCAGGCGCCGCTGCTCGACAAGAACGGCAAGCCGGTCCTCGACAAGGACGGCAAGCCGATGTACGTCCCGCCGGGGACGACGGTCAACGGCAAGGGCGAACTCATCGGCCCCGACGGCAAGCCGCTGCTCGGCCCCGACGGCAATCCCCGGCACGTGCCGGTGGGCACCGTCGTGGGCCAGCCGACCACGGGGTCGGGCGGCTCGGGCGGTTCGGGCGGTTCGGGCGGGTCGACGTCCAATACGCCGTTCAAGGTGCCGCCGGGCTCGAAGATCAACGACGACGGCACGGTCACCACCCCCGAGGGCAACCTGCTGAAGGACTCCAACGGCAACCCGGTGGTGCTCCGCAAGGACGACAAGATCGACGCGGACGGCACCGTCCGCACCGCGAGCGGTCGGCCCGTCTCGCAGTTCGAGCAGCTGCTGTCCGACGAGGAGCACGCGCTCTCCGGGCGGGGCGGCGGGCTCGTCCTCGGTGGGGGAGGTGGCAGCGGCGGCAGCGGCAGCAGCTGGACCGGCCTGCCGAGCTCGCTCGGCGGCGGCGGAATCTCCTTCGGCGGTTCCGGCGGTTCGAGCTCCCTCAAGAGCGGCACCGACCTGTTCGGCGAGCCCTTCAGCGGCCAGGGCTCCGGCCCCAAGACCATGGGCGGCATCGCCGCTCAGGGGCCGCCGCGCATCGGCGTCAGCGACCGCCTGGCCTCCGCCCTGGGCATCGACAAGGGGGCGACGGCCGCCGAGGAGGCCATGGCCTCCCGCACCATGGCGGCCGAGCGGGCGTCAGCGGCCGGGCTGGCCGGCGAGGAGGCCCAGCTGATGGGCCGGGGGGTCTCCACCACCGGTGGCGGCGGCCCCATGATGCCGCCTATGGGCGCCGGTGCCGGCGCGGGCGCGGGCGGTCAGGGGGAGAAGGAACGGCAGCGCACCACCTGGCTGGCCGAGGACGAGGAGGTCTGGGGCACCGACTCGGGCGCCGTGACGGGCGTCATCGGCCGCTGACCGGGCGATTCGCGTCGGCGGTCGAACCGCAGGACCCCGCCCATCCGTAGAGAGAACCGTACGACCCCACGAGCCGGCGCGTCCCGGGCCTCACCCCCGTAGGCCCGGGACGCGTCATCGGGATTCGGGACGAGACGGAAGTGCGGGTGAAGGCGTTGTCGTACGCCGAGCAGATCGAACAGGCCATGGCCGCTCTGGAGGAGCAGCAGGCCAAGATGGCGGTGGCCGCCAAGGAGTTGCAGGCGGCCACCGCCTCGGTGACGTCCAAGGACCGGATGGTCACCGCGACGGTCGGGGCGCAGGGGCAGGTGGTGTCCCTGGTCTTCCACACCACCGCGTACCGGTCGATGGCACCGGCCCAGCTGGGGCAGGTCCTGGCCGACGTGCTGAATACCGCGCGGGCCGACATCGGCGAGCGGGTCGCGGAGACCATGGGCGCGTTCAGCGGCCTGGGCGAGGCCCTGCGGGCCTCGATGACCGGCGGGACCGAACTCGACGACCTCTTCGCGCCGCTGCGGGACATGCGGCCCGGCTACGCCGACGAGGCCGCCGCGGCGGACCGCCGCAAGCGCGACCGGCAGGAGGAGTTCCGTGGCTAAGCCCCAGCTGACCGCGATGGCGGACCTGAAGGACAAGTTCGCCAAGTTCGGCCCGCTCTCGGACACCATCGAGGAAGTCCGCCGGTGGACCGACGAGATCAACGAGTTCAACAAGAGCTCGGCGGGCAACGACGACATCGGCAAGGAGTACCACAAGAACGTGGACGGGCCGACCGCCGATCTCGACGACCTGTTCAAGAAGGTGCGCGACCAGGTCGAGGGCGCCGGAACCAAGGGTCAGAAGACCTCCGAGATGCTGAAGAACGCCGACGAGGAAGCCAAGAACCAGAACTGACGATCCGTCAGGTTCTCGGTCCGGCCCGCTTCGCCCAACCCTCGACGAACGCCAGGAGTACGCCCCCGTGTCGATCATGCTTCCCCCGGCCCTGGCCAAGCTGTTCGGGTTCGTGACCGGCATGAAGTGGCCCGAGGCCAACGAGGACCGGCTGCGCACGGCCGGTGACGACTACCTGGAGATCTACAAGAAGGTCCCCGAACTCCGCTCCTACCTGCTGGAGTTGGTGAACTACGTCAAGGAGGAGTTCGAGGGCGAGGCGGCCGACCGGTTCGTCCAGCAGATGGGGCAGCTGATCGGCGCCGACGGCGGCACCGACTACGTGACGGCCTCCGGGGATTCGGCGAAGGAACTCGGCGACTACGCCCACAAGACCGCCAACCAGGTCGAGTACGCCAAGTGGATGATCATCGCCCAGCTGGTCCAGCTGGCCGCGCAGATCGCCTGGGCCATCGCCAACATCCCGCTCACCTTCGGGGCTTCGCTGGCCACCATCTTCGCCGCCGAGGTGGCGACCAGGGAGCTGGTCAAGCAGGTCTTCATCTGGCTGTTCAAGCAGATCGCCCTGCACGAGTTCCTGAACATCACCACCTCCATGATCATGGACGGGATCATCCAGGGCATCCAGATCGGCCAGGGCCACAAGGACCACTGGGAGAAGGACACCTTCCTCCAGGCGATCGAGTTCGGCGCGATCAACGGCCTGCTCACCGGCCCGCTGGAACTGTTCACCTTCGGCTTCGGCAAGCTCTTCGGGAAGATGTTCGGCGGCGGCATCGGCAAGGAGCTGCAGAACAACCTCAAGAACCTGGCCGGCGCCGAGCTGAAGACCGCGGCAGACCTCGCCAAGGGCGCGGGCCGCTCGCTGGAGAACGCGGGGCTCAACACCCTCAAGAAGACCGGCGAGGGCGGGCTGGCGGGCCTCGGCAAGACCGGGGTGAAGGACGGCCTCAAGGGCGCGGCGGAGGGTGCGGCCAAGACCACGGCCAAGGACGCGGTCGAGGGTGCGACGAAGACCACGGCCAAGGGCGCGGCGGAGGGCGCGGCCAAGACCACGGCGAAGGACGCCGTGGAGGGTGCGACGAAGACGACGGCCAAGGGTGCGGCCAAGGACGCGGCGGAGGGTGCGGCCAAGACCGCAGGCAAGGACGCGGCCAAGGGCGCGGCGGAGGGTGCGGCCAAGACCACGGCCAAGGACGCCGTGGAGGGTGCGGCCAAGACCGCAGGCAAGGACGCGGCGGAGGACGCGGTCAAGGCCGCCGAGAAGAAGCTGTCCAACGTCGAGAAGTTCACCCAGGAGATGGGCAAGTCCTTCGAGGAGCAGCTCGGGAGCCTGGGCATCTCCAAGGACCTGGCGAACGAGGCCGGGCGGAAGGTCGCCGAGACGATCGCCGGCAGCGGCGCCCGCTACGCCGTGGACCTCGGGACCGTCCGCAAGCTCCTGGACGCGGCGGTCAAGGACGCCGGCAAGGGCGGCGAGCACCAGGCCGTCAAGGACCTCGCGGACCGGACGCTCCACCTGATGGACGGTCTGCGGCCGCAGACCGGACTGCAGATGCTCTACAAGTTCGGCGAGGGCATCGGCGGCTACCTCAAGGGCGGCGTCCAGAACATCCTGACCGAGGGCACCTACAACTCGATCTTCGGCGACGGCTCGTTCTCGGTCACCGCCGAGACCTTCTTCGCCGGCGTCGCCATGGGCGCGATCGGCCACGCCGGGCACACCCTCACCGGCCCGGCCCGGCTCCGCTTCCAGGACAAGATCCGCGCGTGGGACGAGGAGTCCAGGAACAGCAGCGACGACAAGTACTACGGCCTGGGACACCCGCGAACCCTGCTGGCCATCGCGTCCACGCTGATGGGGCACCCGACCTCGCTGCTGATCCCCCGGCCGGAGGGGCCCAAGGCCCGCGAGGCGCGGCTGGCGGCGGAGGGGAACTTTGAGCACGCCACCCAGCCGAAGGACTTGCCCACCAGTTCCGACGGCTCCAAGTCGCAGCCGTCCACGACGGGGGAGCGGCAGACCAAGGACGCTCCGACCAAGACGGAGGCCAAGGCCCCCGAGGAGACGTCGAACAAGCCCGAGCCGCCGGCCAAGGTACCGACGTCCGGCGGCGGCTCGCACGAGCAGGGGCAGAAGTCGACGCAGCAACCCCCGGCGCACGAGACGGTGCCCGCGCCCGCCACGACGTCCGAATCCAACGTCCCCGCCCCCGCCCACGTCCCGGTGACCGGCGGGCACGAGCAGCCGAACCCCCGGGAGCAGCAGAACCCCCGGGGGAACGAGAACACCCGCGACAACGAGAACCCCCGGGAGAACGAGAACCCCCGGGAGAACCCGAAGACCCCCGAGCAGCAGAACCCCCGGGGGAGCCAGAACTCCCACGAGAACCAGAAGACCCCCGAGCAGCAGAGCGCCCACGAGAACCAGAAGACCCCCGAGCAGCAGAGCGCCCACGAGAACCAGAACACCCACGAGAACCAGAACACCCACGCCCGCAACGAGGAACTGCAGTACCTGGAGGTCGACGAGTCCAACGCCCCGAAGGAGCACGGCCACCACCTGCCGTCCGCCGGCCCGGAGCGGCAGCCCGGCTGGGTGCTCGGTGACAGGCCGTCCCAGGAGACGTTGAAGGCCCTGGAGCGCCTGCCCCTCGACCCGTCCCGCTTCGCCCTGGTGATCCACACCAACGAGCACGGGATGCCGATGCACAACGGCCGCGAGCTGTCGGTGGAGAAGCTGGCCTCCGTCGTGCGCGGGCTCGCCCAGACCGGGCACCTCGGCGGGGACCGGCGCACGATCGAGTTCGTCGCCTGCGACCTGAACGGGCCGCTCAACTCCCGGTACGTCCAGGAGGTGATGGAGCACGTCTGGGCGGACCCGAAGCTCGCCGACGTCAAGGCGGTGGCGGCCGACGGTCCGGTCTGGGTGGTGCCGGGGTTCGACTCCCCGACCGCGATGAAGGAGGGCCCCGGTACGGGCCACGTCGTGGTCGCCGCGAAGGTCGGCTTCGGCCGGGACGGCAAGCCGGTCGTCGAGGGTGGCGGGAACTGGTACGAGTACGTCAACCCCGCCTCCGAGGAAGGCCGGGCGCGCGTCGAGGCCGGCGAGCCGCTGGTGCGCTCGTACCCCTCGCCGCTGCCGGAGCACTACACGTCGGGCTCCAAGCACACGGACATGGCGGAGGCCTCGGTCTTCGGCGACGCGGCGAAATCCGCGCAGGAGCACGAACGATCGGCGCCAGGCCAGGAACCGCCACCGGCCTACCACTACACCGACGCGCCCGAACACGTCCGCGCCGAGGAGGGCGGTCGGCGCGGGGAACAGTGGCGCCAGGCCCAGCGGGACCTCCAGGACGCCTACGACGCCAAGCTCGCCGAGGCGGCCGACAAGCTCCGCCAGGACCCGGACGGCAGCGGCCACGTCCATGACGCGCAGGCCGAGGAACTGCTCCGCGAGGCCTTCACCGACGGGCCCGTTCGCTTCCCCGACGACGCGCCGCCGGGCCTGCCCACGGCGGTGTGGAAGCGCGCCAAGGACCTGATGTACCAGGAGCTGACGGCCCGGCCGCAGGACCGCGAGCAGATCCTCGACGGCCTCGACGGCCTCACCCACCTCGCCGCGGTCCGCGAGGCGGCCGTCCGGGTGGCGATGGAGCGCTTCGACCGGACGGTGACCGAGTGGAGCGCCCCGCCGCGCGCCCTCGGCGACGGCCCCGTCACGGTTTCGCACGCCGACCTCCCGGCGGTGACCCGGGACCTGATCCGCAGCGAGGCGCGGGGCGGCTTCAGCGCCCGGGCCGAGGCCGAGGTGGCCCGGATCTACGCCCGCCCGGAGGACCTCACCGGCGCGGGCAACGCGCAGGCCCAGCACGCCCTGAACCGGCTCACCGAGCACCTGCGCGGCGAGCTCGACTTCCGCGCCGACCACGAGACCGCGCTCGCCCAGGCGGAGCACCTGGTCGAGCGGGCCACCGCAGACTGGTACGACCGCCTCTCCCCGGCCGACCGGGAGCTGCTCGCCGCCGCCGGGGTGACGGAGCGCCCCGAGCTGTCACCCGACAGCGTGACCCTGATCAGGGAACAGCTGCGGGACCGCCTCGGCACCGACTTCGAGGAGGTCGCCGGCCCCGTCGACACGGCCGCCGGACCGCGCCGCGAGCGTACCCAGGCCGCGGACCTCTTCGGCCTGGCGCTGGCCGGCCGCGCCCAGGGCCTGCCGCACGAGTTCGCCGTCCAGGCGGTCCGCGAGGCGGCGATCCGGCGCGCCGCCACGGAGGCGGAGAAGGCGACCGAATCCTGGAACACGGACGCCGGCGCCGAGCGCAAGGACCGGGCCACCGCCTTCGGGGCGACCGAGCACGACGTCCAGCAGGCCCGTGGCACCGTCACCCGCGAACTGGCCCGGGACGTCGACCGGCTGGTCGCCGACCACCTCAACCGGAACACCGAGGACACCGAGGCGTTCGGGCGGGAGCTCGACGAGCTCACCGGCACCGGCGCCGTCCACGACCGGCTCACCCACCAGGCCGCCCGCCTCGCGGCCCGCCGCGCCGCCGAGGAGGCCGCCGAGAAGGCCGCCCAGGAGCACGGCGGCCTCACCGGGCACGGCATCGGCCGCCTGAAGGAGGGCCACCGGGACCGGATCACCTCCGCCTTCGACCAGGTGTTCGGCAAGCCCGAGGACCTGAAGGTCCGCCAGGAGGAGTGGGACGCACGGCACCGGGAACTCACCGAGGAGCTGGCCGAGCACGCCGCCTTCGAGGCCGAGGCCGCGCCCGCCCTGCACGACGCCGCGGCGGGGTTCGAGGACCGGGCGGCGCCGCACGTCCTCACCGACGACGTGATCGCCTTCCTCAAGCGCGAGTACGGCGACGAGTTCTTCGAGCGGTACCGCGAACTGTGGAAGCTCGCCCACCTGGACGCGGCCGGCTGGCGCGCCCACGAACGCGGCCACGAGGACGCCTTCGCCCGCCGCCGGGAGGAGGAGGCCGCGGCCGCCGAGGAGCAGCTCGCGCTGGTCCGGACGACCGCTCGCCCCGACACCCCGGAGGGGGCGGGCCACCACACGGATTTGCGCGAGACGGATTCGCACGAGACGGATTCGCACGAACGCCCTCGGCAGGACGACCTCCCCGAGTCCATCGAGACGGCGCTGACCGGCGCCACCACCCGGCCCGAGGAGCAGCCCGCACCGTCGCACACCGAGGCCCCGTCCGACCTCACGCTGCGGCCCCGGCCCGACGGCGAGGCGGTCGTCCACACCTCCGACGAGACGGTGGTCGTGCATGAGTCCGTGGAGTCGCCGGTGTCGGCGCCGCGGATGGTGGTGGATCGGACGCCGCGTTTCGTGGTGCAGTCGTCGTTCGAGGCGCGTCGGTTCGATCATGAGGGTCCGGTGACGGATCTGACGGTGCGGATCGATTTCGTCGAGGGTGGTCGGGGTCACAACACGGCTCTGGTGTGGGACAAGGTCGTTCGGGGTGTGGAGGAGTACCTCAACGCGCCTGGTTACCGGTTGGCCAATGGTGACCGGATGCATGTCACGGTGTTGCCGGCCAGGCTGGGTGAGCGGGCGCATCTGACGGTCGACCTGGTTTCGCGGGGCCGGGAGATGGACCAGAAGTCCTGGTGGCTGGACGCGGATCCGATCGACTACGCGCACGAGTTGGGCCACCAGATCGGTCTGCGGGACGAGTACCGGGCTTCGGGTCTGTCTCATCGTCCTGCGGTCGAGGGGAGTCTGCTGGGTGACCACCGGGCTCCGGCGCCGGAGGGGTTGCGGCAGGGTGGTCTGCGGGAGCGGCACTTGCAGCTGATCTCGTCGGTGGTGGGGCACCTGGACCCGGCTGCTACGCATGGCCGGACCTGGGATGAGGCCTGGTCGTTGGCGGCGGTGCATGACCGTGAGCATGTCTGGGTGGACCCGGTGTCGGCTCCGCTCGGGATCGGCTCGCACGAGGGTGGCCCGCTCGACGTCGCGCCGAGGGCGAACATCCATGAGGACAACCTGCCGGCGGAGCACAAGCGGCTCATCAAGCAGCCGGGCTATTCGTCCGGTGACCAGTTCGGGATCTCGGTCGCGCTGCTGAACGACCCGAATCTGCATGTTCTGATCGCGCGGGGGCCGCGGACGGCGGAGGGTCATGCCGTCAATCCCAAGGACAAGTCCCTGGAGATCGAGGCCTTCTACCGTTCCATCGGGATCTCCGACGACCGTATCCACACCGTGGACGTACCGAGCATGGAAACGAGTCATCTCTACGCGGTGATGGACGCGGAGGCTCATCGCATCGTGGCCGAGGACTGGGAGGTCCTCTCCGAGCAGGACCAGGAGGCGGTGGTCAAGAGCGTCACGTTCGGTACCGACAAGGTCGCCAAGGTGTTCTCGGAAACCCTGCGCGAGACCGTCCGTGACGCCTGGAAGATGGACCCCGCGCGCGACCAGCAGGTCGCGGGCTGGCTGGGGGAGCGTGGGATCACGCTTCCTGCCGAGGGTGCGAAGGTCCTGGTGCTGTGGTCCCGTTTCACCGGCAAGGTGACCCAGTGGGCCGACCTGGGTGGCCGGATGGAGCACGACACGAGCTTCCAGGGCGTGCGGCAGATCCTGCGGGAGGTCGCCCGTGAGCAGGGCATGGTGCTCATCACCGGTGACCCGCACCCTTCTCGGCAGAACAAGTGGAACGAGTTGGTCGCGGAGATGCGCGCGGAGCTCGGGATCGACACCATCCACCACATCACCGGCTTCTGGAAGGACGGCGGACCGGACCCCTCGGTCTGGACGGAGAACCTCAGGACCGGGCAGTTGAGGCTGTACGACTTCCTGGACCGCCACTACGACATGAACCACCTGGGGACCCGCTCCGGAAACCTGGAAGCCGCCGCGCTGCTCGGCCACAAGGTCACGTACCTGGAGGAGAAGGGCTCCAGCGGACGGGAGCGGATGGAGAAGTGGCACGAGCAGGACGCAGGCAAGACCAAGGCCGGAGGCATGGCGCCGGGCTACGAGCGTGTGGTGATCCCCACCCCGCCCACCGCGTCCGGCCGGTTCACCGTCCCGTTCGATCAGAAGCACGGCGGCCGCCTGGCGGCGGGTGAACGAGACAACGGTCTTGCGCCGGTGGGCAAGGGCAATGGCCACCAGCCGCTGGGCATGGTCGACCACGGGTTCCAGCCGCCGGGTGGGACCGTCCTGTGGCGCAAGCCCGCGGCGGTCTACGGCAAGGAACGCGGCTTCGGCTTCGAGGCACTGGCCAAGATCCGGGAGCAGTTGGGGTTGTCAGGTGACCGGCCGCTCGACGCCGGGCAGTTCGCCGCCGACCGTGCCCAGCACCTGCAACGCCGGTACGACAAGCTGCGCGGCGACATCGTGACGTACTCGGGCGGCGGACCGGAGGTGGAGAAGTACCTGGACACGTTCGACGAGGTCTTCCACGCCGACAGGCCGCGGTACGCCGAGAGCGCCCCGTGGCAGGTGTACCGGAGGATGGCCGAGGAGGGGCTGCCCTTGCTGCCCGAACTCTGGACGTACCACCGCAGCCTCCGCGACCGCTCGGACCTCTACCAGCTGGGCTACCAGATCCACGAGGTGCCCCGCGACGGCGACTGTCTCTACCACTCCGTCAACCACCAGCTGGGGACGGCCGTCAGCCCGCAGGCAGTGACGACGCTGCGCAACCGCGTCACGAGGTGGATCAGCCAGAACCGTGACCTGGTCACCGTCTTCGCGACCGAGCGCGGGTCGACCTTCAGCGACCTGGCCTGGATGGCCAAGACCAGGGGGTGGTGGGCCGGGTCCAACGGGGACCTGATCCCGACGATCGTCGCCTCGGCCCTGGGGGTGCGGCTGCACATCTTCGACGGGGTCAACTGGCACTCCTTGGCGCCGGTACCCGGTGCCCCCGAGGGCAACAGGGATGTGTCCCTGTTCCTCTCCGAGAGCCACTACTCCCCGCTGAGTCCTGTCCCCGCTCCGGAAGAGGCACCGGCTGCCGCCAGCACCCAGGAGGGCGATGGGGCCCCGAAGCGGCCGCTTGAGCACAACAGTGACTCGGAGCCGGAGGATTCGGCGGAGAAGAGGCTTCGGCCGGCGCCTTCGGGGGTGTCGGAGGAGTCGGTGGTGGTGAATCCGCTGGCGGTGGAGCACGGTGGTGGTATGCCGGTTCCGGGGCCGTTGCATGAGCGGGTGCAGGCGTTGGAGCACCTCGGCCCGGAGGCCCGGCGGGAGCTCGCGGCCGATACCGCTTTTGTGGAGAGCCTGCGGTCGGAGTTGTCGGCGGAGGACTTCGCGCAGGCGGCGGCGCGGTTGGTGATCGACGTCGATCCCCGTGTGCATCAGCCGGTTGCTTCGCGGCGTGAGGCTGAGTTGCAGGTCGCGCGGATGTTGCAGGACAAGGAGGTCGCGGCCAGGCTGGTGGCGGCGGGTGTGCGCGTGGTGGTGGTGCCGCGTGATGTGCCGTTGACCGGGGTGGCGGGTTTCGAGAAGCTTCGCGGGCTGGTGGCCGGCGGTGAGGCGGGCAACGGGCGCAGTGTTGACCAGTTGCGGGGGGCGAACGACGAGCTTGTGGTGGCGATCCCCGAGGAGAACCTGCTCGGTGAGCGGACGACGGTCGGTCCGCATGCCACGCAGCCGGAGGGGTATTCCTCGGCGACTCATGAACTCGCGCACGCGGTCCTGGAGTTCGGGCTGAGTCGTGAGCAGAGGGCGCTGGTCGAGGAGGCGTACCGGGGGAAGCGTCTCGCGGACGGTCTGGCTGATCTGTTCGGTGAGGAGTCCGTGACGGTCTGGCCCGATGGATCGCGGCGCAACGCTGCGGGTGAGCTGGTCGGCAACTACTCGTCGGCGGATGTGCATGAGTTCTTCGC
>NZ_JBFBIR010000064.1:0-44231 GCF_040685715.1 Kitasatospora sp. NPDC088264
CCCGAAGGGCTTCACCGTTCGACTTGCATGTGTTAAGCACGCCGCCAGCGTTCGTCCTGAGCCAGGATCAAACTCTCCGTGAATGTCTACCCGCAATCGGGCGGCACTCGCGTTGAGCGGCACGGCAACCACCGGAATAGGGCGGTCCCGCGCACTGCGTCCTCGCTAGTGTTTTACTTCAAAAGGAATCTCCAACCCCGATCAAACGATCGAGGCCGGGGATGTCAACATATCTGGCGTTGACTTTTGGCACGCTGTTGAGTTCTCAAGGAACGGACACTTCCTTCGGACCGCCTTCCAGCGGGCCCTCCGGGCGCTTCGTTCTTTCGTGTTTCCAGCTTATCAGATCCTCGCGGCCGTTCTTACCGGCTTCGTTTCTCCGAATTCCCGCTGGCGGGATTTCCTTCGAACTTCGCTCCGAAGCTTATCAAAGCTTTCGATGTGCTCAGTCCGCGGGATTTTGCTTCGTCGAAGGATGCGCATTCATAAAACGCGCTCACCTCGATTTGGCGGTGTCGTAGACACTAACGCCCGGGACTGACCGTTGTCCAGTCTGTCCCAACCGTTCAAACCTACTAGCCCACCCTCACCACGTCAATGGTTTGGTCGGGATGCGAGAAGACTACCAGGTCAGAGGCATGTCGATCACCTCGCCTCAGGCCGCGACGGGTTGCAGATCCGCCCGATCGGCCGCGTCCAGATCACCGACTTCGCCGGCCTCGGCGGCCTTTCGGCCCCACACCAGCGCGTAGAGAAGGAATGCCGCCTCGGCCAGCACTCCGATCGAGATGCGTGCCCAGGTGGGCAGCCCGGAAGGGGTGACGAACGCTTCGAGCACACCGGAAACGGCCAGCACCGTGGCAAGGCCGATGGACATGCCGATGATGGAGCGGCCCTGTTCGGCCAGGGCCGTTCCACGGGTGCGCGGGCCGGGGTCGATGACCGTCCAGCCGAGGCGCAGACCGAGGCCTCCGGCCACGAACACCGCGGTCAGCTCCAGCAGGCCGTGCGGGATGAGCAGGCCGAGGAAGACGTCGAGTCGCCCGGCGGAGGCCATCAGCCCGACGCCGACACCGAGGTTGACCACGTTGGTCCACATCACCCAGAGCACCGGGAGACCCAGCGCGATCCCGAACAGCAGGCACTGCACGGCGATCCAGGCGTTGTTCGTCCAGACCTGCGCGGCGAACGAACTCGCCGGGCGGTCCGAGTAGTACGACTCGTACTGCCCGCCCGGGCGGGTCATCTCCCGCAGGTGATCCGGGGCGACCAGGCTGTTGCGGACCTCGGGGTGGGTGGCCATCCACCAGGCGAGCACCGCGGTGGCCAGCAGCGAGACGACCGCGACCGGCACCCACCAGCGGCGCGCGCGGTACAGCGCGGCCGGGAAGCTCACCGTGTAGTACCGGGCGACGTCGTGCCATCCGCTGCTGCGCGATCCGGTCACCGCGCTGCGGGCCCGCGAGACCAGGCCGGTCAGCCGGCTGAGCAGGGCAGGGTCCGGTGCGGCGGCCTGGACCTTGGCCAGGTGGCCGGTGGCGCGCTGGTACAGGGTGACCAGTTCGTCGGCCTCCTCTCCGCTGAGCCGGCGCCGTCGGGCGAGGGCGTCCAGCCGTGCCCACTCCCCCTGGTGGGTGGCGACGAAGACGTCCAGGTCCATTCGGCGGCTCCATGGTCGGCGGTGGGCGCGAGGGGGCCCGGTCGCGGGCGGGTGGACGGGCGGGTACGTACGGATACGCGCGGCCCAGCATGCCAGCAGCGGTGGGCCCCCCGACCGCCGGGATCTCACTTCCCGTGCGACCACCGGGCGCCGTATGTTTGCGGCTGCGGATCAGACTGCGGAGAGCAGGTCGTGGGGGCCGGTCCGGATGACGCCCCTCCCCTCGTCCGTGCCGCCCTCGGCGGCCTCCATGAGTGAGCTGTACGGCTCCACGAACGTGAACGGACAGGTGTCTTGAGCGACCTGGTGACGGGTGAGGCGGTCGTCCTCGACCTGCAGACGGCGAAGCTTCCCAGCCGGGCGCTGGCGATCACGCTGGACCTGCTCGTGGAGTTCGCTGCCCTGTTCCTGGTCTCGCTCACCCTGAGCGTCGCCCTGATCGGACTGGACGGTGCGGCGCTGGCGGCCACCCTGATCGGGCTGCTGGTGTTCTTCCTGGTGGCCGTGCCGGTGATGGTCGAGACCTTCACCCACGGGCGCTCGCTCGGCAAGGCCGCGCTCGGCCTGCGGGTGGTGCGCACCGACGGCGGCCCGGTGCGGTTCCGGCACTCGCTGGTGCGCGGGCTGGTCGGCTTCATGGAGCTGGTCGCCATGACCGGCGTGCCGGCGGTGATCACCTCGGCCGTGAACGTGGACGGCAAGCGGCTGGGCGACATCTTCGCCGGGACGGTGGTCGTCCGCGAGCGCACCCCGGGCGGGGGGACGCCGCCGCTGCCGCCCGTGCACCCGCACCTGCTCCAGACGATGGGCCGGGAGCTGGTCGCGATGGACCTGTCCGCCGTGCCGGAGCCGCTCTGGCTGGCGATTCGCCAACTGCTGGGCCGCATAGGCCAGTTGGACCCCACGGTGGCGCTCCAGATGTCCACCCGGCTGGCCGGCGACCTGGCCGCCCGGACCGGTCATCCGGTGGCGCAGGGGCTGCACCCGGCGGCATACCTGGGCGCGGTGCTCACCGAGCGCCAGCGCCGGGAGTGGACGCGGGCCCAGGCCCAGTGGCAGCGGCAGCGGACCGCGGCCCCCGCACCCGCCGCGTGGCCGGCTCCCGCGCCCCAGCCGCCCACCGCGGACGGCGGGCCGCTGCGCGTCCTCGGCGTCCCGACGACGACCGCGGCAACGACCCCGACGACGCCCGTGGCCCCGGCCGCCCCCTCCTTCGAGAAGCCCGCCCCGCCCACCGCCGACCAGCCGTCCCCGACACCGGCCCCAGCCTCGACACCGGCCCCCGGCACCGGCTTCGCGCCGCCCGCCTAGGCTCACCGCGCCGTCGGGCCCGCCGCCCGACCCACTCAGCCCGGACCTACTCCCCGAACTGCGCCGGCCAGGCGTTCGGCGGCGACGCCAGCTCCTCCAGTTCGATCCCGTCGGCCGCCAGCACCACGTCCCCCGCGAGGTGCACGACCTGCTGCTCGCCGGTCTCCAGGTCCGCGACCTGGTACCGCTCGACCAGCAGCGGCCCGGAGTCGGTCTGGTGCGTGTCGACCCCCTCCAGCAGCCACCCCTGGTCGAAGGTGCGCGGCGCCAGCACCGGTTCGGTGAACGCGACCAGCCGCACCCGTGCACTCGCCCCCTCCCGCAGCCGCAGCAGCCGGGCGGTGGCGACCAGGAAGGCCGGCGAGCCGCCGGTGAACCCGTGCGCCCGGTCGTGCCCCTCCACGCTGTGCTCGCCGCCCGGGTCCGCCGCGTCCGTCCGGACCCAGGCGACGCCGTCCACCGCGCCGCCGCGCACCTGCCAGCCACCGGCCCGCAGCTCCATCCGCAGCGGGCGGGCCCGCGAGTCCAGGGTGAGGTCGACGCTGCCGATCACCCGCCCGTCCGGCGCGTAGGTCTTGGAGACGTACCGCCAGCCGGCCGCCCCGGGGGCGCAGCTGAAGCGCTCCTCCCCGAGCAGCACGCGGTCGTGACCCAGAGGAGTCATGGCTGTATGGAGCGAGTACCGGCCGTTGGGCATGCCCGAAAGCCTACGTGCGCACTTCGCATGCAACGTTCGGGGCGGGTGCCCGCATTAGGGGGGTGGACGGCGCGCACGAGCGCCGACGGTACGCGGGAGAAGGGGGGCGCAGATGGCGAAGCAGGCACGCGACGAGGAGTTCACGGAGTACGTGACTTCCAGGAGCGGCTGGCTGCGCAAGGTCGCCTATCTGCTGTGCGGGGACTGGCACCGCGCGGACGACCTGGTCCAGGAGACCATCACCAAGCTGTACGTGAACTGGTCGCGGGCAGGCCGCATGGAGAACCTGGACGGCTACGCCCGCAGGGTGCTGGTCAACACCTTCCTGGCCGAGCAGCGCACCTCCTGGTGGCGACGGACCAGCCGGCCGGGCACCGCCCTCGACACCGAGTCCGTGCCCGTCGACCTCGACGCCTCGCTGGACCTGCGCCACGCCCTGGCGACGCTGCCGGCCCGCCAACGGCGGCCGGCCTACTGGCTGGTCGACTCGGGCGGTACGGCCGCCCCGACGCTGCGCTGGCTGACCCCCGACGGCCGGTGGGCGGAGATCAGCGGAAACGGTGGCGGCCGCCTCGAAAACTTCTCCCAGGAGATTCTGCTCAGGGTCGCGGCCGATGTCCGGTACGGCCACTGGGACGTCCCCCTGCCGGTGCGGTTCACCGGCCTGCCCGAGACGTTCAAGGCCACCGACATCTCGCTCTGGCGGCCGGACACGGACGGCGTCGGCGCCTGGAGCCTGTGGCTGATGTTCCAGGTCGAGGGGAAGAACGTCTCGGTCACCCTGCGGCCGATCGGGCCGCGCCCGGTCTACACCAGCACGGACGGCTCGCCCTACACCGACCCGCACCCGCCCTTGGAGTCCGTCCAGAACGGGGTGGAGATCTCCATCGGCACCGGAGCCGGCGATCCGCCCTCCCTGGAGCAGCTCGGCGGCCTCCCCTGGATGCTCGCCCACACCGAGGCCCTCGGCCCGGACGCCACCGACTGGACCACCGACGTCATCGTGCCCTGAACCGCCGACGGCCGACCGAACGCGCCGGTGGCCGGCACCCCTGCGCAGGGGTGCCGGCCACCGGCGTACGGCTCACCGCATCAGTAGCGGTACTGCTCCGCCTTGTACGGGCCCTCGACCGGGACGCCGATGTAGTCGGCCTGCTCCTGGCTCAGGGTGGTCAGCTTCACGCCGAGCGCGTCGAGGTGCAGCCGGGCGACCTTCTCGTCCAGGTGCTTGGGCAGCACGTAGACGCCGATCGGGTACTGCTCGGTCTTCGTGAACAGCTCGATCTGGGCGATCGTCTGGTTCGCGAAGGAGTTGGACATCACGAACGACGGGTGGCCGGTCGCGTTGCCCAGGTTCAGCAGGCGGCCCTCGGAGAGGACGATGATGGTGCGGCCGTCGGCCTTGCGCCACTCGTGGACCTGCGGCTTGACCTCGGTCTTCACCACGCCGGGCAGCTGCGCCAGGCCGGCCATGTCGATCTCGTTGTCGAAGTGGCCGATGTTGCCGACGATGGCCTGGTGCTTCATCCGGGCCATGTGGGAGGCCATGATGATGTCCTTGTTGCCCGTGGTCGTGATGAAGATGTCGGCCGTCTCGACGACGTCCTCCAGGGTGGCGACCTGGTAGCCGTCCATCGCCGCCTGGAGCGCGCAGATCGGGTCGATCTCGGTGACGATGACGCGGGCGCCCTGGCCGCGCAGCGACTCGGCGCAGCCCTTGCCGACGTCGCCGTAGCCGCAGACGACGGCGACCTTGCCGCCGATCAGGACGTCGGTGGCGCGGTTGATGCCGTCGATGAGCGAGTGGCGGCAGCCGTACTTGTTGTCGAACTTCGACTTGGTGACCGAGTCGTTGACGTTGATCGCCGGGAACAGCAGCTGGCCGTCACGGTGCATCTCGTACAGGCGGTGGACACCGGTGGTGGTCTCCTCGGTCACGCCCTTGATGGTGGCGGCGACCTCGGTCCACTTGTTCGGGGAGTCCTTGAGGGTGCGGTTGAGCAGCTCCAGGATGATCCGGAACTCGTCGTTGTCCGCGGTGGACGGGTCCGGCGCGGCACCGGCCTTCTCGAACTCGACACCCTTGTGGATCAGCAGGGTGGCGTCGCCGCCGTCGTCCAGGATCATGTTCGGGGTCTTGCCCTCGGGCCAGGTCAGAGCCTGCTCGGTGCACCACCAGTACTCGTCCAGGGTCTCGCCCTTCCAGGCGAAGACCGGCACGCCCTGCGGGTTCTCCGGGGTGCCCTCCGGGCCGACCGCGATGGCGGCGGCCGCGTGGTCCTGGGTGGAGAAGATGTTGCAGGAGCACCAGCGGACCTCGGCGCCCAGGGCGGTCAGGGTCTCGATGAGGACGGCGGTCTGCACGGTCATGTGCAGCGAGCCGGTGATGCGGGCGCCGGTCAGCGGCTTCGACTCGGCGTACTCGGCTCGGATCGACATCAGGCCGGGCATCTCGTGCTCGGCCAGCTGGATCTCCTTGCGGCCGAACGGCGCCAGGGAAAGGTCGGCGACCTTGAAGTCACCGGTGGTGTCGGTCGACATGCGTCTGCTCCTCGCTGATGGGGTGGGCGTGGCCAAGGTCCTGTGTGTGCGGTCGCAGCGGGGGCGGGGCCGTACGGGTGCACGGCTACGCCGGGGCGGCCGGATCCGTGGTGGCGGACCGGTTCCCTGCTGCGCAGCACAAACCGTCGGAGGACCTCTCTCCCTCGACCGGGGCACACCCCACAGGGGCGGACCGCCGATCAACCGCCATCAGCAGCGACGTTCTGGCTCTGGTGACGAATCTACACCGGCGGCCCCACCGGCCGTCCGCCGATGAGCGATTTCGGCCTCGGACCGGACGGGTCCTCAAGCGGATCCCAGCCGACCCCGGCCGGCGGCGGACCGGCGCCGGTCAGTGCGAGGCGCCGGGCCCGGGCCCGCCGGGGGTGGCCGCCGGGTCCTCGCCCGCGGCGGCCTTCTCGGCGCTGTAGACGTCGGGCTCCAGGTAGATCGCCCGCGCGATCGGGACGGCGGCCCGGACCCGCTCCTCCGCCGCGTCGATCGCCCGCGCGACGCGGGCCGCGCTGTCCTCCGCGTTGACGGCGATCTTGGCGGCGACCAGCAGTTCCTCCGGCCCCAGGTGCAGGGTGCGCATGTGGATCACGCCGGTGACGGCCTCGCCGTCCACCAGCGCCTCGCGGATCCGGCGCACCGAATCCCGGTCGGCGGACTCGCCGAGCAGCAGCGACTTGGTCTCCAGGGCGAGCACCACCGCGATCAGCACCAGCAGGACGCCGATGCCCAGGGTGCCGACGCCGTCCCAGACGCCGTCGCCGGTGATCACGGTGAGCGAGACGCCGAGCAGCGCGAGCACCAGGCCGATCAGCGCGCCGGCGTCCTCCAGCAGCACCACCGGCAGCTCCGGGGCCTTGGCGGTGCGGATGAACTGCACCCAGCCCTGGCCGCCCTTGGCCTTCGCCGACTCGCGCATCGCGGTGAGGAAGGACCAGCCCTCCATCGCGACGGCGAAGATCAGCACGCCGACCGCCCAGCCCCAGGAGTCCAGCTTCTCCGGGTGGTTGACCTTGTGCCAGCCCTCGTAGATCGCGAACAGGCCGCCGACGCTGAAGAGGACGATCGCCACCAGGAAGCCGTAGATGTAACGCTCGCGGCCGTACCCGAACGGGTGCTCCTCGTCCGCCGCCCGGCGCGCCCGCTTGCCGCCGATCAGCAGCAGCACCTGGTTGCCCGAGTCGGCGACCGAGTGCACGCCCTCGGCCAGCATCGACGACGAGCCGGTGAAGCCGAAGGCGGTGAACTTGGCCGCCGCGATCGCCAGGTTCGCGGACAGTGCCGCGACCAGTGCCTTGGTGCCGCCTTCTGTACTCATGCTCCGGGTCCCTCCGCCGCAATGGCTGGTCGCGCTGCTCCGTCGAGCGCTTACCGTACCGGCCGTGCGACGCCGGCTCAGGACTGCGCGGCGGCGAGCCCGAGGTAGACGGCGGCGAAGTCGGTCAGCGCGACCAGGTCGGCGAGCGCGTGCAGCGGGTCCGGCCGGGTGGTCGCGTACTCGGTCAGCCGGACGTCGTGGGCGCCGGCCAGCCGGTGCGCGCGGGTGACGCCGAAGCTGCGCGGGCCCGCGTCGTCCTCCGGCACCTCGGCCGGCCCGTCCGCCTCGTCGGCCGCGCCGCCGGGCTGGGCCCCGGGCCGACCGCCGGGCGCCCCCGGGACGTGCCGCAGCAGCAGGACCTGGAGGTGCAGCGGATCCGGCTCGTCGACCCGGTCGCGGAAGAAGTCGTCCGGGTCCGCGCCCGCGCCCAACTGGCCGGTGAACATGCCGCGGTGGGCAGTGAGCACCTGCGGCAGCGGCCCGGCCAGCGCCGGGCGGCCGGCCCGTTCGGCGAGCTGGGCGGCGAAGCGGGTGGCGACGGCCCCGGCGATCGGGCCCTCGGCCCACAGCAGCGGGACCGTCCCGGCCAGCCGGGCGGCCAGGCCCTTGGCCGGGTTGGTGTACGCGGCGGCGTCGGGGCGGCAGCGGACGGCGGTCGCGTCCAGCAGGTCGGCGACGGCCGGCAGCGCGTCGTACGGCAGCTGGGTGATGCCGATCTTCTGGGCGAGCGCGAGCAGCGGGGTGAGGTGGGACCACAGCGCGGCCGGGTCCTCGGCGGGGAGGTCCGGCTCGGCGGCCGGGCGGGCGGGCGCCTCGTCCTCGGGCAGCGCGGAGGCCACGTACGGCAGCGGCAGCGCGCGCACCTGCAACGCGGCCTCGGCCAGCGGGCTGCCCACCGGGGCGGTGACCGCGATCGCGCAGCCGCGCGCGTAGGCCTGCTCGGCGAGGCTGACCAGGCCCGGTTCGCCGCCGTCGGCGGAGCTGACCACCAGGAGGTCCAGCGGGCCGGCCCAGCCGGGCAGTTGCCAGCCGAGCCCGGTGGTGAAGGCGGGCGGCGCGCCGGCCCGGTCGGCGCGCGGGGCGGCCGCCTCGGTCGGCGGCAGCGTGGTGATCAGGCCGGCGCTGCCGGCCAGCGCGGTCAGGATCTCGCCCGCCGTCAGGGCGCTGCCGTGGCCCGCGACCAGGACGGCGCGCGGGCGGCCGTCCGGGCGCAGCCGGTCCAGGCCGGCCGCGTCGGCCAGCCGCAGCGCGGTGCGGACCCGCGCACCGGCGCCGGCCAGGGCCAGCAGGGCGCGGTCGCGGTCGGCGCGCTGCAGGGCGGCCGGGTCGTCGAGCAGGGTGTCGTCGAGCATGCGGCGGGCCTCCGGCTGCTGTCCTGTGCGCGCTGGGCTGACGGGGTGGGGGCTTCGCCCCAAGGATCAGGCCGGGCGGCGGGCCTCGTCCACCAGCAGGACCGGAATGCCGTCCCGCACCGGGTACGCGAGGCCGCAGTCCGCGCCGGTGCAGACCAGCTCGGGCTGCTCCTCGGTGCCGCCCTCGGTGAGCGCGGCCCGGCACTGCGGGCAGACCAGGATCTCCAGCAGGAAGGATTCGAGCTTCATGGGGCTCTCCAAAAGTCGGGGGGTGGCACGGCGGTGCCCCGGCCGATAGGCAACCCTACCGGCCGGGGCACAGGAGGCCTCGGTCAGGCGCGGACGATGGCGAGCACGCCGTCGCGCAGCTCGGCCATCTTCGCCGGGTCCTTGGCCTCGGCGTTCAGGCGCAGCAGCGGCTCGGTGTTGGAGGCGCGCAGGTTGAACCACCAGTCCGGGCCGGCCACGGTGAGGCCGTCCAGCTCGTCGACGGTGGTGCCCTCCAGGCCGGCGTAGGCGGCGCGGACGGCGGCGGTGCTGGCGGCCTGGTCGGCGACGGTGCTGTTGATCTCGCCGGAGGCGGCGTAGCGGTCGTACTCGGCGGTGAGCGCGGACAGCGTGCCGGGCTGCCCGCCGAGCGCGGCCAGCACGTGCAGCGCGGCCAGCATGCCGGTGTCGGCGCGCCAGAAGTCGCGGAAGTAGTAGTGCGCGGAGTGCTCGCCGCCGAAGACGGCGTCGGTGACGGCCATCTCCTGCTTGATGAAGGAGTGGCCGACCCGGGTGCGCACCGGGTTGGCGCCGAGCTCGCGGACCACCTCGGGGACGGTCCAGGAGGTGATCAGGTTGTGGATGACGGTCGGCTCGGCCTCGCCGGCGGCCTGGGCGCGGGCGATCTCGCGGGCGGCGACCAGGGCGGTGATGGCGGACGGGGAGACCGGCTCGCCGCGCTCGTCGACGACGAAGCAGCGGTCGGCGTCGCCGTCGAAGGCCAGACCGAGGTCGGCGCCGACCTCACGGACCCTGGCCTGGAGGTCGACGATGTTCTTCGGGTCGAGCGGGTTGGCCTCGTGGTTGGGGAAGGTCCCGTCCAGCTCGAAGTACATCGGGACGAGCTCGATCGGCAGGCCGTCGAAGACGGTCGGCACGGTGTGGCCGCCCATGCCGTTGCCCGCGTCCACGACGACCTTGAGCGGACGGATCGCGGTGAGGTCGACCAGGCCCAGCAGGTGGTCGGCGTAGCCGCGCAGGGTGTCCTGCTCGGACAGCGCGCCCGGCTTGACGTCCTTGGCCGGGACGGTGACGGTGTCGTCCTCACCCGTCCAGGACTCGACCAGCTCGCGGATCTCGGCGAGGCCGGTGTCCTGGCCGACCGGGGCGGCGCCGGCCCGGCACAGCTTGATGCCGTTGTACTGGGCCGGGTTGTGGCTGGCGGTGAACATCGCGCCGGGCAGGTCGAGCTTGCCGCTGGCGTAGTAGAGCTGGTCGGTCGAGCAGAGGCCGATCTGGACGACGTCAGCGCCGTAGGCGGCGGCGCCCTCGGCGAACGCCCGGGTGAGCGACGGGGAGGAGGGGCGCATGTCGTGGCCGACGACGATCGCGGACGCGCCGGTGACCTGCACGAACGCGGCGCCGAAGGCCCGGGACAGGTGCTCGTCCCACTGGTCCGGGACGACGCCTCGGACGTCGTAGGCCTTCACGAGCTGCTTGAGGTCGCGCACTGCGGCTCCACCCTGGTCTCTGTACTGGTCGGTGTGCGTGTGATCGGCGGCTGGCCGCCCACGGTCACGATACGTCGGGGTCACCGCCCGTTCGGTCGACGGTCCGCGGTGACGGTAGACGGGCAGCGTACCCAAGTCGGACGAACGCCCGGTGCGGGCCCGGGCGGGGTACGGCGTCGGCTGTGCGGCGTCAGTTGTCCGGCGAGCGCAGGACGCGCAGGTGGCCGCGGCGGCCGCCCTCGGTGGACTCGCCCTCGGACCCGCGGCCCTGACGGGGGGTCTGCGGCCGGGCGGCCTCGCGGACGGCGTTGGCGAGGGCCTCCAGGTCGTCGCTGCTGCGGCGCAGCGGCCCGGCCTCGGCGGCCAGCCGGACGACCTCCCAGCCGCGCGGGGCGGTGAGGCGCTCGGCGTGCTCTGCGCACAGGTCGTAGCAGTGCGGCTCGGCGTAGGTGGCGAGCGGGCCCAGGACGGCGGTGGAGTCCGCGTAGACGTACGTCAGCGTCGCGACGGCCGGCCGGCCGCACGCGGTCCGCGAACAACGACGTACAGAGCTCACGAGGGTGGACGGTACCGCACTCCTCGCCGGGGAGCGAAGACCGCCTGTCCGGCGGGTGTGCCGTGTCGCGGTCCGCACGCCGGTCCGCGCCCCGCCGCCCCGGGCGTTTCCCCGTCGGAGTAGTCCACTTCCGACCGTCCAAGGACTACCCTCGGCAGTGATATGGACAGCTCTGCACCGCAGTCATCGACGGGACCCTCGCGCCGTCCCCGGCATCGCGACCGGCACGGCAGGGGGCTGCGCGGCCCGCTGGCGCCGCCCCAGGTGCCGATCTCGCTCACCCGCTCCGAACTGTTCGACGACTACGTGCGCGAATCGGTGGAGCGTCTTGAACGGCGCTGGCCGCAGTTGATCGAAGTGGAGTTCGCCGTCCAGGAGGTGCCGCTGCACGAGCCCGACGCGGCCGACGGCGAGGACGGCGTGCCGCTGGGGCGGGTGTTGCCGGGCAAGCAGGGGCGCAAGAGCCAGATCGTGGTGTACCGGCGGCCGGTGGAGATCCGGGCGAAGACCCGGGAGGACCGCGCGGCGCTGGTGCACGAGATCCTGATCGAGCAGGTGGCGGAGCTGCTGGGGCTGTCCCCGGACGCCATCGACCCGCGCTACGACGAGGACTGAGCACGCGGACGGGGCGGTACCCGGGCCTGCCGGGTACCGCCCCGTCCGACCGGTCAGCGCAGGACGACGCCCGGATCCTGCCCGGCCCGCGGGACCCTGACGGTGCTGTGGTCGTCGCGCAGCGACTGGATGGTGAACATCGGCACGTCCTTGGCGGGCAGCGAGAGCATCCGGGCGGCCATCACCGGGCCGCCTGAGACGGTCTCGACGGTGAGCGCGAAGCTGCCGTTCAGCCCGCCGGGCTCGGGCGCCGGGAGGGCGACCGTGCCGCCGGCCGGCAGCTGGACGTCCTTGCTCACCGGGGTGCCGCCGCCGCTGCCGGCCGAGGCGGTGACCCGGACGGTGGCGGCGTCGCCGGCGGAGGTCAGGAACAGCGTGGACGCGCCGGCCCGGTTGTCGGCGACCGTGGCGCGGGCGCCGACCGGGCCGGTGCCGGTGAGCCAGGCGGCGTCGCTCTTGCCGCCGCCCCCGGCCCGGTCGACCCGCAGGCCGGCCACGACCGGGGTCGGGTGCTTGTCGTCGGTGGGCGACAGCCGCAGCCCGGCGACCTCGTCGCGGGTGACCTTGCCGAGGTCGACGGCGGCCACCATGCCCGCCTTGATGTGGATGGACTCGTTGCCGGCCGGGGTGAACCAGCCGTTCTTGCCGGACAGCTGGATCTTCAGGTCGGCGTCGTCCTCCGGCGGCGCCCAGACCACCAGGTGGGCGGCGGAGGTGTCGGCGGGCAGGCCGGGCAGCACCTGGGTGGCCGCCGGCTCAGCCGAGGCCGGGATCCAGTCGGCGCCCCTGCCGCCGTCGGCGGCGTGCAGCGCGGCGCCCACCCGCCCGCTGCGGGCGACCACGTGCACGGCGAGGTCGTTGACCGCGCCCTTGCTGATCGTCGGCAGCAGCACGGACTGGGAGCTGCCGGGGGCGACGGTGATGCCGTTGGCGGCGTCGTTCTCGATCAGGCCCTTGTCGCCGTACAGCTTGATGTCGACCACGGCGGCGGAGGACTCGGTGTTCACCAGGCTGACGTAGTCGACCCGGTCGCCGGCCGTGCTGGCCCCGGCGAACCAGAAGCTGGTCCCCGCGGGGGTGCAGGTGAGGCCGGACAGGCCGAGGCCGCGCTGCTCGGTGACCACGGTGGTCTGGGTGACGGTGAAGCCGGGGGCGAGGGCGCCGGTGGCGACGGCCCCGGTGCCGGGCGCGGTGTCGCCGTTGGCGGCCGGGCCGGTGGCCGGGGTGCCGGGCTTGGCCAGGGTCAGCCGGGCGTCGGCGGGCGCGGCGCCCTTGTCCGGGCCGGCCGGGGCGGCCGAGCCGGACGGCGCGGCGGGGGCGCCGGCCGCCGGGGCGGAGGGCGCGGTGGTCGGCGGGGTCGCGGGCGCGGCGGCGTCGGAGAGCCAGCCGGCCCCGCCGGTGGCGCCGCCCGTCCCGGGCGGGGTGTAGGCGGTGAGCGTGGTCGAGCCGGTCAGGCCCTGGAGCGGCTGCGGGCAGACCGCCGCCGTCCGCTCGACCTGCGCGGTGGTCGGGGCGACGCCACCGTCCGCCTTGGCGGGGGCGGCCGGCGGGCGCGTCTCGGCGATCCCGAACACCGCCGCGAGCACGACGGCCGCGGCCAGCAGGGACTGCGTGGTCCTGGTGCCCCCGGACCGCCCGGCCGGCCGGGCGGAGGCCGCGGGCTCCGGCGCCTGGGCCGGGGCGTGCCCGGACTGCCCGGCCTCGGCGGCCTCCGTCGGCTCGACGGCCTCGGGCGCGGACTTCTTCCTGAATGCGGGCTTCTTCATCGCGGGTCAGCTCCCCGATCCGTGCTGGTGCGGGTACCGGCCCGTGCCGTTGGGGTCGTTCGGGTCGTTGGGGTCGTAGTAGGGCTCGGCCTGCGGCTGCCCCGGCACCCACGGCTGCTGGTGCTCCGTCTGCTGGTAGGGCTGCTGCTCGTAGCCGTACTGCTGCTCCTGCGGGTACGGCTGCTGCTCGTAGCCCTGCTGCGGGTACGCCTGCGGCTGGTAGCCCTCGTAGCCCTGGCCGTCGTACCCCTGGCCGCCGTACGGCGCGGCCACCGGCTGCTGGGCCGCGTACTGGTCGTAGCTGTACGGGTCGGCCTGCTGGTACGTCTGGTACGGGTCGGTGTACGGCTCGGTCTCCTGGACGGCCGCGGCCGCCTGGACCGCTTCGGCCACCGGCTCGCCGGCGGGCTGCGCCGGGATCGCGCCCGGCGGGCCCTCGTACACCCCGCCGTCCTCGCCGCCCTCGCCGCGCTCGGCCATCCGGCGGGCCCGGCGGCTGCCGGGGGCGGGCGCCTGCGCCTGGGCCGCGGCGGCCAGCGCGGCGGCGGCCACCACCTCCTCGGGCAGGTCGTCGTCCTTGTGGCTGCGGCGTCCGGGCAGGGCCAGCACGAGAATGGTCAGGCCGAGCAGCACCTGGGCCCAGATCCAGCCGGTGTGCGCGAGGCCGTCCTCCCGGGTGACGGACAGCTTGCCGCCGCCGGCCGGGAGCTTGAAGCCCTGCGCCCAGCCGTCGACCGTGACGGACTCCAGCGCGGTGCCGCCCACGGTGGCCTTCCACTCGGGGGCGGCGGACTCGGCGAGCCGCAGCACCCGGCCGTCCGGGCCGGCCGGGACGGTGGCGGTGAGGTCGCGGGCCCCGGCCGGGACGACCACCGGGGCGGCGCCCGGGGCGGTGATCACCGCGCGGACGGCGGGGGCGCCGGTGACCTGCCAGAGCGCGGAGTCGCCGTCCTGGTTGGCCTTGACCAGGCCGGGGGTGGTGTCCAGGACGTCCTTGTAGGTGGCGATCACCGACTTCTGGACCAGCACGTAGGCGATGCCGTAGCCGGAGAGCGCACCGGCCTGGTCGGCGCCGGAACCGGCCAGCAGGCTGCCGACCATCTTGTTCAGGCCGTCCTGGGTGCCGGTCGCCGGGTCGACGGTGGACTCGGCCTGGCCGAGCGTCAGGCCCGCGCCGCGGACCACGGTGTAGCGGACCGCGCCGCCGCCCGGGTCGCCGGTGACGACCAGGGTGCGGGACCGGTCGGTGGTGCCGGCCTCCTCCGCGATGAACGCGGGCACCTGGCCGGCCTGGGCCCGGTGCAGCGGCTTGCCGGCGCCGGTGAGCGCCCACCACAGGCCGGTGCCCAGCGGGGCCAGCACCGCGGCGGCCACCACCAGCGCGGCCACCGGCTGGCGCCAGCCGAAGGCGATCCCGGCCACGCGGGCGTTGGCGCCGTCGGCACCGATCGCGGCGGCCGCCAGCAGGGCGATCCCGGCGATCAGCGAGGCCGGGCCGGCCCAGGCGGGCACCGCCGGGCCGCCGGAGGCCGGGGTGACGGAGGTGCCCGCCACCGCGACCGCGAAGACCAGGCCCGCACCGGCCGCGCCCCAGGCGGCCAGCACCGCGCGGCGGCGGTCGGCGCGCAGCAGTGCGGCGAGCGCGGCGAGCACCACGCCGGCCGACAGCCAGACCGGCGGCACCCCGGCGCCGCCGGGGTTGACCAGCAGCAGGCCGGCCGCGCTCGCACCGGTGCCGTGCAGGCCGGGCAGGCCGGCCTCCAGCAGCAGCCACTGCGGGTGCGTCAGCACCGTCAGCGACCACGGCGCCAGCACCAGGACGGGCAGCGCGAGGATCACCAGGACGCGCAGGCCGAGCAGGCGCAGCGCGGCGCCGCCCGAGCCGAAGGCGCCGCCGCGGACCACCGCGACGACCAGCGTCGCCAGGCACAGCGGCAGCGCGAGCGCCCAGGTCAACGGCACGAAGGAGGTGGCCAGGGTGAGCAGCAGGACGGTCATCCAGACCGGCCGCCACCCCGGGCGGGCGCCCTTGGCGGCGCTCTCGTCGCGGATGCCGAGACCGGCCGCGATCGCGGCGGCGCGGGCCAGCGGCGGCAGCAGCACGGCGAGGACGGCGGTGCCGATCCGGCCCTGGGCGAGCGCGCCGGTCGCGGCGGGCAGCAGCGCGTAGGCGGCGCTGGCCCAGGCCCGGACCAGCTTGGAGTCCAGCAGCGGCCGGGACACCAGGTAGGCGCTGACCGCCGACAGCGGCACGGTGAGCACGACCAGCAGGGTGAGCGCGAGGTCGGCGTGGTCGAACAGCACCCAGGACAGCACCGCGAGCACGCCGAGGTACGGCGGCGCGGCGGCGGTGGAGCCGGTGCCGATCGGATGCCAGGCGTCCGCGTACATCGACCAGAGGCCGCCGGCGCCGTCGGTGGCCGGCAGCAGGGCGCCGCCGAACAGCTCGCCGCTGCCGAACAGGCCTCGGCAGGCGATCAGGGCGAACACCAGCAGGGCCGCGAACAGCACCGGCGCCGGACGCCGGGCCAGCTTCTTGATCAGCGTGAACTGCTCGACGACCAGGTCCTCGTCGTCCTCGCCGCCCGGCCCGGCCTCGACCGAGCCGTGCCGGCCGGTGTCGTCCTCTCCCCCTATGCCGAGGGAGCCGATCACGCCCTCGACGGCGAGCCGGGCGGTGGCGCCGGGCGGCGGGAAGAGCGTGCGGTCGTCCAGGGCGTCGGCGGCCCGGGTGCGGGCGCGCTGCTTGCGCGCGGCCAGCAGCCGGGGGAAGCGGACGAGTTCGTGGCCGAGGCCGGTGAGCTCGTCGAAGGCCTGGCGCGGGTCCTTGCCGAGCAGGTTGGTGGCGGCCCGCAGCAGGGTGCCGAGCACCAGCCGCAGCAGGACGTAGGGGAAGAGCGCCCCCTTGCAGTTGGCGAGCAGGGTGTAGACGGCGCCGGCCTTGTCCACCCGGTGCGGGTGGGCGGGGCCGCAGTCGATGGCGCGGCGCTCGCGGCTGGCCGCCTCGGCGTGCCGCAGCACGGCGTCGGGGGCGATCACCACGCGGTGGCCGGCGGCGTTGACCCGCCAGCAGAAGTCGGCGTCGTCGCGCATCAGCGGCAGCGCCTTGTCGAAGCCGCCGAGTTCCTCGAAGACGTCGCGGCGCACCAGCATGCCGGCGCTGGAGACGGCGAGCACCGGGCGGACCTGGTCGTGCTGGCCCTGGTCCTGCTCGCGGCGGTCGAGGCCGGTCCAGCGGCGGCCGGAGCGGGCGATGGTGACGCCGACCTCCAGCAGCTGGCGGCGGTCGTACCAGCTGCGCAGCTTGGGGCCGACCACGGCGGCGCTGGGGGTGGAGTCGGCGACCTGGAGCAGCCGGCGCAGCGCGTCGGTCTGCGGCTCGCAGTCGTCGTGCAGCAGCCAGAGCCATTCGACGGGCTGGGTCTCGCGCGGGCCGCCGCGGCCGAGGTCGTCCTCCTGGGCGAGCGGGTCGCCGAAGTCGTCCCAGCCGCCGGTGACCGGGTCGTAGCCGGAGGGGTCGAGCCGGTACGGCAGGTCCTCCGGGCGCAGCGGCGGGCTGCCGAAGACGGCTTCGGCGACGGCGGTGCCGAAGCCGGCCCGGCGGCCGAGGAGCAGCGGGCCGCTCTCGGGCAGCCAGTCCGCGAGGGTGTCCGCCAGCAGTTGCGGAGAGTTGTCGGTGGAACCGGTGTCGACCGCGAGCACCCGCTGGACCTGGCGGTCCTGGCCGAGCAGGCCGGCGAGGGCCTGCGGCAGCCAGCGGGCCCCGTCGTGCGAGACGATCACCGCGGTGACCAGGTGGCGCGGGTAGGCGGGCGGCCTGGCAGCGGTGAAGCCGCTCTGGTGGCTGTAGACGGTCATCGAGTGCGCGGGCCTCAGTTCTCGGTGGACACAGCCGGTGAACGGCAACCGGATGGCGCACCACACTAACGGCTCCGGATGGCGGCTTCGTCCGCGGTGCCGGTGCGGGACCGGTGAAGAGCCGGCAGGGAACACGAAAGCGCCCCACCGCCGCGGTGAGGCGCCCGTACTGCCGTGTGGTTGTCGAAGGGTCAGCGGGGGTCGGCGGCCGCCCCGGTCAGACCGCGCTCTTCTTGAGCCGGCGGCGCTCGCGCTCGGAGAGGCCGCCCCAGATGCCGAACCGCTCGTCATTGGCGAGGGCGTACTCCAGGCATTCCGAACGGACCTCGCAGGCGAGGCAGACCTTCTTGGCCTCGCGCGTGGAGCCGCCCTTCTCGGGGAAGAAGGACTCGGGGTCGGTCTGGGCGCACAACGCGCGCTCCTGCCAACCGAGTTCCTCTTCCTCCTCCGTGATGCCGTCACCGATCAACAGCTCAAAGAGCTCGCTCATGTGGCGCGCCTCCTCTGCCCCTACTTGGCGTCCCCGTGGTTGCCGTTGCCTCGTGCGGCCGACGACACGAGTGAAATTACAGTTGCGTCACTCTGGCTCAGTCAAGCCGAGCTCTGGTATTGGGGCGAGGATTCACTCCCCGGCACCAAGCCGTTACGAATAGTGTACATATTCGGACACATTGGACCTTCGATCCGAAAGCCCCGAACGGCGTCGAACCAGCCACAACCATTCGGCGAGTGACGCTCGGTCACCATCACAGGCCGGTCATCGCCCTGCCTTCCCGGCGATCTTCCCATCGAAACATAGAGCGTGATTTATCACCCCATCCGGGCAACTTCTTGGCGTAACCCCCTTGAATGCCGCATCCCTGTGTTTGACACCGGCCCCACGGATGCGGTCTCCTTTCCCCTATGTCAGAGTTCGCCAGCCCCCGGAGCGGTTCCACGCTCCGCCGTGCCGTGAGCTCTTGTTGTCGCCTCTGTTCCTGCTGTATCTAGGCGCCCGCGTCCCACCGCGCGCCGCCCCCAGGAAGCACAGAGGCCGCCCGCGATTCCCGTCCCAGGACATCCCGGATCCGGCTGATCCCCGACGAACAGCCGCCACTCCGAGGACGACTCCCGTGCGTATGACCCGTATCCGCAAGCGGAACCGCGACCGCAGCAAACTCGCCCGCCGAAGCCCCGCGCCCACCGCCCCCACCGCGCCCGCCCGGGGCTGGACCGACGGCCTCAGCGACGTCTCCATCGCCGGCGACCCGCTCGCCTTCCCGCACCTGGCCCGCACCGACCTGCCCCGCCACCCCACCACCGTGGCCGGCCACGCCCGGCTGATCCGCGAGATCGCCGCCGACCGCGCCCGCTGGGAACCCCTGGTCCGCTACGACGCGCTCACCCGCTGGTACGCCCGGCTGGAGACCGGCCCCGGCTACGAGGTCTGGCTGCTCAGCTGGCTGCCCGGCCAGAGCAGCGGCTTCCACGACCACGGCGAGTCCTCCGGCGTGATGACCGTCGTCCAGGGCGAGCTGATCGAACGCTCGCTCACCCGCGCCGGCGAGGGAGCCCGCACCCTGCGCCCCGGCGGGCAGCGGGTCTTCTCCTCCGGCTACCTCCACGAGGTGGTCAACGGCACGCTCGAACCCGCCGTCTCCATCCACCTCTACACCCCGGGCCTCACCGAGATGAACCAGTACGGCGGCACCGCCGTCCCCGAGCAGCACCCGCAGGCCCAGGCCGAGGCGCACTGAGCACCCGCCCACGTCGGCCCGGCCGTCGCACCCGCCGACGGCCGGCCCGGCGACCGGGCTGACGGGCAGTCGGACCGTGGCAGGATGAACCCATGCGCATCGTGGCACTGGCAGGCGGAATCGGCGGAGCGCGCTTCCTGCGCGGACTCCTCGCGGCGGTCGGACCGCAGGACGAGATCACCGTCATCGGCAACACCGGCGACGACATCCACCTCTACGGCCTCAAGGTCTGTCCCGACCTCGACACCGTGATGTACACCCTCGGCGGCGGCATCCACGAGGAGCAGGGCTGGGGCCGTACCGACGAGACCTGGTCGATCAAGGCCGAGATGAAGGAGTACGGCGTCGGCCCCGAGTGGTTCGGGCTCGGCGACCGCGACTTCGCCACCCACCTCGTCCGCAGCCAGATGCTCACCGCCGGCTACAGCCTCAGCCAGGTCACCGAGGCGTTGTGCGTGCGCTGGAAGCCCGGCGTACGGCTGCTGCCGATGAGCGACGACCGGGTCGAGACCCACGTGCGGATCACCGACGAGCAGGGCACCCGGGCGATCCACTTCCAGGAGTACTGGGTCAGGCTGCACGCCGCCGTCGACGCCGAGGCGATCATCCCGGTCGGCGCCGACACCGCGAAGCCCGCGCCCGGCGTCCTGGAGGCCCTCGCCGCCGCCGACGTCATCCTCTTCCCGCCGTCCAACCCGGTCGTCTCCATCGGCACCATCCTCGCCGTCCCCGGCATCCGGGAGGCCGTCGCCGCCGCCCCCGCCCCCGTCGTCGGGCTCTCCCCGATCATCGGCGGCGCCCCGGTGCGCGGCATGGCCGACAAGGTGCTCGCCGCCGTCGGCGTCGAGGCCACCGCGGAGGCGGTCGCGCTGAACTACGGCGCCGCACTCATCGACGGCTGGCTCGTCGACACCGCCGACCAGGCCTCGGTCGCCGCCGTCGAAGCCGCCGGGATCGCCTGCCGGGCCGTCCCGCTGCTGATGACCGACGTCGAGGCCACCGCCGAGATGGCCCGGGCCGCCCTCGCCCTCGCCGAGCAGGTGCGCAAGTGAGCGGGCGCGGGCGCAGCGGGGCGGGCGCATGAGCCTGCGGATCCTGCCGGTCGAGGGGCTGCCGGAGATCGACGCCGGGACCGACCTCGCCGCGCTGCTCGCCAAGGCCGGCGAGTACCAGGACGGCGACATCCTGATCGTCACCTCGAAGATCGTCAGCAAGGCCGAGGGCCGGCTGCTGCACGCCGCCGACCGCGAGGCCGCGATCGAGGCCGAGACCGTCCGGGTGGTCGCCCGGCGCGGCCACGCCCGGATCGTCGAGAACCGCAACGGCTTCGTCATGGCCGCCGCCGGCGTCGACGCCTCCAACACCGCCCCCGGCACCGTCCTGCTGCTGCCCGAGGACCCGGACGCCTCCGCCCGCGCCCTGCGCGGGCGGCTCCAGCAGCTCACCGGCCGCCGGCTCGCCGTCGTCGTCACCGACACCTTCGGCCGGCCCTGGCGCAACGGGCTCACCGACGTCGCCATCGGCGCCGCCGGGCTGTCCGTGCTGGAGGACCACCGCGGGCGCACCGACAGCCACGGCAACGAGCTGGCGCTCACCGTCACCGCCACCGCCGACGAACTCGCCGCCGCCGCCGACCTGGTGAAGGGCAAGACCAGCGGCGTGCCGGTCGCCGTCGTCCGCGGGCTCGGCCACCTCGTCACCGCCGAGGACGGCGACGGCACCCGGCCGCTGGTCCGCCCCGCCGTCGACGACATGTTCCGGCTCGGCACCTCCGAGGCGCTGCGCCGGGCCGTCACCCTGCGGCGCACCGTCCGCTCCTTCACCGACGCCCCGGTCGACCCCGGCGCCGTGCGCCGCGCCGTCGCCGCCGCCGTCACCGCGCCCGCCCCGCACCACACCACGCCGTGGCGGTTCGTCCTGCTGGAGACGGCGCGGGCCCGCACCCGGCTGCTCGACGCGATGCTCGCCGCCTGGCAGCGCGACCTGCGCGAACTCGACGGCTGGGACGACGCCCGGATCGCCCGCCGCACCGCCCGCGGCGACGTCCTGCGCGACGCGCCCTACCTGGTGGTGCCCTGCCTCGTCATGGACGGCTCGCACCACTACCCCGACCAGCGGCGCGCCGCCGCCGAACGGGAGATGTTCACCGTCGCCGCCGGCGCCGCCGTGCAGAACCTCCTGGTCGCCCTCGCCGGCGAGGGCTACGGCTCCGCCTGGGTGTCGTCCACCATGTTCTGCCGCGACACCGTCCGCGCGGCCCTCGACCTCCCGGACGGCTGGGACCCGATGGGCGCCATCGCCGTCGGCCGCCCCGCCGAACCCCCGCGCGAACGCCCGGAACGCGACGCCGACGCCTTCATCGAGGTGCGGTAGCGGTTCAGAGACCGCGATGGATCTCGCGGCGATTTCCAACGGCCACCACGAGGATCACCAACACGCCGTCGTGGATCTCGTAGGCCACACGGTGGACGCCGACGCGGAGACGGTAGAGGCCGACGTGACCCGCCAGCATCTTGGCATCCGGGCCATCGACGTACGGGTCCTCGCCGAGAACGGTGAGTGCGGTGAGGATCCGCATCGCGTCGACCTGGCTGATGTCACGCAGTTGGCGCTTGGCATGCGCGGTGAAGCGGAACGCGCACTTCACGCAGCGCTCCCGGACGGGTCCCTGGGCGAGTCGAACAGGTCGGCCAGGAGCTCGGCCATGGTCACGGTGGGATCGTTCCGGTGCTGCTCGGCCTCACGGGCGAGCAGTTCGTCGGCGGCATCCTCGATGGCGTCGAGGATCTCGATCGGTACGACCGCTCCGACCCGCTCGCCCTTCCGAGTGATCACGGTGATCTCGCCGGCCTCGGCCTGGTTGACCACCTCGGCGATGTTCGCACGCAGTTCCCGGATGCTCAGTGCGTCAGTCACGCGTCAAGCGTACACACCGGCGTGTACACCGCACAGCGCTTCCGGCTCATCGCCGCCGGTGGTCGTTGGGGGTGAGGCGGGGGCCGTAGCGGGGGGCGTGGGGGGTGGTGGCCAGCAGGAGGCGGCAGAGGCGGTGGCGGTGCGGGCGGTAGGGCTCCAGCAGGGCGAGCATCTGGGCGTCGTCGCTGCGGGGGCGGCCGGCCAGGGCCCAGCCGACCAGGTTGGGCAGGTGGAAGTCGCCGACCGAGACCGCGTCCGGATCGCCGTTGCTGCGTTGCAGGGTCTCGGCGGCCGTCCAGGGGCCGATCCCCGGGACGGCGGTGAGCCGGGCGAAGGCCTCGGCGTGGTCCATCGCGGCGGCCTCCTCCAGCCGGGGCGCCAGCCGGACGGCGCGCATGACCGTCGCCGAGCGCTTCGGGTCCACCCCCGCGCGGTGCCACTCCCAGCTCGGCACCAGCGCCCACTCCCGGGCCGACGGCGCCACCCGCATGCCCTCGGCCGGGCCCGGCGCCGCGGTGCCGAAGTCCCGTAGCAGGGTGCGCCAGGCGCGGTAGGCCTCGTCGGTGGTCACCTTCTGTTCCAGGATCGCCGGGACGAGGGACTCCAGGACCAGCCCGGTGCGGGTGAGGCGGACCGCGGCGGTGCGGCGCTGGGCGTCCCGCAGCGGGCCGGGCGGCAGCACCAGGGCCTCCGGGTCGTCCTGCGCGCCCAGCAGCACCGGCAGCCGCTCCAACAGCCACGGCGCACCCGGGCCCCAGGCGGTCGCCTCCACCTCGCCGGCGGCCGGGCGCGCCAGCACCCGCAGCGTGCCGATCCCGGCCGGGGTCCGGGACGCCCGCCAGAGCGCGCCGTCGCCGGTGGTGCGGTACGCCGGGTCGGCGGGGCCCCGGCGCAGCGGCAGCAGCGTCCGGGCGACGTCCAGCGGGAAACCCGGCCGCCAGCGCCGTACCGACTCGCCCGTCACCGCCGCGCACCTCCTCCGCTGTCCGGCTCCACCGCCTTCGTCGACCATGGGGATATGAACGATACGCGGCTGCCGGAGCTGTCCTCCGGGGACGAGAGCGCGGTGCGGGCGCTGTACCACCGGGCGCTGGACGGGTGGAACCAGCGGGACGGTTCGGCCTTCGCCGGGCCGTTCGCCGAGGACGGGGAGGTGATCGGCTTCGACGGCACCCGGCACTGCGGGCGGTCGGTGATCGCCGCCGAACTGGGGCGGCTCTTCGCGGACCACGCGACGCCGGAGTACGTGGCCAGGGTGCGCCGGGTCCGCGCGCTGGGGCCCGGGGTGGCGCAGCTGGACGCCGTCGCGGGGCTGGTGCCGGACGCCGCGGAGGACCTGGACCCGGCGCTCAACGCGGTGCAGACGGTGATCGCGGTGAACGCCGGGGCGGGCTGGCGGATCGGACTGCTGCAGAACACGCCGGCGCGCTACGACCTCCGGCCGGACCTGGCGGCGGCGTTGACGGCGGAGCTGCGGGGGCTGGTCGGGCGGGGGCCCGGGCCGGCGTAGGGCGGTGCGGTGCGGCGCGTCAGGGGGCCTGGAGGTGGGCCGCGGCCGTGCGGAGGGCGGGGAGCCGGGCGTAGAGGGCGTTGCCGGGGCATTCGGTGTTGAAGGCGTCGCGGTGGCCGGAGACGGCGTCGAAGTCGACGACGGTGCCCTTGGGGTAGCGGCTGGCGTCGGAGGCGGAGGTGAGCTTGGTGCGGCCGTCGGCGGGGTGGCCGGCGAGGCCGAGCTTCCAGCCTGCGATGGCGGCCAGGCCGTCCAGGAGGGGCTGGGGCGGGGCGTCGCCGACGTAGGTGCCGATGGCGGCGACGCCGGCCGAGTCGGTGTTGAAGCCGAGGGTGTGGGCGCCGTGGACGGGCAGGTCGACGCCGCCGGCCCGGCCCTCGTAGACGGTGCCGCAACGGTCGACCAGGAAGTTGTAGCCGATGTCCCGCCAGCCGCTGCTCTGAACGTGGTACTGGTAGATCGACCTGATCACCCGGGGGGCGTCGGAGCAGGCGTAGTCGGTGGCGGTGGCGGTGTGGTGGATGAACACCTCGTGGACCGGGCCGGTGTACTCGAAGGTCCGGTCGCGCAGGGACTCGTCCGCGCCCCAGCCGGCCCGGGCGACGATGGCGGGGCGCGGGGCCTGGCGGCCGTCGGCGGGGCGGCGGGGCAGGACCCGGGCGGCGGGCGAGGGCGCGCCCTGACCGGGGTCGACCAGGTCGAGCCGCAGGCCGGGCGGGGGCCCGGCGGGGCCGGGACGCACCTCGACGGCGACGCCGTCGCTGCGGCCCGTCCACAGGGGCGCGGTGGCGCCGCGCGGGGCGCGGTCGGGGCCGTCCTCGGTGTCGGCCTCCAGGTCGTGCCAGTCGCCCCAGCGGCCGGTGGCCGCGTCCCGGGTGCGGACCCGGACGGCGCCGCCGGCCAGCGCGTCCGCCGGGCCGTCCCAGCCGACGCCGAGGAGTTCGAACGGCCGGGTGGTGCGCGGGGCCAGGGCGGGGCCGGGGCCGAGCGGCAGCGAGGTGACCGACCCGCCGCCGGCGGAGCCGCGGCGCCGGGCGCCGTCGGGGTCGGCCGGGCCGGCGGTGGCGGCGGGCTGGAGGAGCAGGGCGACGGTGCAGCCGGCGAGCACGGCGGCCGGGAGGGAAAGGCGCATAAACCGGATGGTGGCGGCAAATCGGGCCGCTCGCCACGTCGCCTCGCGCCCGGTCCGCCACCCCTCCCGACGGCCCACTCGAAGGCCGTAGGCTGGGGCGCACCATGACTGCGCATTTCGCTGCCGATGCCCGCACCCCCGTCGAACTGCTGCACGCATATCTGCGAGGCGGCACGCCCACGGTCGATCCCGCGGCCCCGCTGGTCACCTTCTACGACGACGCCACCGGCGAACGGGTGGAGCTGTCCGCCCGGACCTTCGACAACTGGGTGGCCAAGACGGCCAACCTCCTCCAGGACGAGTTGAACGCCGGCCCGGGCGACCGGGCCGTACTGCTGCTCCCCGCCCACTGGCAGAGCGCCGTCTGGCTGCTGGCCTGCTGGTCGGTCGGGGTGACGGCGGTGCCCGGCGGCGACCCGGCCGACGCCGACCTGGTGGTCAGCGGTCCGGACGGACTGGCGGCCGCCCAGGCCTGCGAGGGCGAGCGGGTGGCCCTGGCCCTGCGCCCGCTCGGCGGACGCTTCCCGCAGCGCCCCGACGGCTTCCTCGACTACGCCGCCGAGGTGCCCGGCCAGGGCGACCGCTTCGCGCCGTACTCGCCCGTCGCCCCGGACGGCCACGCGCTGGAGACCGCCGTGGACGGGCTGCCGCTGAAGCTGACCGGCGAGCAGACCGTCGCGCTGGCCCGGGAGGGGGCCGCCCGGCTCGGGCTCAAGCCCGGCGACCGGGTGCTGTCCACCCTCTCGTTCGACGACTGGACCGGTCTGGAGGCCGGTCTGCTGGCGCCGCTGGCGGCCGGCGCCTCGGTGGTGCTGTGCCGCAACTCGCAGGGGCTCGAACCCGAGCAGTGGGAGAAGCGGACCGAATCCGAACGGGTGACACTGCGCCTCGGGTAACCCCCGGGTCGGACCGGGCGGGTAGGGATCCCTGCCATGGCCGAGGACGACACCGCGCACCTCCCGACCGACCCGCCCCCGACGGATGCGCACCCTTCCGAACCCGAACGCCCGCGTCGGCGCCGGCGGTGGCTGATGATCACCGCCGGCGTCGTCGCGTTCCTGCTGGTCGCCACCGGGGCACTGCTCTGGATCGCCTACCGCAAGCTGGACGGCAACATCCGCACCGACTCGGCCACCGACCGGTTGCTCGCCCGACTGGAGGCCGAGCGGCCGAGCCGGACCGCCGGGGCCAAGGGCTCCGAGAACATCCTGCTGATCGGCAGCGACGACCGCTCCGGCACCAACTCCTCGTACGGCGGCGAGCCGGGCACCCAGCGCTCGGACACCACGATCCTGCTGCACCTGGCCGCCGACCGGAAGCACGCGACGGCGGTCTCCCTCCCGCGCGACGTCATGGTCACCGTCCCCGTCTGCGAGAAGCCGGACGGCACCCGCAGCAAGGCCGGGCTGATGCAGTTCAACTGGGCGTTCGAGATGGGCGGCGCGGCCTGCTCGATCCGCACCGTCGAGCAGCTCAGCGGCATCCGGATCGACCACTACGTGATCCTCGACTTCAACGGCTTCAAGACGATGGTGAACGCGATCGGCGGGGTCGAGGTGTGCGTCCCGCAGGCGATCCACGACAAGGACGCCAGACTCGACCTGCCCGCCGGGCGGCAGACCCTGCACGGCGAGCAGGCACTCGGCTACGTCCGGGCCCGGGAGAGCCTGGGCGACGGCAGCGACACCCAGCGGATGGGCCGTCAGCAGCAGTTCCTGGCCGCGCTGATCCGCAAGGTGCAGTCGCAGGGCGTGCTGCTGAACCCGGCGCGGCTGTGGCCGGTGCTGGACGCGGCCACCTCCTCGGTCAAGGCGGACGGGGGGCTGTCCTCGCTCGGGGCGCTGTACGACCTCACCCAGGACCTGCGGGACATCCCCTCGGCGGACGTGGTGCTCCTGACCGCGCCGCGCCGCCCGTACCGGTACGACTCGGACCGGGACGAGTTCGTGCAGCCGCAGACCACCCAGCTGTTCACCGCGCTGCGGGACGACCGGTCGGTCGCCGTCCGGCCGCCCGGTTCGGCGCCGTCGCCGAGCGCCTTCGCCGGGGCAGGCGTCGGGGCCGGGGCGGGCGTCGGGGCCGGGGCGGGTGCGAGCCCGAGCCCGGTGGCGACGGGTGCAGGTGCGGGCGCGGGGTCGGACGGGGCGGCCGGGGCCGTGGGGGCTGCGGGGGCACCGGCGAAGGCGTCACCTTCGGCGGACGCCTCGCCCACCTTCGAGGGACGCACGGCCGACGTGGACGCCTGCGCGCAGCACTGACCGCGGCTGCGCCGCAGGTCGGCACGGGTTTTCCGGAAATCCCGCACACCCAGGGAACTTTACCCGGCCATTACCTGAACATGGCGCAGATCACACCGGCGCGATTCCGCCGTTCGGCTCGTCTAGTGTGTCCGGATCGGCCCGCCGAACGGGCGAGCCGGAGCCGTGACCGGTCGGAGGTAGGGAACCCCCGTGCAGCAGGACAAACCGGAGGTCGATCCCGCCGACCAGTGGACGCGCGACCCGGAAACCGGCCAGTACCGCCTCGACCCGGCCGCCGGAATCCCCGGGCAGCGCCGCCGGACGGCCGAACGGAGAGCCGCCGAGGAGACGCCGGCCACCGAGTCCGGGACCGGGACCGCCGGCACCCCCGGGCCGGGCCGCCGCGACTCCCGGCGCCGGGCGGCCGCCGCCGCCAAGCGGACCCGGCGCCGCCGGGCGCTCAAGTGGACCGCCGGGGCCGGCGCCCTGGTGATGGTCGCGGGCTGCGGCGGGGCGTACTACCTGTACCAGCACTTCAACAGCAACCTGACCTCCGTCAAGGTCCAGCTGGGCAACGAGGAGGAGCGGCCCAAGGCCGCCGGGGACGCGCTCAACATCCTGGTGCTGGGCACCGACAGCCGGCAGGGCCTCGGCCGCGACTACGGCGACGAGGGCAGCGCCGGGCACGCCGACACCACGCTGCTGTTCCACATCTCCAAGGACCGCTCCAACGCGACCGCGATCAGCATCCCGCGCGACCTGATGGTGCCGATCCCGGAGTGCCAGAGCAGCGGCGGCAAGAAGATCCCCGGCTCCGCGCGGGACATGTTCAACAACAGCCTCGGCCAGGAGGGGCGCGACCCGGGCTGCACCTGGAAGACCGTCGAGAAGATGACCGGGATCCGGGTCGACCACTTCGTGCAGGTCAACTTCGAGGCGGTGAAGACGCTGTCCAGCGCCGTCGGCGGGGTCGAGGTCTGCGCGGCCAAGGACATCAACGACACGGACTCGCACCTGAAGATGAGCAAGGGCCGGCACGTGGTCCAGGGCGACGAGGCGCTGGCCTTCGTCCGCACCCGGCACGCCGTCGGCTTCGGGGGCGACCTCACCCGCATCCCGCTCCAGCAGCAGTTCATCAGCTCGATGATCCGCAAGATCAAGAGCGACGACACCCTGACCAGCCCGAGCAAGCTCTACAAGCTCGCCGACGCCGCCACCAAGGCGCTCACCGTGGACTCCGGGATCGGCAGCGTCGACAAGCTCAAGGACCTCGCGCTGGACCTCAGCAAGGTCGACACCAAGAACATCACCTTCGCCACCGTGCCGGTCCTGGACGACCCCAAGGACAAGGACCGGCTGGTGCTCAAGCAGCCGGACGCCGGGCAGCTGTTCTCGATGGTCGCGGGCGACCGCTCGCTGACCGAGACCGCCGCGCCCGCCGACGCCGCCACGGCCGCACCGGAGACCGCGGCGGCGGCCCCGACCGCCGCCGCCCCGACGGTGGACCCCAAGGACGTCCGGGTGACGGTGCGCAACGGCAGCGGGACGCGCGGGCAGTCGGGGCCCACCGTGGACAAGCTCCGCAGCAAGGGCTTCGCCAAGGCCACGACCGCCCCCGACGCGCCCGTCACCGCGACCACCGCGGTGTCCTTCCCGGCCGGGCAGGACGCCGCGGCCGCCGCCCTGGCCGCCGCGCTCGGCCTGCCGGGCGACGCCGTCCGGCCGGACCCGAAGGCGGATCCGAAGGGCCCGCTGGTGCTGGTGCTGGGCAAGGACGTCCTCGCCGCTCCGGCGGCGGCCCCGACCGAGGCACCGAAGGACCTCCAGCGGGTGCAGGCGGACGACACCGACGCGTGCGCCAAGTAGGACGTGTGCGCCGAGTGGTCAGGCCCTACGCCGGCGCGAGGGTTCCGTCCGTCTCCCGGTAGTGCTCGCCGGTGCGGGGGCAGTGCCAGCGGCCGTCGCCGGCGGGCTCCAGCGGCTCGCCGGCGCGGCCGACCCAGCCGATCCGGCGGGCCGGGACGCCGGCGGCCAGGGCGAAGTCCGGGACGTCCCGGTGGACCACCGCGCCGGCCGCGACCAGCGCCCAGCGGCCGACCGTCACCCCGGCGACCAGGACCGCCCGGCCGCCGATCGAACAGCCCTGACGGAGCGTCACCCCTTCGGCGCGCCAGTCCTGTTGACGCTTGGGCCGACCGTCCGGGGTCACCGCGCGGGGGTGGCGGTCGTTGGTGAGGACGGCCGCGGGGCCGATGAACACCCCGTCCTCGACCAGCGCGGGCTCGTACACCAGCGCGTGGTTCTGCAGTTTGACCCGGTCCCCGATCCGGACGCCTGGGCCGACGTAGGCGCCGCGGCCGATCACGCACTCGGCGCCGATCACCGCGTCCTCGCGGACCTGGGCGAGGTGCCAGACCGTCGTCCCCGCGCCGATGACGGCCCGTTCGTCGACGTCCGCGCTCGGCTCGATCCGGGCCGCGCCGGGCCCGCCCTCAACTGTCGCCATGCGCACCGACGATAGCGGTGCGGGCTCGACTCTCAGGGTTCGTCCGACAATTCGCGCGCCCGGCGGAAATTGTCGGACGAACCCTGCCGGGTCGGCGTCAGCTCGCCCTGGAGAGCACGTCCTTGGCGGCCGGTCCGACGCTGCCTATCACCCGGCGGGCCAGTGAGCGGGGCGAGGTGAGGAAGCCGAAGCCCCAGCTGAGGTGCATGGTGGCGAGCGCCACCGGCAGCATCGCCCTGGCCTTGAAGGACAGGCCGCGGCCGCCGACCAGCCCACCGCCGAGGATGCCCAGCAGGTAGGCGCCGGGCACCGCGAGGAGGGCCGGGTGGACGGCGACGCCCAGCACCAGCCCGAGGGTGACGGCCAGCAGGGCGGTCGGCGGGGCCAGGTAGCGGAGGTTGACCGAGCCGCGGTGGTAGCGGGTGACCACCCGGCGCCAACGGCCGTAGTCCTTGTACTGCTTGGCCAGCGCCTTCACCGACGGCCGGGGCCGGTAGGTCACCTTGAGCTGCGGGGTGAACCAGACCAGCCCGCCGTCCTGGCGGATCCGGTAGTTGAGCTCCCAGTCCTGGGCGCGGATGAACTCCTCGTTGTAGCCGCCGAGCTTCTCCAGCACCTCGCGCCGGAACACCCCGAGGTAGACGGTGTCCGCCGGGCCGGCCAGGCCGCCGGTGTGGAAGGCGGCGTTGCCGACACCGATCTTGGAGGTCATCGCGGCGGCGACCGCGTTCTCCCACTCGGTCTCGCCCTCGGCGTGCATGATGCCGCCGACGTTGGCGGCGTCCATCTCGTCGAGCAGCCGGACCGCGGTGGTGATGTAGCCGGGGGTGAGCAGGCCGTGGCCGTCCACGCGCACCACTATCGGATGGCGCGAGCCACGGATCGCGGCGTTCAGCCCCGCGGGGGTGCGACCGGTGGGATTCGGCACGGTCCGTACCCGCGGGTCCTCCGCCACCAGTTCGGCCGCGATCTCCGCGGTCCGGTCGGTGGACGGACCGAGGGCGATCACCACCTCCATCGGCCCGGGGTACTCCTGGTCCAGGATGCGCCGGACCGCCGTCCGCAGGTGTCGTTCCTCGTTGAGCACCGGCATGATCACGGAGACAGCCGGCAGCTCCTCAGCAGCCTTGGTGTTCATCGGGGCCAACCGTACCGGTGCGGACACGTCTCCGTCTTGTCCCGGTCCGGGCCGCTGCACGCAGCCCGCGACGCCCGGTTGGGCTCCTTGATCACGCCCACCGTACTCCGCTCCCCGTACGGGCCCGCAGCCGGGTCGGAACGGGCGGTTTCCGGAGGACGGGACGGAGCCCGGGAGGGCGCCCCCGGCGGGGTTCGGCGGCGGCCGCGCGGGTTCGGTGCAGGTTCGGCGCAGGTTCAGAGCAGGTGGTGAACGATGGTGAAGAGCGCGTAGCCGGCCAGCGACAACCGGTTCAGCAGGTGCTGCGGGCCGCCCAGCCGGTCCGGCAGCGACCGGTGCGGGCGCAGGTCCGGCCGGTGGGCGGCGGTCGCGACGGCCCGGGCCAGCTCCACCGGGTCGTAGCGGTCCCCGAAGTGTCCGGCCAGCCAGGCGGCCGGGCGGCTGCCGACGGTGACCTCCTCGCCCGAGCGCAGCTGGACGGTGAGCAGGTTGCGGTGGACCGCGGCCGCGTTGATCTCCTGCCACCGGAAGGTCCGGGTGCGCAGCGCGGTGGCCATCCGCAGGCCGTCCCGGTCGACGACCATCTGCCAGGAGAGGGTGCGGCCGCAGGCGAGGATCGCCACCGTGCCGGTCAGGAGCGGGTGCACCAGCCCGCCCCACCAGCCGCTCCTGCCGAGCAGCACGACGAGGCCCGCGAGCAGCAGTGCGGGCACCGGACCGGCCACCGCCCGCAGCGGCAGCGGCATCTCCCAGCGCCGGGCGGGCACCGGTTCGGCGTCCGGCCCGGCCGCGGGGGCGGCGGCCACCGTCCCCGCTGTCAGGGCGGCGACGGCCAGTTCCCGCTCCCGGTAGCCCTCGGTGCGCCGGCCCGGCCGTGGGGCCTGGGCGGCGGGGGCGACCACGGCCGCCACCCAGCGCGGGTCGTGGTCCAGCAGTCCGGGGCGGACCAGGAGCTGCTGCTCCGGCCCGTCGGGCCCCCGGTACAGCACGGCCGGCACGCTCCGGCCGGCGCGGGCGAGCCAGGCGGCGGCCTGCTCCGGGGTCAGCCGGTCGAAGACGTCCCCGAGCTCCTCCTCTTCCTCGTCGTAGGAGACCTCGAGATCGAGGTGGTCGGCGTCGTCGTCCTCGGTCTCCAGGTGTTCGGGCACCCAGGCCGGGCCCTCGCCGCCCGGGGCGCCGTAGCGGGCCCAGCGGTAGCGGTCGCGCTCGACCAGCCGCCAGAGCGCGGGGCCGTCCGGCGGGCCGTCCAGCGGCTGCACCAGCAGGTCGCCCCGGGCGTCGGCGCGGACCCGGACGGCGAGGGCGGGCGCGGAGCCCGCGAAGGAGGGCCGGGAGCGGCGGGCGTTCGCGGTGGCGGCCGAGCCGAGCAGCAGCAATCCGGGCAGGGCGAGCAGGCCGCCGGCGGTCAGCGCGCCGGTGAGGTCGTAGTCGTCGCCGGCGGCGCGGACGGCTGCGCCGTCCACCAGCAGCGGGACGGCCTCGCCGGGCTGCGGCGGCCGGGCCCACCAGACGTCCAGCCGGGCGGTGCGTTCCGGGCCGCCGCCGGGCGGGTGGAAGCGGACGGTCAGGACGCCGTCCTGGTCGGTGTCGCCCGCGGTGCCGGTGACCTGGTCGGCCCGTTCGGCGCTCGCCTGCTGCCGGGCCTGTCCCCACAGCCCGTACAGCGGGAAGGCCAGGGCGGCGGCGAGCAGCAGGCCGCCGAGCGCGCGGCGCAGCACCGGTGGGCCGTCGGGGTGGACGGGTGAGGGCGCTCCGGCGGCGGTCCAGGGGAAGGGGACGGGCGGGGCCATCAGTTCGTCGAGCTGCTGGCGGGCGCGGCGGCGGCCGAGCTCGGCGCCGATCAGCGCGGCGGAGAGCAGCAGGTGGACCAGGACGGCCGTCCAGCGGCCGAGCGGGGTGACCAGGCCGTGCGGGGCGTACCAGAGCACCGCGAGGACGGCCGGCGGGACCAGCGCCCGGCCGCGGAACCGGCCGGCCAGCAGGACCACTTCGGCGAGCACCGACCAGGCGGCCAGCGTGGAGCCCCAGGTGTCCCGGCAGACGCCCTGGACGTTGCAGTCACCGGGGGTCGGCTCCACCGCGGTGGCCAGGATGACGAAGGCGGCCGGCAGCAGCGCCGACCAGCGGCTGTCCAGGCGCCAGGCGGTGCGGGCGGCGCGCCAGCGGGTGGCAGCGGCGGCGGTGAGGGGCGCGGCGCTGGGCAGCGGCGGGGCGTCCGGGGTATCCGGGGCGAACATCGGACGATCATCTCAGTCGGCCGGGGGCGGCCCGTGCCGCAGGGGCCGGGTGCTGCCCGCACCCGGCCCCTGCCCCCGTTCCCCCCTCGGCGGCCCCCCACCGCCGGGTCCTGCGGCCCGCGCCGCCCGGTCGGTCCGTCGCGATGGCCGCGGTCGGGCCGTCGCGACGGCCCCGGTCAGTCCGTCGCGATGGCCGCGAGGACGTTCATCCGCCCGGCCCGGAAGGCCGGGACGAGGGCGGCGACCAGTCCGATCACCACCGAGGCGACCAGCGTCACCGCGAGCGTGGTGGTCGGGACGGAGAGCGTGGCCAGACCTTGGTCACGCAGCACCCGCTGGGCGGTGACGCCCCAGGCCAGCCCGAGCCCGGTGCCCAGGACCGCGCCGAACACCGAGATCACCACGGCCTCCAGCCGGATCATCCGGCGCAGCTGGCGACGGGAGAGCCCGATCGCCCGCAGCAGGCCGATCTCCCTGGTCCGCTCGACCACCGACAGCGCCAGGGTGTTGACCACCCCGAGCACGGCGACCGTGATGGAGAGGCCGACCAGGCCGTAGATCAGGTAGAGCAGGGTGTTGACCTGGGACTGCACGACCTCCTTGTAGCCGGCCTGGTCCTTGATGGTCAGCTGCGGGTACTCCTTGAGCGCGCCCTCCAGGGCGGTCAGCGTCTTCGCGACGTCGGCTCCGGAGGAGGCCTTGGCGAAGAACGTCCAGACCGGCGGCTGCTCGGCGGCGGGCACGGCCTTGGCCATGGTGTCGAAGTCGACGAAGGAGCCGTCGCCGAACAGCGAGCCCTTCGCGAACACGGCGCCCACCGGCAGCACCTGGGTGCGGCCCTTGCCGTAGGCGACGGTCACCTGGTCGCCGACCTTCAGGCCGTGGTCCTTCGCGAAGGCCTCGCCGATCCCCAGCTCGCCCCGCCCGATCGCGTCCACCGAACCGGCGGTGACCGGGAGGTGGAAGTCGGTGCCGAAGAAGGCGGGCGGCGCGGCGGTGAGGTTGGTCTTCACGCTCCGGCCGTCCGGCAGCTGGAGCTTGGGGCTGAAGAACTTCTGGGTGGTGACGTGGTCGATGCCCGGGGTCCGGCGGACGGCGTCCAGCATCTCGGGGGTGATCGAGGTGCGGCCGCCCTGGACGATGTAGTCCGCGCCCACCGACCGGTCGATCTGCGCGTTGGCCGAGGTGACCGTCGAGGCGCTGAACACCGAGGAGCCGATCACCAGCGCCAGTCCGATCATCAGCGCGGCGGCGGTGGCCCCGGTACGACGCGGGTTGCGCATCGCGTTGCGCTGGGCGAGCCGGCCGGACGGGCCGAACAGCGCCGGCAGCAGCGCGCCCAGCACCCGCACCACGGCGGTGGCCAGCAGCGGGCCGAGCACCACGAAGCCGACCAGGGTGAGCAGCACGCCGAGACCCAGGTACTGGCCGCCGGTGGCCGCCTTCTCCGCCTGCGCGGCCAGCACCAGCAGACCGCCGCCGCCCGCCGTCAGGACCAGGCCGACCACCGTGCGGACCAGGTTGGCGCGGCCCTCGGCCGGCGTGCCGTGGTCGCGCAGCGCGGCCATCGGCGCGATCCGGCTCGCCCGGCGGGCCGGGACCCAGGCCGCCACCAGGGTCACCACGATGCCCAGGGCGTACCCGGCGAGGAACACCGTCGGACCGATCTTCAGGTCGCCCGCGTCGAGCTTCATGCCGATCGCGTTCATCAGCTTGATCAGGCCGACCGCGATGCCCAGACCGGCCGCGACCCCGAGGGTCGAGCCGAGCACGCCGAGGATCAGCGCCTCGACCAGGACCGAGCGGTTCACCTGCCGGCGGCTGCCGCCGATGGCGCGCAGCAGGCCGATCTCCCGGGTGCGCTGGGCGACCAGCATCGAGAAGGTGTTGATGATCAGGAAGCAGCCGACGAACGCCGAGATGAGCGAGAAGCCGAGCATCGCGTTCTTCATGAAGCCGAGGCCGCTGCCGATGCTCTTGGTGTTCTCGTCCTTCTGCTCGGCCGCGGTCTTCACCTGGTAGCCGGCGCCCAGCTTGGCCAGGGCGTCGGCCTTGAGCCGGTCGTTGCCGCGGCTGCCGTCGCCGAACGCCTCGACCGAGGTGTACGCCTGCTCGCCGAGCAGCACCTGCTGGGCGGTCGGGGTGTCCAGGAAGGCCAGCGCCGCACCGGGGTTGGTGGTGGTGAAGGAGGCGATGCCGGAGATCGTGAACTCGTGCCGGCCGTCGGCGTTGTCGACCCGGAGCTTGGCGCCGAGGCCGAGCCCGGCCTTCTTCGCGGTGTCCGCGTCCAGCACCGACTCGCCCGCGTTCTGGGGAGCGTGACCCTGGGTGAGGTGCACCGCGCTGCGCGGGGTCTCGGTCCAGTTGCCGACCAGGGTCGGCGCGCCGGACGTCGGGCCGACCAGCTTGTTGGTGGCCGGGTCGACCAGGGTCGCGTTCTCGACCATGACCTGGCCGACCGCCGACTTCACCCCCGGCACCGCGGCGACCTGCTGCGCGGCCGCCACCGGGACGGTCCGCGGCTTGTCGGAGGCCTGCTGGTCGTCGTCCTCGGCCGGCTTGGGCGGCTGGACGGAGACGTCGGAGGCGGTCGCGGCGAACAGCTTGTCGAAGGTACTGGTCGCGGTGTCGGAGAAGACCAGGGTGCCGGAGACGAACGCGACCGACAGCATCACGGCGATCAGGGAGAGCGCCATGCGGCCCTTGTGGGCGAAGAAGCTCCGCAGAGCGGTCTTGAGCAGCATCTGTCCCGTCCCGCCCGCTCAGCTGGTCCGCTTGCCGTCGAAACGGCGCATGCGTTCGAGGACGGAGTCGGCGGTGGGCGCGTGCATCTCGTCGACGATCACGCCGTCGGCGAGGAAGAGCACGCGGTCCGCGTAGCCCGCGGCGACCGGGTCGTGGGTCACCATCACGATGGTCTGGCCCAGTTCGTCGACCGAGCGGCGCAGGAAGGTGAGCACCTCGGCGCCGGCCCGGGAGTCCAGGTTGCCGGTGGGCTCGTCGCCGAAGATGATCTCGGGCCGGGCGGCCAGCGCCCGGGCCACCGCGACGCGCTGCTGCTGGCCGCCGGAGAGCTGCGCCGGGCGGTGCTTGAGCCGGCCGGCCAGGCCGACGGTCTCCACCACCTGGTCCAGCCAGGCCTGGTCCGGCCGACGGCCGGCGATGTCCATCGGCAGCGTGATGTTCTCCAGCGCGGACAGCGTCGGGAGCAGGTTGAACGCCTGGAAGATGAAGCCGATCTTGTCCCGGCGCAGCCTGGTCAGCTGCTTGTCCTTGAGGCCGGTGATCTCGGTGTCGCCGATCCAGATCCGCCCGTCGCTGACCGTGTCCAGGCCGGCCAGGCAGTGCATCAGGGTCGACTTCCCGGAGCCCGACGGGCCCATGATCGCGGTGAAGCGGCCACGCTGGATGTCGACGTCCACCGCGTCGAGCGCGGTGACCCTGGTCTCGCCCGCGCCGTACGCCTTGCTGACCTGACGGGCCGCGGCGGCGACGGCGGGTGCGCCGCCGGGAAGCTGGGGGTCGTACACGGCTGTGGCTGCCGTCGTCACTGGAGTCTCCTAAGAAGTGGGCCCGACCGTCGACCCCGGCCGGCCCTCCGTGCGCGGGCATGCCGCAGGACGCGGGCATGGCGCGGGAAGGGTCGTCGACCGGGAGTTGACCCCACCCACCGGGCCCGGCGGGCGCCGGCTCCCGGGAGAACCTCGCCCCTCGTCGGCACGAGCGGGGACGTCCACAACGTTAGGAGCAACGGCGGGCGCGCTCGTCATCCGCCGGAATGAAGCCGTCCAACCAAGGATCTACGGGGCGCGGCACCCCCTCCCCCTAAGGGGTGCCGCGCCCCGTCTCGGGGACGCCCCGTACGGGGCCCGGGCCCCGGTCCCTCAGCCGGTCAGCGCCGGTACGGCCAGCCGCTCCAGGGCCTGCGCGAAACCCTCCACGACCGGGGCCAGCAGGGCGTCGGTCTCGCGCTCGACCAGGGTCGTCCCGTCCTCCCCGGTGGTGATGTGGCGGTCGAGCACGAACCAGCCCTGGGTGATGTGGCCGGCGCCCATCGAGCTGAGCACCGGGCGCAGCGCGTAGTCCACCGCCAGCACGTGCGCGGGCGAGCCGCCGGTGGCCAGCGGCAGGACGGCCTTGCCGGCCAACGCGTACTGCGGGAGCACGTCCAGCAGGGCCTTCAACAGGCCCGAGTAGGCGGCCTTGTAGACGGGGGTGCCGATCACGACGCCGTCCGCCCGGGCGAACAACTCGGTCACGGCGACGATCTCCGGGTGGTCGAAGTCGCCCGACAGCAGCGCGTGCGCGGGCAGGCTGCGCGCCTCGAACGGGACGACGTGGTGGCCGCGGGCCTCCAGCCCGGCGTCGACGTGGCGCAGCAGGCGGGTGGTGCGGGAGGTGGCGGACGGGGAGCCGGAAACGGACAGGACGGTGGCCATGGGGTTCACCTTTGGCTGGAAGCGGGGGCGGCGCCACGCGGCGCAGGAGGACCGCTGCGGGTCGGAGCCCTGGAAGGTGTTTCGACGTGCTCGACGTGCTCGACGTGCTCGACGTGCTCGACGCGTTCGAGGTGAGGTGCTCGGCGCGGGTGGGGTGACGCCGAGGTGATCCGGTGGGCGCGCTTCAGCCGCGACAGAGCGAACAGGCCACACCACGCCGCAGGTCGACGTGCCGCCGACGCGTGAGTGCCCAACGCTGATCCATACCCGAAATGCAAACACGCTGCGTTCGAGCCGGTCAAGAATCGTTTCGCCAGTTGAACGGCGGGTGACGTGACGCGTGGTGACCGGGCTCACGTCGACCCGGCGCCCGCGCCGCCCGTCCCCACCGTCGTACGGCGGCGCGGAAGTTGCGGCGGAACGATCCGACCCGTGCATCAAAACTGCTACAAGCGACCTGGTGGAGTACCCCGGGGGGAGTCAGCACGAGCGGGGTCGGGCATCCTCGACGACATGAACACGTGGCAGGAGGGCCGCCCGGGAGGCGGCGGGAACCCGTACCGAGACGGGAACCCGTATGGGGGCGGCGGCAACGGCGGCGCGTACGGGCGCGGCGGGGGCGGCGCGGCGGCCGAACCGCCGCTGCCGTCGTCGATGAACCCGCGCGGGCCGGGTGCGCCCGCGCCACGACAGCCGGAGCCGTCCCGGCTCGGCGGCGTCCCGCCGCAGGGTCCGGGCGGGCAGCCCGCCGTCCGCCCCGGTGGGCCTGGGGGCCCCGGCGGTCCTGGCGGTCCCGGTGGTCCCGGACGACCGGGTGGGCCCGGGGGGCCGGGCGGCGCCCAGCCGGGCGGTATACAGACCAAGCGGTGGCCGCGGCGCCGGATCGTCAAGTGGTCGGTCTTCGGCCTCCTGATCGCCGTCATGGTCACCGCCGTCTCGACCTGGTTCTGGGCCGACTCCAAGCTCAACCACGAGAACGTGCTCGCCGACTACCCCGGCCGCCCGCCGGCCGGCAAGGGCACCAACTGGCTGATCGTCGGCTCCGACAGCCGCCAGGGCCTCACCGACTCGGAACAGGACGACCTGCACACCGGTCACGACACCGAGGGCAAGCGCAGCGACTCGATGATGATCCTGCACGTCGGGGACAACGGGAACACCCTGATGAGCATCCCGCGCGACTCCTGGGTGCCGATCCCCGAGTACAAGAGCAGCAGCGGCAAGACCCTCAAGGGCACCACCTCGAAGATCAACTCGGCCTTCGGCAACGGCGGCGGCCGCCTCCTCGTCCAGACCGTCGAGCTGAACACCGGCATCCGCATCGACCACTACGCCGAGATCGGCTTCGCCGGCTTCGTCGGCATCGTCGACTCCATCGGCGGCGTCGAGATGCACATCGACCAGGACCTCAAGGACAAGGACTCCGGTCTCGACCTCAAGGCCGGCGACCAGACCCTCAGCGGCAAGCAGGCCCTCGCCTTCGTCCGCCAGCGCCACCAGATGGCCGACCAGGACCTCGGCCGGATGCGCAACCAGCAGAAGTTCCTCGGCGCCCTCGCCCACCAGGCGGCCTCCCCCGGCACCGTGCTGAACCCGTTCACCTTCTACCCGCTGGTCGACTCCGCCCTCGGCACCCTCATCGTCGACGACGACGCCGGCCTCACCGACCTCGGCTCGCTCTTCCTCGCCATGAAGGACGTCAACGGCGGCGGCGGCAAGACCCTGACCGTCCCGATCGGCAACCCGGACTACCGGACCAAGACCGGGGAGTCGGCGGTGCTGTGGGACGCCGCCAAGTCCAAGCAGGTCTTCGACGCCTTCAAGAACGACACCGCGGTACCGGACATCAAGTAGCCCGTCGTGACGTGAAGTGGCCACGCCGACACCATGGGTGGATGTCGGCCCGGGCCGCGGGCCGCGGTCGCCTAACCCGCCTGCGGGAGCAGGCCGGTGCCGCACTCGGGGAAGCGGACCAGCCACTCCCCCTCGCCGCCGGCGGCCTCGGTGGCGCCCGCGTAGCCGTAGTGGATCAGCCGCCCCTCGCCGCCCGCCAGCCAGCGGGCGCCGGTCAGGTGCACGGTCAGGGCCGCCGGGCGGTGCGGGTCGGGCCGCTCCAGCACCAGTTCGTGCTCGGCCTCGCCCGGCCGGAAGGCCACCGCGGTCTCCGTGGCCGGCCGGCGCGGGCTGCCGCCCTCCCGGTACGTCCAGTACGCGGCCACCGTCACGGTGAGCGCGCCGTCCACCCCGCCGGTGCCCGGCCGCACGTACTCCTCGTCCGGCACCCAGCGCGAGTGGTGGCGGATCTCCTCCGGCCCCCAGCGCTCGTCCCAGCGCACCCAGTAGCCCGCCACCCGCTTGACCGTCATGACCTCGCAGGCGACCCGCACCGCGATCCGCGCCGGATTGACCGGCTCGCACGAGGCCAGCGAGACCACCGTCACCTGCTCGTACGTCACCGCGCCGTCGTCGGCGTCCTGTTCCATCGGTGAACCACCTTGCCGGAGTGTCGAGTTCGCCGCGGCTCCGACCGCGCACGGAGAGCCTAGAGCGACCGGGTCGGCACACGGAGTGATTGCGCGGTTCCGGCCCGCCCGCCTGCTCACCGGGCTACCCTGCCCCCGGACACGCCACCGCCCCGGAGCGGGAAGTCGGCTGATCGGACTTCCCCGGCCGGGGCGGTGTGCGGTTTCGAACTGATGAACCGGTGACTACTCGACGATGCCGGACTTGGCGATGGTGACCTTCGCCGAGGTGCGGCCGCTCTGCGAGCCGAGCTTCTCGACCGCCGTCACGACGTCCATGCCCTCGACGACCTCGCCGAAGACGACGTGCTTGCCGTCCAGCCAGTCGGTGACGATGGTGGTAATGAAGAACTGCGAGCCGTTGGTGTTGCGGCCGGCGTTGGCCATCGACAGCAGGCCCGGGCGGGTGTGCTTGATCTTGAAGTTCTCGTCGGCGAACTTCTCGCCGTAGATGCTCTTGCCACCGGTGCCGTTGTGGTTGGTGAAGTCACCGCCCTGCAGCATGAACTGCGGGATCACGCGGTGGAAGCCGGAGCCCTCGTAGCCGAAGCCGTTCTGGCCGGTCGCGAGCTCGCGGAAGTTCCGGGCGGTCTTGGGGACGACGTCGTCGTACAGCTTGAAGACGATGCGGCCCGACGGAACGCCGTCGATCTCGATGTCGAAGAAAACGTTGGAAGCCATGCAGGGATCATGGCACGACCCGTCGGCCGACGCGCGTCACCCCCGGCCCGCCGCCGGGTGGCGTCCCCGTGTTATCCGGCCGGCGCGAGGACCGCGGAAGCTACCATCGCCGTCGGGTTCAGGCGTTCGGTCACGGCGACGGGGTGGACGGCATGCGGATCGGTGAACTGGCCAGGCGGACGGGCGTGAGCGAGCGCTCGCTGCGCTACTACGAGCAGCAGGGCCTGCTGGTCGCCCGGCGGACCGACGGCGGGCACCGGGAGTACCCGGAGCCGGCGGTGGACCGGGTCGTGCTGATCCAGGAGCTGTTCGCGGCCGGGCTGCACAGCCGCACGATCTACAAGATCCTCCCCTGCATGCGCGACTCCGACGGCGGCCCGAACGAGATCGCCACCCCGCTGCTGGTCGAGGAGCTGGCCTCCGAACGGGACCGGATCGACCGGATGATCACCGACCTGCTCCGCTCCCGCGAGGTGCTGGACGAGGTGATCGCGACCGCCTCCGGCCGGCCGCGGGCCGGGGCGGCGGAGGCCGACGCGGTGTAGCCGAGACGGCGGAGGCCCGAGACCGCGGAGGCCGCGGAGGCCCGGGGCTCAGGGCTCAGGGCTCAGGGCTCAGGGCTCAGGGCTCAGGCCTTCAGCTTGCGCCAGACCGCCTCCAGGGCCGCGATGTCGCCCTCGTCGAGCCGGTCGGTGAAGACCGGCGCGAGGACGGCCCGCCGGGTGGCGTCGGCCTCGGCGAAGGCGGCGCGGCCCTGCCCGGTCAGTTCGATCCGCACCGACCGGGCGTCGGAGGCGGAGGGCGTGCGGGCCACCAGGCCGCGTGCGGCCAGGACGTCGACCACCCGGGAGACCTGGCTGCGGCTGAGCATCGTCTTCGCGCCCAGGTCGGAGGCGGCGACCGGCTCCTGCTGCCCGTTGAGCCAGAGCATCACCTCGAACCAGGACAGCGACAGCCCGTGCACCCGGGTGAGCTCGCGGTCCACCTGGGCGGCGAGGGTGGTGCCGGCCCAGACCAGGCCGTAGAAGGCGTGGTCCTGCTCGGACAGCGGGCCCAGGGAGAGGTCGGCACGGTTCATGACGTTCATCGTACCGAGGTGCGTGCGCGTGCACGGACTCCGCGCACGCGCACGACTCCGGCGGCTGCACCGCCAGAGCGTCCTGGCTAGAACGCCTGGTGGTCCGGCTCGCAGACCGTGCCGGGCGGCGGGAGTTCACCGCTGACCAGGTACCGCTGCTCGCGGTCCCAGGCGCAGGCGCTCGGGTTGCCCAGCGCCGTGTGGCCGTAGCCGTGGACGGTCAGCAGGCGGCCGCGGGCGAGGGTGTCGGCCAGCGCGCGGGACCCTTCGTAGGGCCAGGCCGGGTCGCCGGTGAGGGCCACGACCAGGATCGGCGCGGAGGTCGGCCGGTTCCACGGGCCGGTGTAGCGGTCCCGGGCGGCCTCGGCCGGCCAGGCGGCGCAGCGCTGGTTCTGCCAGACCAGGTACGGGCCGGTGGCGCCCGCACGGGCCCGGACGAGGGCGGACAGCGCCGGGTACGTGGTGTCGGCGGCCGGGTCGGCACCGGAGACAGGCGGGTTGACGGTGTCGGCGCAGAGCGCCCCGAGGGTCTGCGCCTGCTTGGGCTGGCCGCCGGTCGGCAGCGGCGCCGAGGCGTCCGGGGCGGCGGTCCACAGCTGCTGGAGCAGTCCGCCCAGCGCCGGCCAGCCGGTGCCGGGGGCGTTCGGCACCGGGGTGGCGGCGTAGAGCATCGGCAGGACGGTGGAGGCGGTGGAGGCCTGGTCGAAGGTGACCGCCGCCGGCGGGGTGCCGAGCGTCACCGGCGTCCGGCCCAGCCGGTCGAGCAGTTCGGCGAACTTGGCGCGGGTGGCGTCCCGGTCCGCCGCCGCGAAGGCGCAGGCGGCGGGGCCGGCGTCGGCGCACTGGTCGAGGAAGGCGTCGAGGGTGCGGGCGCCGGCGAGGTCGCTGCCGGTGCGCAGGAACGGCGGCAGGGCGCGCTGCTGCGGCGAGCGCCCGGTGGACCAGGCGACCGGGTCGGGGGCGCTGTCCAGCAGCATCGCGCGCACCCGGGTCGGGAAGAGGTTGGCGTAGGTGGCGCCCAGGTAGCTGCCGTACGAGGTGCCGAGGTAGCTCAGCCGGCGGTCGCCGACGGCGGCGCGCAGCAGGTCCAGGTCGCGGGCCGTGTCGGCGGTGGACAGGTGGGCGAGCAGGCCGGTCCGCTCGTTGTCGGCGCACTGGCGGCCGAAGCGCGCGTACGTCGTCGCCCAGGCCGACTCCTGGGCGGCGCCGACCGGGTAGCCGGCCGGCAGCCCGGCGAGCAGGCCCTGCTCGGCCGCCGCGTCCGGGAAGCACTGCGGCACGGTGGAGTCGCCGACGCCGCGCGGGTCGAAGCTGACCAGGTCGAACCGCTCCCGCACCTGCTCCGGGAGCATCCCGTACACGGCGGGCAGCGCCTGGGTGCCGGGCACGCCCGGGCCGCCGGGGTTGAAGAACAGCGAGCCGATCCGGTGCGCCGGGTCGGTCGCGGGGTGCCGGATGACGGCCAGCTCGACGGTGCGCCCGGCCGGGTCGCGGTAGTCCATCGGCACCGTGGCGCGGGCGCAGTCGAAGTCCGGTACGCAGGACCGCCAGTCCAGCCGGGGCACCGGCGCCGCGAGGGCATCCGCCGCCGCGGCGGCCGGGGCGAGACCGGCCAGCAGCAGCCCGGTGGCCGCGGCGGCGCCGGTTCTGAGGGCGGAGGTGAGGCGGGGTCGGGACATGGACGAGTCTCCCGTTCGGCGGACTGACGTGCAGTCACTAAGGCTCGGGGCGACCGCTGCCAGACCTCTCACATCCCACCGGCACCACTGTCAGGCCGCTGTCACCGCCGCCCCGCGCGGCTCAGGCGGGCTTGCGGGCCAGCAGGTAGGCCTGCGGGGTCGGCTGCACGCCCTCCTCCGGCTCCCGGAGCGTGCGGGAGGTGAGCCGCAGGCCGGCCGCGCGGACCAATTCCGCGATCCGGTCCGGCTGCTGGCGGCGGAAGTCCAGCGCCACCGGGTGGCCGAAGGGCTGGTCGATCCGCAGGGGCTCGTCACCGACCTGGAAGGCGAGCAGCAGGTGGCCGCCCGGGGCGAGCACCCGCGCGAACTCGGCGAACACCTCCGGCAGGCGCTCCGCCGGGGTGTGGATGATCGAGTACCAGGCGACCGCGCCGGTCAACTCGCCGTCCCGCAGCGGGAGGTCGAACAGCGAACCCTCGGTGAAGTCCAGCCCGGGGTACGTCGCGCGGGCCAGCTCGACCATCCTCGGCGACAGGTCGATGCCGCGGACGTCGAGGCCGAGGCCGTGCAGGTGGTGCGTCACCCGGCCTGGGCCGCAGCCCAGTTCGGCTGCCAGTCCGTCGACGCGCTCGGCACGGACCAGCTCGGCGAAGGCCGCGAGCACCGCCCGGGACAGCGGTTCGCCGGCCAGTTCGTCGCGGAAGCGGTCGGCGTAGTCGACGGCGATGGCGTCGTAGAACGCCCTGGTCGTGGCGAGGAAGTCCGGCTCGGTCATGGTCCGGCACCCTACTCGTCACCGCCGGGTCTGGCGCGCGGCCGGCTCCAACTCCCGCTCCACCGCCGTCTGGTCGCCGCTCGTCTCGCCGGTCGGCGTCGACGAGCAGGCGCCAGAGGCCGGAGCGGGGGCGGTCGTCCGGCTACGGCAGGTTGCGGGCCATGACGATGCGCTGGACCTGGTTGGTCCCCTCGTAGATCTGGGTGATCTTCGCGTCCCGCATCATCCGCTCCACCGG
>NZ_JBFBIR010000065.1:0-43972 GCF_040685715.1 Kitasatospora sp. NPDC088264
AATCCTCGTTGTCTCCGTTTGTTCTGTTAGTTAAGCCGTGTGCTCTTCCTATTCGTTCGCGATCGGCCGTTGGCCGATCGGCGGACCCGCTCCGCGTGTCCGCGCCCCGGCTCCACCGGGGCGGCCGGCGCTTCGCGCTCGGCCTCGGACTGCTCCGCTTCGCTCCGACAGTCCGCAGTGGCTGACCTCTCATCATGGGCTTGAACTGGGCTTTTGGTTGATCTCACTACAGGCTGACTAGGAGTCAGGGGCGGGGCTCGCTTGGTCGAGTGACCGCCGTATGACGGTCGATCTCTTGACGGCCAGCCGGATGGGTCTGCCCGGATGCCCCGTGTCGCCACCCCGTCGCCTGGTGCTGTATCAACTTGCTGTCTCACCTCGATTTGGAGCCTTGCCAACCCTGCCGGTGAGGTAGTGACGGTATCCGACGGTGAATCCGCATCGAAATTGTCTCTCCGATTCACCGAGGATCGTGTTTCTCATTGTACCGCATTCCGACGGGTGGCATGGTCGAATATCTGGCCTGTATCTGTCTTTTCTCCACGGAGTTTTGGAGTGATGCGCTGGTGGTGATTCCTGGGCTCTCGGCGGGGCCGCCGAGAGCCCAGGGCCACCTGGTCACCGGCCTGGCGGGGGATGGTCCGGCGGCGGGGCTGGTTGGCGTCGCGCACGGCCTGGGCTGCTGCGCCGTCGGCCAGGCCGCGCTTGCGGGCCCTCTCCAGCCAGTCGGCGAGACGGTGCAGCAGCTGGTCATCCATCACAAGGAGCTGTTGGGCTGCGAGGTGGTCGGCCTCGCTCATCTCGTAGGCCAGGCCGGTCCGGCCGAGGGCGGTCTGGATGATGTGGTGCCTGCGTGCGGTCGTCGGGTCCATGGCGGGGCCGGCCTCGGGGCGCAGCGGGGGCGGCGTGGGTTGGTCGCGGGTCTGTGTGGTGAGCGGCTGAGTGGTGGGGTCGTTTTCGGGGTTGTAGGTGGTCATTGTGTGGTCGTCCATTGCGGTGGCGATTCGCTGCCATTCCTGGTGGATTTTGTGGGCGTGTTCGGCTGCCTTTTCGTCGTCGGCGTTCTGGGTGTACTTGGAGGCTTGTCGCACGTTGTGTCGGGCTTCTTCGGTCGCCTCCTGGACTTGCTTTCGGGTCATTCCCGTTGCGCGGCGAATGATGATATCCGAGACTGAGTTTGACATATTTACGATCATGACCTTTCCATCGGGTTTCCGATGGAGTTCTAGCACCACTTGTTCCGGAAACGCAAACCGCCAGGTCGCGTTTATTCGACCTGGCGGTTGTTCGGCTTCTTTAGCTGATTTCAGGCGCGTGCGTTCGGCCAGAGTTCGGGGACGTTTCCGCTTTCGCGGTCTGACTTCGGCCAGCGTTGGGCGTGGATGAGGCGCACGTTCCACCAGGGGTCGTCTGTCGGCGGGCCGTGCTTGTCGGCCTTCTTGAGGTCGCGGTTGCTGGGCAGGGTCAGGACGATCGGGCGGCCGCCGTCGCGGCGGCGCTGCTCGTGGCAGGCCGGGCATTCCGTGCGGTCCGGCTCGGCTTGCTTGGTCAGCTCGCCCTCGGAGCCGTGGGCGCCGCCGAGCGGGCCCTGGCAGGTGTAGCAGGGGTGCATCTGGTCGTTGTGCGCGCGGGCGGCCAGCAGCTTCTCGTGCCGCTTGGCGTTGGCTGCGTCCTGCTTGGCCTTCGCCTCGGCCGCCCGATCGTCCTTCTCCTGCTGCTCGCGGTCCTTGCGGCGCTGGCGGATGAGGCCCCGGTTGGGGGTGTCGTCGAGCGCCTGGGCGAGGGTCTGCCACTCTTCTCGGCCGAAGCGCCACCAGCTGGGGCCGAGGAAGCCGTGCTCCCGCAGCCGGTTGGTGGTGGTGCCCAGGACCGGGATCTTCCCCGCGAAGGTGTAGTACTGGACGCCCTCGTCTGTGTGACGGAAGCCGGTCCAGTGCTGGGCGGTGGCGGTGCGCAGGTCGCTCAGGCGGTCCATCAGGCCCTCGGGGGTGAAGCGGGGCTTGCTGCCCTTGGTGCCCTGGTCGAGGACGAACAGGACGGGCGGGCGCACGACGTCGCTGTGGTGGTAGCCGTAGGTGGGCGGCTTCAGCGAGCCGTAGTCCATCTCGAACTGCGGGCGCTCGTAGCTGCCGTCCTTGGTCGTCTTGTCGAACCAGCGCTTGTAGTTGTCGAGTTTGGCGGCCACCTTGCGCACGTCGGTCATCGTGCCCCGGTCCAGCTCCAGGAACATCACCGGGAAGCCGAGTTCGGGGGCGCGCAGCACGGCGTCGGGGATGACGTTGTGCTTGCCGGTGATGGTGTGGGCGACTTCGGTGGCCCAGTCGTCCAGGCCGCCGGGGAGCGGGCCGCAGGGCAGGGTGCGGCGGGGTGGGGCATCGCGTTCGTGCTCGCGGGGGCCGGCGCCGTGGGTGGTGGTGCCGGTGGTGGCGGTGACGATGATCTCGCTGACGAGCATGGCGTGCGGGGCGCCGGTTTTGCCGGCGCCGCGGGCGTGGCCGCCCATGTCGCGGTCGTCGCCCAGGGCTTCGGCGGCGGCGGCCAGGCCGAGCGGGGTCAGGCCCCAGATCTTCTCCGCGCCGGGCCCGCCCGGCTGAGGCTTGTTCCTGTTCGCGCCGACGTCGGCCGGCTTCTTCTTCTCGTCGGCCTTGCGCAGCGGGGAGGTGTAGCCGCGTTCTTCGACCAGCTTGTGCTTCTCCAGGTCCTTGACCGCTTCGCGGACGTGCTCGGTGCGCTTGTGCTCGCGGTCGTCGGGGTCGTTGGCGACCAGCGCGTGCAGCTGCTTGTAGGTGGCGATCTTCAGGACGCCGAGCGCGGCGAGGACGTCGGTGCGCACCGAGCCCCAGGATCCGTTCGGGTTGCGGGCGCCCCGGCGGAAGTGCACCCGGCCGGGCCGGTCCGGCTGCTGCGGCTGCCCGTCGTCCTGGCCGCCGGGCTGCTCCTGCTGCTGCTCCTGGTCGTCGTCGTGCTCGGCCATGTGGTGCTCCCCGTGCTGGTGCTGATCGTCTCGCCTCTCTACCCCACACCACCGACACCCCCACACCACACCCACCGCCCCACACCACCCACCGCCCCGCCCCACCGACACCCAGCACCCACCGCCCCACACCACCGACACCCAGCACCCACCGCCCCACACCACCGACACCCAGCACCGCCCTGCCGCCCCACCGCCCCACACCACCCACCACCCCACAGCACCGACCGCCCCCGCCCCTCTCGGCGCCGACCAGCGGGAGGCGCGTGGCCGCCCGGCCACGAGGGAGGGCCCAGCGGCCCGGAAGCGACCTGCAACCCGGACCGCACCAACCAACAACCACAAGCAAAAACAAGGAAGGGAAAGGGTTGTCGGCAATCCGCGCGCCCCGAAATATGGGCGCTGAGCTGGGGAAATGTCGAAACGCACGGAGTGGAAGCCCCCCGGGGCAGCACCCGGGGACGACCCCGGGGAGACACCCGGGGCGTTGTTTCGACCCGTCCGGCCCTTCGCACGCCTTGACGGCGGCTCACAGCGGCCCTGGACGGCCACCTGGAACGCTACCCGCTGCGGGCCCTCCGCACGCCCCCAACGGCCGTCCTGGGCCGTCTCAGGCCCGCAGGACGCCGAGTGTGGAGACCGTCGGCTCCGGCGCCGGGCGCAGCCGGGCGGGCGGTGCGGCGGGCGTGGGCGGCCGGGCGGCGGCGAGGTACTGCGGGAGGACCGCGGCGAGGCCGGCGGCGGCCTCCAGGAGGAGCGGGTCTTCGTCGGGGCGCTCCAGGAGGGCCTGGGCGAGGTGGAGCGCGGACTCCAGGGCGGCCGCCGGGACCTTCACGAGGCGCAGCGCGGCGATGGCGTCCACGGCGGCCTGCTGGGCTGGCTGTGGCGGCTGCGGGTGGGCGGGTGGGTCGGGCGCCGGTGCGGGCCGCGCCCAGGCCGGTTGCTGGCGGTTGGCGGGGCGCTGGAGGGCGTTGCCGCCGGGCCCGGGGCCGAGACCGCGCCGGGCGGCCGAGGAGGTGCTCACGTCCGGGTCAACGACCGCGGACGGCCCCGGGTGCGCTCGCCGGGTGGCGCGGCCGGCACTCGCCGGACGCACACCAGGACCACCGGCCCCGCAGGGTGGAGACCCCCGGCGTCCGGACCGTCACCCAACCGCACCACCCACCCACCACCAGCAACAGGGCAAAGGGACAGACAGAGGGGGTTGTCTGATTTTCCGGCGCTCCGAAAACCGGCTCTGACCTGCGGGAACGCTCGGGGCGGGCGAGGAGCGATGGGGTACCTGCGGTGGTAGCTGCGGGTGTACCCGCGGTGGTGCCCTCGGTGCTGCCTGCGGTGGTGCCTACGTGCTCAGGCGAGAGGGAGGTCGCCGAAGGTTCGCGGGCTGGCCACCAAGGTATCGGCGGCCAGCGCCGGGCTGCGCGGCCCGAGGGCCGGCGGTCGGACGGCGAGCTGGTGGCGGCCCGCTGGCCAAGCCGCCGGGCGGGCGCTCCGAGCAGCGATCACCGCCGGGCCGTACGGGACACCCCGGGTGCTGCTGCACTCTTGGCCGTCCGACGTGCCGCAGAGAAGTAGTCGGCGTTCGCGCAGCGGGTTGTCCCGTGGCCTGACCTGCGGCGTCAACGTTTCTGGCGGATACCTTGACGCAACCGCCGGGGCAACTGCGGCCGCAACCGCCGCGGCAACCTCGGGGGCAACTGCGGCGGCAACCGCCGGGGCAACCGGTCAGCTCGGCTGGTGAGCGGGGTCGGCCGCGTCGATCAGGCCCTCCTCGAAGGCTTGGCGGACGACCAGGGCGGCGTCGTCGGCCGTGTCGCAGACGAGCGGGCGCGCGGGCGCGTCGGGGTCCACGAGGAAGGAGCCGTTGACCAGCACGGCCCAGCCGTCCACGCGGCCGGCGCCGTGCTCGACCCAGCCGAGCGGTCGCCGGTTCAGCCGGACGTAGAACAGGCCGGGGGCCCGGCTCCAGCCGACCATGTCCCACCCGCGGCCGAGGAGGTAGGCGACGTTGCGGCTCAGGTCGTAGCGGCCCAGGCCGCGCAGGTAGGGCTCCGGCGGCGGGCGCAGCGGGTCGTCGCTCTGCTGGTGGGGCAGCGCGGCCGGGGCAGGCCGGGACAGTTCGACGGTCTCGGACGGCACCGGCCTGGGCTGCTCCTGGTGCTCGTCGGCGGCCGCGGTTTCGCCCCGCGAGGCGGAACGAGGCCGCTCCTGCTCCCGATTGGGGGCTGCGGTTTCGCCTCGCGGGGCCAAACCGGGCACCTCTTGGTCGTCGATGCCTGGCACCGGGGCGGTCGGATCGAAGATCGGGATCTTCGACAGATCGATCCGCTCCAGCGCCCGCTGGTGTCGGCGCTCGTTCGCAGCAAGGTCGGGCCAGCGAGCCTTGTCGCGGATGTCCTCCGCAGCCGAGTAGATGCGGTAGCGGTAGCCGGGCAGCAAGCGAGCCAGCTCGTCGAACGCGGCGGCCGGATCGCCGGTCTGCGTCTCCTCCAGGAAGATGACGAGCCGGCGGCGCAGCGCGTCGGTGAGGCCGAGCAGGTAGCGGCCGTCGGCGTCCCAGCGGTCCTCGGCCGGGTCGGGTGCAGCAGGCGCAGCACGGTCCGGTGCAGCAGCAGGTTCCGGGAGAGCAGCGGGGGCCGGCGGGGTTGCAGCGGCAGGTTCTGGCGCAGCAGCGGTTGCAGCAGCCTCGGCCGCGGCTTCGCGGGCCTTGGCCCTGGCCCGGTCGACCTTGCTGCGGCAGGACCGGGAGCAGTACTGCTTCGGACGCCCAGTGCTCTTCGGCTTCGGCGTCGGGTTGGAGCACTCGGGGCGTTCGCACACCCGGGCTGGGGCCTCGCTGTCGGCCGACGGGTCGGTGGCGGTGACCGGCGGGGCGCTGTCCATAGCCGGATCGTAGCTGCCCAGGTCAGCCGCCGGTCCGGCTTTCGCCTCGGTCCGGCGGCGAGGCGATACCCAGCGGTTCGGCGGCCGAGGACAAGGGGGTCGGTGCAACCACCGTGCTGGCCTGCTGCACCCGGACAAGGGGGGAGCAGCGGCGTGCAGGCAGCGGCTGCCTGGCGCTGTAGCCGGTCCGGCGCGGCGCAGGATGCGACTGGTGTCGCACGGGCTCTGACCTGCGGTGGGGAGTTTCAGCGGGGCGGAACTCACCAGGCTCCGGGGTGAAACTCACCAGGTCCCGGCGGCCGATTGCGCGGCCGGTCGCAGTGCGCGGCAGGCCGGGGCGGGGATGCGACTGCGACTGCAACGCGGGTTGCAATCGCACGCCTGTCACCTGCGGTGGGGAGTTTCGGCGGGGCGAAACTGACCAGGCTCCGGGGTGAAACTCACCGGCGGCCGGCGGTGGTCGGGCGAACTGTCGCACCGAGCTGTCGCGCCCAGCCACACGCCGGGGGTTCACCGGTGTCTCCCCACGTCACAGGGCACGACAGCCCTCAACGCGACAGCCGGAGGCGACCGGACGCGACAGGTGGCGCGACAGCCGAGGCGTGGCGGTTGACCGGGCCGTCCCACCCTTCGGTCGCGTCACTGCTGGTTATCCTCGCCGGCGATCCGGCGGAATCGGGCGGCTGCCTGGGCGAGCATGGCGAACGCCAGGCCCAGGGACTCGTCGGTCGGCGGGAGGCCGGAGTCGCCGTCGAAGGACGGGGCGTAGTGGTGGGTGACCAGCGCGGTCGCCGCGCTGACCAGGTCGCGCGCGGCGGCCAGGTCCTCGATGTCCGGGGCCTGCTCGTCCGGGCCGGCCGCCCGGCTGAGGTCCGTCACCAGCAGTCCGAGGCGCATCACCAGCAGCAACCGGTCGGTGTCGGCTGCGGTGGGCATGGTGGCGGCCACCACCTCGCCGCGGACCGGTCCGTAGGCGGTGCGCAGCGCCTCGATGTCGGCGCCGGCCTTCTCGGCGTCCATCTCGGCGCCGACCAGGTGGGCCTCGGCCGCGCCGAGCAGGGCGGTGGCCAGCATCACCGCGCGGGTCGCGTCGTCGGTGACCTGGTCGGGCTGCCAGTGGGCGCCGAGCACGGCGAGGGCTTGTTGCAGCTGCTCGATGTGCGCGTGCTCGCGGCCGGTCACCGGTGGCTCCCTTCGTTGCTGGCTCTGGTGTCCAGGGTGGCTGTCCGGCGGCCCGGAGCGGGGTGAGGCCGCACCGGATTCACCTCTATGGGTGGCGCCCGGCGCGGCCGGGGCGGTGGAGCCACCAAGGCGCGCACCTGGGTGGTCATGGTGAGCGCTGGCCCCGGCTACGGGTGCGGTCCGATCACCAGCACGGTGAGCACCGCCTCGCTTCCGCTCGGGGAGCCGGTGCCCGCCGGGCCGTAAGTCCAGTAGATCCGCCATGCGTTCGGGCCCTGGTCGACGTAGGAATCCCATACCTTGCTGGTGGTGTGGCCGGGCAGCACCCGGTAGGGGTGCGTCCGCAGCCCCGGGTGACGGGGATCGGCGGCCAGGCGATCGAGGGCCCGGCGTACCCGCTGCAGCCGGGAGCGGTCTGGGCGGCGGCCGCGCTCCAGGCACTTAAGGGTGCGGGCGGCGGCCGGTGTGAAGTGCAGCTTCGGCATCAGTGTCCCCTTCTCTGGACATGCGAAAGGGCCCGCCTCCCTGGTGGGGAGGCGGGCCCTGAAGTGGGGTCGCGGGTGTTTGTGCGCGGGTCCGGCGGCAGGTGGCGGCCGGACCGGGCCGGAAGACGGGAGAACCCCTCGGGCGGGTGCCCGAGGGGTTCGGTGGTGCGGATCGGCCGGGCCTACCGGCGCAGCGTGGTGGGGTCGATGTCGAGGGGGAAGGGCTCGGTCAGGGCGGTGGTCTCGCCGACTTGGACGAGCCGGTCGACGTAGGTGCCGCGTTCAAGGTGGCCGAGGTAGAGCCGTGGGGCGGGTTCGAGTTCGAGGCGCCAGTAGTGGGGGATGCCGGCCGCGGCGTACAGCGACGGCTTCATCTTCTTGTCGGTGACCCGGGTGGAGGGGGAGGCGATCTCGATGGCGACGACGATGTCGTGCGCGCTCAGCGTGACGCCGGCCTTGGCAGCCGCGTCGGCGTCGGCGACGACCAGGTCGGGGATGAGCAGCCCGTCGGGGACGACGATGTTCACCGCCTCCAGCACCTCGAACGGCGCGCCGGCGGCCTCGATGGCGGCAGCCAGGATCATGGCAAGGCGGAGGCTGGCCCGCTGGTGCGGGACGCCGGGGTTGGGGCTCATCAGCAGCGCACCCCCGACCAGCTCGATCCGGTGACGGTGGTCTTCGGGCAGAGCCAGGACGTCTTCCACGGTCCAGGGCCCGCTGTGGTCAGCGGTGGCAACGCTCACGGTCCTTTCACCTCCTCCGGGTACCTGCCCTCATTGTCCCCGTCGGGGCGCTGAAGCGGTACCGGCTCTCGGGTCTGTCGTGCGAGGCCCGCCCGCCGGGTGGCGGCCGGGTGGTCTGGGTCCAATTGGAACCAGACCGTTCGATCCTGTTCGGGTCAGCCGGCGCCCCAGTCGAAGACTTCGTCGCCGCTGTAGTCCTCGAGGATCTCGGCCGTCGCCTCGGTCAGCCGCCGCGTGATCTCCTCGGCGACGTCGGCGTGGCAGTGGACCTCCACGCCGACGCTGCGGAAGCCGTCGTCGGCCGTCTCGTCCCTGTCGTTGCTCACCGGCCGCTCTCCTCGGTGTCGGTGCGCACCGCGGCGAGAGCAGCCTGGCGGCAGGCGCTCGGTCCGGTGTGCCAGAACCGGAGCTGGTCCTCGGGCTCGCCGGGGGCCGGGCAGTCGGACAGCCAGTAGCCGGTGATCGGGTGCCCACAGTCGGCGCACAGGCGCTGTCCGGCCGCGTCGGTGCCGTGAACGATCGAGCAGCCGACGTCCGCGCAGCCGAGGTCCGGGTGGGCCGCGGTGTGGCCGGCCAGGACGCAGGCGTCGCAGTGGCCGGGCAGCCCGTCGGCCGACCGCTCCGGAGGCAGGGAGCCGATGAAGCGGGCCAGCACATCTGAATGACTCACTCGATATTCCCTTTCCGTCGCACCCGTGAATTCCGAACGGTTAGTCGTCGATGCCGAAGTCGAGGTATCTGATACCGGTGAATTCGACATTCAGGCCAGCGGCGCGAGCGCCACCATCCTTGAAATAGTATTCCTGGAGTCCTTCGGCGATAATCTCGGCCTGCTGCTGCTCACCGGCACCGCTGTCGCGGGCCTCGAAAAGGCGACGCGCGACATCGCCGGGCAGCCACTGGCTGACGTCGCGCTCGCGCGGGTCGTCGGTGGAGCCGGCCGAGGAGGCGAACCCGAAGGTCGCCCTGCCGGAGACCTGGAAGCCCTTGGCCTCGGCGGCCCGGCGGACCCGGTTCTTCACGCGCGGCTGCCACTTGGCCTTCACCGCGCTCTCGATGGCCTTGGCGGTGCCGGCCTTGGGCCGGACCTTGCCGGAGACCATCCAGCGCTGCACGGTGCGCTGGGAGACGCCGAGCTGCTGGGCGACGGCCTTGGTGCTGCCCTTGGCCGCCCGGACCAGGAAGCGGATCCGGGCGGCGTTGGACTGCGGGATGTCGCGGGTCTGGGTGGCGCGCTCCAGGCCCTCTTCGATCTCCCCCATCGGCTTCCTCACTCTCCTTCGGCGACGGCGTCGGTGCCGGGCTTGATGTGGCGGGCGGGGTTGAACCCGTCCGCGATGAACTGCTGGATCTCCGCCAGGGGGCGGGCGCCCTCGAACTTGACCATCCCCGGGGCCACGCCCAGGCGCAGCGTGCCGGGGACCTGCTTGCCGTCGGGGCCGAGCGCGACGACGCCCTGGACGCCGGGGACGGTGGTCGGGTAGACGGCGCAGTCGGAGAGCACGGCGACGGGGTAGCGGCCGGTGACGGCGGCGGTCTTGAGGAGCTTGCGGTGGAAGTTGACGCGGGCGGTGGAGATGACGGCGGCTCGGATGTCGGGTCGCCAGGTGGGGCGCTCCAGGGCGGGCCAGGGCTGGCCGGGGCGGTAGTCGGCGCCGCGGGGGCGCTCGCGGAGTTTGCCGATGCCGCCCTTGGCGGTGGCCTTGATGGCGGCGAGCACGGCCAGGTCGACCGGGTCGCCGGTCTCCTTCACGGTCGTCATCACCTCCTGGAACAGGTCGAGGCCGTGGTCGGCGAGGTCGGCCGGCACGCCGAGGCGGGCCATGGCGGCCTTGTAGGCGGCGTTCAGCCGGTCGTGCCACGGGTCCAGGTACGGTCCGGCCTCGTGGCGCAGCCAGCCCTCCAGCGGGCGCACCTGGGCGCCGAGCTCCGTGGCGTAGGCGACGGTGGGAGTGGCGTACCAGGCCGGCCCCGTCGGCCGCTCGCCGGTCCGGGTGAACGGCGAGGGCAGGCGCGGGTCGAGCTCGATGTGCGAGAGGTCGACCAGCCAGCTGCCGGGCAGCGTCTTGTCGAAGGCGGGCTCCAGCTCGTGCACCGGCTCGGAGAGGCCGACCCGCAGGCGGCCCGCGGCCGCGAGGAAGGCGGTGTTGACGTCCAGGCCCACCGCGAAGGGCAGCGCGGCTTCCTCCTCGGTGAGGTCGCGGTGCCAGTCCCATGCCTCCTCGAAGAGCACCTCGTCCGGGCCTTCCCCGCGGCCCTGGGCGAGCGGGTGGACCGAGAGGACCTCCGGCGGCGCGGCGTCCACCGCCTGGTGCAGCGAGCCGGGCACCAGGCCGGAGGACCAGCCGCCGGCCTCGTTGCGCACCGGCTTGGTCGGCGGGCGCAGCGCGGTCATCAGCTCCAGACCGGAGACGGCGGTGGAGCCACGCGGGGTGATGACGTCGGTGGCGTAGGTGCCGAGCAGGCGCAGCAGGCCGTTCGCGTCCAGGCCGTCGGGCACCTTCCAGCCCGCGCTGGTGAGCGCGCCCCACATCGGCACGCAGTACTGCACGCACTCGCGGCGAGCCCCGTCCGGTGTCCGGAAGACCCGGGCCCACGGGCCGAAACCGCGCCTGGTCAACTGCCACTCGGCCTTGGCGAGGGCCTTCACCACGCGGTGGGACTCGGGCAGGCGGCCGATGCGCGGGTCGTAGTCGCCCTTCCCCTGTCCGGGGCCGGGCAGGCCCAGCTCGGTGGCGGCGGCGTCGGTGAGCACCACCAGCGGGTCGCCGTCGCGGCCCCACTGGTGGAGCCGCGCGGCGCCGAGGCCGGCGGCCAGCGTCCACTCGGTCAGCGCCGGCACCGACGGCTTGCCGGGCACCTCCAGCACCTGGCCGTCCATCAGGTGGGCCACCAGGTGCTTGCCGGAGGCGGCGACGTCCACCACGGCCAGCGGACCGGCCGGGAAGCGGGCGGCCGCGGCCTGCTGCCAGTCCGGCACCACCGCGGTCTTGGCTGTGGCCGGGGCCGCCTTGCGCGGCCGCGCCGCAGCACCCGGCCGCGACGCCACCGCCGGACGCTGCGCCGAAGGCCGGCGCGCAGCCGCAGCGGGGGCGGCCTGGCGCGGCGCGGCCACTGGCGCGACGTGGACGGCCTGGACGGCCGGGGCCGCCTGCTGCTGGGCCACGGCGACGGCCGGGCCCGCGCCAGGGCGGCAGAACCCGCCCAGGTGCATCGGCCGCCCGCCGGTGCGGTAGACCGACGGCTGACCGCACTGCACGCACGGCAACGCCTCGCCCATCACCAGCGAGCCGTCCGGCTGCTGGTCGAGCATCACCGGCTGGACCGACTGCTCCGGGCCCGCGAACACCTCCGGCACCGCCGGCTCCGGCACGGCAGTCGCAGGCGGCTCCTCGGGCGCCGGGAACTGGGCGGCCAGGCCGCGCAGCAGTCGGGCGTAGTCCCCGCGCTGCGGCGGCCGCGGCTCGCTGCGCCCCTTCTCCCAGGTCCAGATCGTCTCCTCCCGCACCCCGACCGCCTTGGCGATCTGGGGGCGGGTCAGCTTCGCGGCCTTGCGCAGCCGTTCGCGCTCCGCCGGCGGCGGCAGCTCCTCCTCGGCGACCTGCGCGAGCAGCGCGGCGACCGGGTCGATCTCTTCGGGCATGACGTACCTCCTACCACGCATCATAGCGCGGATCTAATGCCAATCTAATGGTTAGCTAACCCCTAATGGGTGGTCTCTCCGGCCCGAAAACGGCGGGGGGTGGCGTCACCAGCCGGACGGGGGTGGCGTCACCAGCCGGACGGGGGTCTGGTCACCAGCCGGACACCATTAAGAGAAGTAGTGCGAGACGTGGCGATCCCTCCCGGACGCCGAAGGCATCTACAGGTGGCTGTGCGCGCAAGCGCGCGAGGACCGCTCTCAGCCGCGCCGCGGCGCCGACCAACGACGCCCGCAACGGGGTGGGGTAGCAGCATGGGTGCTGCCAGGGGTGGCAGCACCCATGCTGCTCAATATCTAGAACCAGCTACTCCAGAACCAAGACGCTGCGCCCTCCCGGACGGCCGTAGGCCAGTGACGGGTGGCCTACGCGCTGGCGCGACATCCTGCGGCAGCGGCAGGGCTGTCAGCTGGCCAGGCCAGCGGCGAGCGCGAGCTGTCGGAGGTTCATGACCGGCTGGAGCGGGCCGGGCTTCCAGCCGAGAGCGTCCTGGATGAATCCGTGGCCGGCGTCCGCGCCGCCGGTGTTCCAGCGCCGGTCGACCACGGGCAGGCGCAGCCAGTTGACGCGCTCTCCCGTGACGCTGTGAACCGGGTGGGTGTAGTGGGTCAGGAAGTTCTCGGGGTTGGGCAGGGTCTTCTGGAACGGGCTGAGTTCGTAGTGCGGGGCGTACTCGGCGATGCCGTTGCCGGTCGGCGTGCTGATGGTCCAGGTGATGTGGACGTCGCCCGGCTGGTAGCGGCCCGGGTCATCCGTGTGGAGGTCGTCGGCCACGTGGTCCGCCCACTGCTGCCAGAGCGTCAGCGCGTCGATGTCCGTCGGGGCGCTGTCGCGGAACTGCCGCTCGCCGTGGGCCTCCCAGCGCAGGACGAGCTCGTGGGCGTTGGGGTAGTTGTTCCTCACGGCGTTGAACAGCCAGGTGGTGCCGGCCGGGTAGGGGTGGGGTTGTGCCTGGTGCACGGGTGCTCCGTTCGGATGCTCTGGGATCGATTCGTGGGTCGCGCTGCGAGCAGGATCGGGGGGAATCCACCGTGACGTCCGGCGAATCACTAGATCGTCTTCTGCGGGGCGGTCATGACCCCGCCCGACTTGGGAGGGCGCGAGCGGGGCTGTCAGGCGCCCTGAGGGGCCCTCAGGGCGCTTCTCGGGTGATCTACAGGCCGAGGTCGGCTGCCAGGCCGGCGGTGGGCGTCCACTCGCCGCTGTTCTCGTCGTCCGTCCAGCCGAGTTCGGCGGCCCGCTCGGTGGGGACGGTGGCGGTGCCGATGGCGCCGGTCTGGTGGATGACCGTGGTCGGCCTGCGGTCGCCGACGGTGGGGGCCGTGTCGTCGCTGGCCATGTCGACAAACTGCGAATAGTGCAGTTGTGCGCCGACTGAGATCGTGGCCCGGGGGCCGTTGCGGTGCTTGCCGACGATGAGGTCGGTCTCGCCGGCGCGCGGGGACTCCGTCTCGTAGGCGTCGGGGCGGTACAGCAGGATGACCATGTCGGCGTCCTGCTCCAGCGAGCCGGACTCGCGCAGGTCGGACACCATGGGCACCTTGTCGGTGCGCTGCTCGGGACCGCGGTTGAGCTGAGCCAACACCACGATGGGCAGGTGGAGCTCCTTGGCCAGCAGCTTGAGCTGGCGGCTGATCTCGGAGACGTCCTCCTGCCGGGTGGCCTGGCGGTTCTTGGAGCCGCCGGTGATGAGCTGGACGTAGTCGATGACGATGAGCGCCAGGTCCGGGGTGCGGTTCTTCAGCCGACGGCACTTGGCCTGGATCTCGGGCAGCGACCGGGCGGACTCGTTGACGTAGAGCGGGGCGCCGCGGTAGCGCTCGACCGCGCCGGCGGTGCGGGTCCACTCGTCGTCGGTCAGGTGGCCCGAGCGCAGGTGGCTGAGGTTGACGCGGCCCTCGGCGGACAGCACGCGCATGTTCAGCTCGTTGATGCCCATCTCCAGGCTGATGAACGCCGCCGGGCGTCCTGCCCCCTCGATCGGGCGGCGGGCGCTGTCGCGGGGCAGGGTGCAGGCGCGGGCAAAATCCATGGCCAGGGTGCTTTTCCCGTGGCCGGGACGTCCGGCCACGATGATGATCTGGCCGGGCTGCCAGCCGTGGGTGAGCGCGTCCAGGTCGGCGAAGCCGGTGGGGACGCCGCTGATGCCCGAGCGGCTGCCGGCGGCCTGGATCTCGTCGAGCGTGCCGGGGAGGCTGTCGGTGGGCAGCGCGAAGTCGTCCTCGCGGCCGCGGGTCTCGACCACGGCGGCGATCTCGGAGGCCGCCGCGGCGACGATCTCGTCCACCTCGCCCTCACCGGCGTAGCCCATGGCGGCGATCCGGGTGCCGGCCTCGACCAGGCGGCGCATCACGGCCTGCTCGCGCACGGCCTCGGCGTAGTACTCGGCGTTCGCAGCGGTCGGCACGGAGTTGACCAGGGTGTGCAGGTAGCCGGGACCGCCGACTCGGTCCAGCTCGCCGCGCTTCTTGAGCTCCCCCGCGACCGTGATCGGGTCGGCGGGCTCCTGACGGGCCACCAGGTCCAGGATCGCCCGATGGATCGTCTCGTGGGCCGGGCGGTAGTAGTCGTCCGGCTCCAGGACGTCGGCGACGTCGATGATCGCCTGCTTGGACAGCATCATGCCGCCCAGCACCGACTGCTCGGCCGTCAGATCCTCGGGCCGGCCACCCGGCGGCACCCGCTCGAACCCGGCATCGGGCGCCGGGGCGTCGGCGGGGCCGGCCTTCTTGCGGGCGCGACGGGCCGGGGCGGGCGGCGGCTCCTGCTCGGGTTCGGGGCCCGGGTCCGTCCAGTCGATCGGCTCGGCCTGGTCCTGGCTGGGTACGCTCATGGTGAATCTCTCCTCGTCGAGTGGGTTCAGCGCGGCGGCCGGGCCTTCTCAGGGGCTCCCGGCCGCCGTCTGCGTGCGGGTCAGATGTCGGGCGAGCCCAAGCCGTTCAGCAGGGCGTTCACGTCCGCCGAGTTTGAGGCCGGCTCCCGACTCGCGGCCGCCGGAGCCGGGCCCGAGTCCGTAGCCGGGGACACCGATCTTCCCGACGGTCCCGCGATCCGGCCAGCACGGGATGCCAGCGCAGCCAGGCCCGCGGGCATCGCGGTCGTCCTGCGCTCCGGGTCCTGCGTCGGCAGCGCCGGACGGGGAGCAGAGCCCTGGGCGGGAATGCCCGCACCGGCGACGACCTCGAACAGCGGCAGGTTCGGAATCCGGTCACGCCCCAGGATCGAGCCGTGGTTCTTGATCCCGCCTGGGTTCTTGGTGAGCTGCTCCACCAGAAGCCGCTGCGTGCGGTCGTCCAGTCCCGTGATCTTCGGCCAGCCCTGGTCGGCCATCGCCTCCAGCAGCGCCGGAGCGAGGGCCTTGGCCCTCGGCCGACCGACGGACCACGGCTGAGGGAGCAGCTGGAGGAGCCGGAGAGCTGCCGCGGTTTCCTCGGGGGCGAAGACCCTCCCCTCCTCCCCCGGCGAAGCCGACCTACGACCGGTGGGACTCGTGAGGGGGTTGGGGGAGGAGGTAGTTACCTCCTCCGGGGGGTGTGGGGGGGACGGGGCCGACGTGTCGGAAACCGCATCATCGGCCTGACCTGCATAGATGTTGGATTCCGACGTGTCGGAAACCGCACTGTCGGCCTCCGACGTGTTGGAAATCGCACTGTCGGCCTGACCTGCATAGATGTTGGAAATCGCATCGTCGGAACCGACCTGCGCACCCCGACGTGTTGGATTTCGCACCGTCGGGCTGACCTGCGACGCAGCCGCAGCGCCTCGGTTGACGTAGGCGCTGTTGTTGGCGGGGTTCCGGTACACCCGGAACCGCCACTTCGGTCGGCCGGTCTCCTTGTCGTAGCCGTCTCGCTCGTGGCTGACGTGGCCGGCCTTCTGCAGTCGCCCGAGGACGCCACGCAGGCGGCTGGAGCCCATCTTCCAGCCGGACGCCTGGAACTCCTCGGCCAGCGCGACGATGCCGGACGGCTGGTCCGGGTCCCGGAGCAACAGGCGGATCAGCACCCCGTAGTCCTCGGGCTGGAGCCCTGGCGCGTACGCCAAGGCGTACGGCACGACCACTTCCTCCGGCGGCTCCCAGGCCCGCTCGATCGAGGAGCCGCTGAACTCGGCGTCGGTCATCTTCTTCACTGGGTCACCTCCGATCCGGCGGCGAGCGCCAGGAGCAGTCCGGCCTGGTGGGCAGGCCGGGTCATACGAACAGGGGATTCGAACGGTTTGGGTCCAATTGGACCCAGTGGGGTGTTGATCTGGGACGCCATGCCCATAGAGGTGTCGGCGCAGCGAAGCGTGTGACCGAAGCCGGAGTGGCGTGGATCACTCGTTGGAATGCGGTCGGGGATCATGACCCCAGGGGTGTCACGACCTGCCTGTGGACAGGGATTCACGCCGGGGGACGGCGCGCTGTACGCGACCGGCGGGGCAGCCACGGCCAGCGTGAGGGGCGGCTGTGCAGGGCTCATTCCGGAGACCGGCGCGAGCGAGGCCCGGGTGCGCAAGGGAAAGTCGGTGGTTCGGGACAACGGGGCTGTGCCTCTCCGTTGTACGTCGATCCCGACGCGCCAGGGGGTCACTCGGCCGGGCGATGAGACGGGTGTCTCTCGCCCCGAACCGGGTACACCTGGTACCGTCGGCATCGACGTACAACTGAATTGATCAGCGAGGCGGCCCAAGTTTGGCGACTGGGGGCCGCTTTCGCGTTTTCTGGGGTACGTGTGCCGTCCGTCCGGACGACTGGCTCAGCTTATTCGTCTCCCTGAGTCCTCGGGCCGTTCAGCATCCGCGTGTCGGCTGGACAACCTGGCCTCCGCGCGGATCAGCTGGTCCAGGGCCTGATCGGCCGTCATCTCGGTGTCCTTGCTGTCGTCCCATCGGCTGAGCGTGGATGCAACCGCACGGAGCACCTCGTCCGGAAGGCCAGCTGCGGCCATCGTGTCCGCGGCCTCCTCCAGTTCTGGGCCCCACCGCCACGCCCGCGCGGCCGTCTTGGCGACGTAGTCCGTCTCCGTGAGGTACGACCCGGTCCGCTGGCCGGCGATGTCGAGCAGCGCCTGGTCGACGCTGTGCTCGCGCGCGAGCCCGTAGGACAGTGCGGCCAGCACCCGTGATGCCTTCTGGTAGGCGGTGTAGGCGACCTTCAGCGCGCTGGCCTGGCCGACTTCCTCGCCCAGGACGTGGGTCGACACCGCGCTGCCCGAGAAGAGGTGCTCGACCAGCCCAATCTCTTCAACCGGTCCGGAGAGATACAGCCTGGGCCGCTTCGCCCCGACCGGCGGCGAGCCGACCACCGCGCCGTCGACCACCCCGCGGGCCGTCCCGCTGACGAGCTGTGCGATCCGGGCCGCTTGCTGCGGGCTGATCGCGTTCGCCTCCACGTACAGGCCCGTGAAGCCGAGCCCGGCGACCTCCCGTGCGACGTCTTCGGCCGCGGCCGGCGGGCACAGGCTGAGTACGACGTCCGCCTGAGCCACCAGCTCGGTCAGCGTCGGCACCGCCGTCAGCCCGAACTTCTCCGCCCTGGCCACGGTCGCCTCACTGCGCCTCTGCGGGCACCACAACACCCGGGCGCCCCCAGCCTGGGCGCACGCGGCGACCGCCGCTCCCATGCTGCCGGGGTGCAGAACACCGAGCACGACCTGACCGCCCGTCATCGGGCACCACCACGCGCTTGGCGGATCTGCTCGGCGGCTTGCTCGGGCGAGGCGACGTCGGTGCGGACCACCAGGTCGAATCGGAAGTCGCCGTTGGTCTGCAGGTCCGCCAGCGTCGCATCCCACGCGGAGAGCCGGGCCTGCGTGTCGCTGTCTCCGCGGCCTGCCGACCGGACGGCGGTCACCTCGCGCGGGCACCACAGCAGGACGGTGAGCCACTGCGCCGGATACCCCTCGATCAGGGCCCGGACGCCGTCGACCTGGCCGAGGTGGACGACCGGCACGCCAGCGGCGAACGCGTCGTCCAGGCCCGGCCGGTCGACCACGTAGGTGCTGTCGTACCTGCCGTTCTCGTAGATGACCGCGTCGGCAGCACGCAGCTCTTCGAGCTGCTGCTGAGAGCCCATCCGGTAGCCGGCCGTGCGGCCCGAGCCCACCTTCAACCGGGTGAACTGCCGGTAGGAGGGGTCCAGCATCGCCAGCGCGGCGGTGACCGTGTCCTTGCCCGCGGCCGGCGGCGCGTACAGAAGCACACCGCGTTGCTGCTGGCTGCTCATACGCGCACCTCCGCGAGCGCGAGCCGGGCCTGGTCGGCCAGCGAGATCGCCGCCCCCATGCGGTTGTCGACCACCAGGTGCGGCACCACCGGCCGCAGCTCCGTGTCGACGGTGGCGATGTAGTCGTCCCAGTGCGCCAGCTTCCAGGCGTCGCGGGCGGCCGACCGGAAGCCGATGTACTCGCGCATCGACTCCGCGTCGCAGCGAACCCAGATCGGCGACACGTCGACACCCTGCGCACGGCAGCGGTTGACGAGTCGAGTCATCCACGCCTCGTCCGTCATCTCGGCGATGAACGGCGCGGTCAGCACCGTGCTGATGCCGCAGGCGACGTTGGCGTAGGCGGCCTGCATCAGGCAGTCGTACTCGAGCGCCCGTACCTGGCTGCGATACAGGTCTGTGTGCCGGTCGTTGGGGTCGCCGCCGAGGGAGATCAGCAGGCGTTCGACCAGCGGCCGGGTCAGCGGATCCTTGTCCAGCAGCGGCCAGCCGGTCAGCTGCGTCAAGAACCTGGCGAACTCCGTCTTCCCGCTGCCGGCGAACCCGCCGACCAGGACGATCGAGGGCCGGTGCGGATCCCCGCCCGTGTGCCGCCGACGCCACGCATCCATGATCCGCTGCTGCAACGCCATGTTGTCGGCCTCGGCCGTACCCGGCGCGATCCGGTGCAGCGCCCGCTCGACAGCCAGCACATGAGATCCGTTGTTGGTCTCGGACATCGGCGTCAGCGCGAACGCGGTGTCCTCGCCCGGCAGCGGATTCCGGAACCCGAGCTGCGGATCCGTCGCCCGGTAGAGCGCGCAGTACGCCCGCCGGTAGTCCGGACCCGGGTAGATCTCGCCCTGCTCGTGTTGCCAGATCGTCTGGGGGTGCGCAGCCGGAACGTTCTTCAATCCGGCCTGCTCCGCCACCGTGCGAAGGCGCTCGCCGGCGTCCTCAAGCGTCAGCCCGTGAGCCTCCCGCTGCTCCCGCAACCTCTCGGGCCGCCATCCCAGCCGAACCTTCGCCATGCCCCCCACCTCCGCTGTCGTCATGCTCGCGAGCCTAGGGGCGGAGCCCCAAAAGCCATGTGTACGTGGATATTGAAAACGCGTTGATGAACCCGCGTACGGATCTCACCATGCAGATGCGATGGTCCTGGATCGCCCGGCCCGCTGTGATTGAGAAGTCAGCACGGGATGGAAGGGGAGACCAGTGATCGAGTTGATGGGTCGGCGGTTACGCACCGCTGACGGGGAGCCGGTCCACAGACAGGCTGGAAGTATCGGCAAGGCCGACGAATCCATGATCTGCCAGGGCAGCCGGGCGTTGCGCGACCCAGCCGGACCCCCCGACCTCAGGGTCGAGCACGGTGCGAATGTGCGTGAACCCCTGCTCCACGTAGTACTGGTGCAGACGGACGTTGCTGGTCCACGCATCCAGCCGCAGCCACTTAGCGCCGCGGTGGAACGCCTGGTCTCCGGCCCAGTTGAGAAGGCGCGCGCCAAGGTTCACACCAGCGTGCTGCCGGTCGATCGTGAGCTTGTGTACGTACAGCGAGCCAACCTTCCGCTCTTCTGGTGTCCAGAGCAGCGGGTCAGCCGCCGTGTCGAGAGTGATGGTTGCGGCAAGGTCGGCCGTCGGGGTCTCCCGCACGACGAAGACCTCGCCGGCCTCGATGCTGCGAGCTATGTGGTCACCTGGGAACGACGTCGACCACTGGTCGCTTCCGAGCGTGGCCAGCCAGGCGGCCGTGTCAGTCCGGAAGCGCATCAGCCGAGGCAGGTCCTCGATCCCAGCGCGCGTGATGATCATTCGGCAGCCTCCTCTGCTGTCGCTTCCTCGGTTGATTCCTCGACTCTTCTGCGTTCGTAGACGATGACGTGGCGATCACCAGGCAGCAGGCAGACGGTCACCTGGATTGGCTGCCCGTCCTCGTCATGGGCAGTACTGATCAACTCTGCGATGGGCGTGCCAGTCGGCAGGGACAGCCGCTCAACCTCCGGCCGTCGTGGCATCCGGGGATAGATCTCGTCGAGCGCTTCCACCAATTTGTGCCCGAGCTCGGCCAACACCTGGTTGGTTCCGCGCTCGATGCTGGCCGGCAGCATCCACTCGGACCCCTCCACGATTCGGTGGGCCACGTACGAGTCGTCTGTGGCGTACGGTCGGCCGTCGACATAGCTGGTTCGACGTCGCACTGCCACCGGCTCGTTCTCGTTGAGCTGCAGACGCTGTCGGATCAGCTCATCGGGGAGGACGACGTCCACCTCGATCGTCTGGGTACCTTCGCGGCCTTCCTGCGCCAGCAAGTTGGTGAAGATGTCGACTGTGGGCGGCTTCTTCCTGAACTCCGACTGCGGGCGGTAGACCAACGGCTTCCACTCGCGGACGGTGCGTCCAAGCCGGCCTTTGCCCTCCGTCACCAGCCCCTCCTGCTGGAGCCGTCGCAGTGCGTTCCTCACGGTGTCTCGGCTGACGTCGTGCAGCTCGGCGAGCTGAAGTTCACCGGGCACCTGGTCCCCAGCTGCCAGCTTGTGCTGGTCGATCTGCCGCCGGAGATCGTCGTAGACGATCTCCCAGCGGGCCTTGTTGTCAGCTGGCACCAGCAACCCTTCCGTCCGTGTTGTTCTGTACGTACAGAAGATAGCGCGTCGATGGGTTCTCGTCTCCCCCTGGGGTCTCGCCGGGGGTGTCGAGGGGTGGGGCCGGGGCGCCCGATGGGTGATTTCGTGGCTGCTGCGGCCTCCTGACCTGCGGTTTTGATGGGTCGTCAAATCTGTACGTACAGAAGGCTTGCAGTGCCCGGAGTTCTGTACGTACAGTACGGACAGAAGCCGAACCGGCGCCGCCGGGAAAGCGAGAAGGCCCGATTAGGGCCTAATTTGCACTGCCCAAAATGCGCCCGAAACGGGCGCAGCCTCGGGGCGTCTTGTCCACGCTCCGAGGCCACTTCGAACCACCACCCACCTGCATGGGAGTGATCCGCGTGTCCATCCTGCCCGAAACCGCCGCTGAGCAGCACACCGCCCCTTCCGGGACCGGCCGTTTGGCCGTCCGAAAGACCGTTGCAGCCACGACCGGTCGCAAGCGCGCCGGCCAGATCGCCGACACCACCAGCCGCAGCGCTGGCGCGTGGATCCGGGAGGCCAAGGGCGTCGAGCGTCGGCGTCGCGCTGTCGCGCAGCACCTGGCTGAGCTGACCGGCACTCAGCCCCTGCGCTGGACCGGCGAGATCAGCACCGTGGAGTGGGAGCAGCTCCTGACTGCCGGCGCGGACGCTCTCCTCGCGGTCGGCGGCAAGGGCAGCGAGTACTTCTGGCTCAACCTGGTGGACAGCGCCGAGGTGTACGCGGCCGAGGCCGCTGCGCTCGCTGGCACCGACGACTTCCGCGCCGTGCGTGAGCTGAACGAGCTGCCCGGCGACCAGGAGCCCGACCTCACCGACGAGCAGCGCACCCCGGACGTGGCCAAGAAGGTCGCCACCTGGTCGCCGTTCTCCAGCACCCGCTGCGCGGCCGCCCGGTACGTCGTGCGCTGCGCGGACGGCACCCGCCGCTACGGCAACGGCGAGCTCGCGGAGGTGGCCTGATGACCGTCCTCCACTTCGCCGCCCGCCCGATGACGGGCGCCACCGCCACCGCGACCAGCAGTGCCGCCGAACCGCCCGCCTCCGGGGCCTGCAAGGGCGTCGACCCCGACCTGTTCTTCCCGCCGAAGGACTCCGCCTCCCCGCTCTACCCGAACAACGCCGAGCTGGTCGCGCTGGAGATCTGCGCCAGCTGCCCGCTCGCCCAGCGCACCACCTGCCTTGCGCAGCAGCTCGCTGCCGGCCCCGGCGCCCAGTGGGGCGTGTCCGGCGGGATGACCGCGGCGCAGCGCAAGCAGCTGCTCGACAGGCGGAGGGTCAGCAACGGTCTGGCCCACCAGCTCGCCCGGCAGATGCACCGGACCGTGTACGCCGCGCCGCGGCTGGCGCAGGCCGCGCTGGCCACCCTGCCACCGCTGGCCGGGTGATCGCGATGGCCGACACCAACGCGCAGCCGGCGCCCGCGCCGCAGCCCGCCCCGGCGCCGCAGTCGATGCCCAGTCACGACCTGTACCGCCAGGTGGAGACCACGGTCCAGCACGCCCAGCAGCTCGCCGGCCTCGTGGCCCAGCACCTCGGCGGGGGTGCCGGGTGAGCAGCCGAGACTTCGACCCGGCCGGGGCGCTGATCCTGATCGTCACCGGACTCGGCGTCGCGTTCTTCCTCTTCCTGGCCGTCGGCCTGCTGATCGGCGGTGGCCGGTGACCGACCACCAGCAGCGGCCGGTCGCCGACTCCGTCGCCACTGACATGGACCTCCTGCTCCGCTTCGCCCGGGAGCGCCAGGCCCGCGTCGTCCACCGCACCCCCGCGCAGGCCGCCCCGGCCCGCGACCCCCAGCCCTCCCGGCCCGCGAGCAGCACCTGATCCGGACTCGCGCCGGCAGCCCGTCGGTTGGTTGTCGTTCGCCGCCGCCCGCATCCCAGAGCGGCGGTGTTCGACGGTGCCCGACGGCACCCGCACCGCTCCCCTACATAGAGAGGACAGCCGATGGCTCTCCCCGCCTGGATGACCGACCACATCGACACCACCGCCGAGTCGCTGACCGCGCTCAGCGAGCTCGGCCGCTGGCTCGACGCCCCGCAGAACCGCCTCGCCCGGCGCAACCAGCGCATCGGCAGTCAGGCCGCCCGGGTCCAGGCGGCGCGCGAGCTGCACGCGGCCGAGGCCGACGACGTCGTCGCGCCGCTGCGGATCGCCGAACTGGAGGAGCGGGCCGAGAACGCGCTGGGCCGGGCCGGCCTGGTGGTCCTGGCCGAGGAGCTCGCCGAGCGCACGCTGCTGCGGATCACCACGACGATCGCCCGCCCGAGCGAGCTCAGCGCCAACAGCGAGGCGCTCCAGCAGCTCGCCGAGCAGATCGCCACCGGCATCCGCGCCCTGATGGCCAACCTGACCAGCATCGACCACCTCTACCCGGCCGAGGCCCGCCGCAACGCCCGCGAGGTGCTGGCGGACCTGACCGATGGCTACGACGCCAGGACGGCCACCGGCTCGCGCAAGGACCTGACCGCCTGGAGTGAGGCCGTCGACATCGCGCTCACGGTCATCCAGATGGCCGTCACCCGCGCCTGACCGCCGGCCGCGCCACGCAGCAGCAGCCCTTCCCACCCGCACACCTCTGGAGATTCCTGATGGTCATCAACGAGTTCAACGGCACGCTCCCGCCCGGGGCGATCCTCGTCCAGGGCCGCGACTTCAGCGGGACGATCGCCTTCGGCGACGACGAGATCCGAATCGGCGACACCGTCATCACCGCCGGCCCCCGCACCGCCCCGGCCGACCAGGAGCCGACCGGGACGGAGGTCGCGCTGTGATCCGCGTCGTCTCCGCCGACGAACTGCGCACCCTGCGCGGGCACTCGGCCCAGTTCCTCGCCCTGGCCGACGAACTCGTCCAGGAGCGCGCCGCCCACCAGCAGAGCCACGCGGCCCTGACGCTCGCCGGGGCGATCGAGGGAGCGCTGCGCGAGGAAGGCGCAGCGCTGCGGATCGTCCTGGACGAGCTGGGCGCCGACCGCGCCTGGGTCCAGGCGCGCGTCAGCGAGCTGTTCCTGGCCGGCCTGTCCGGCGCGGTGCGGTGATGGCCGGCCGCCGCCAGGCCGTCATCCGCTGCTCCTGCGGATCGGAGAAGTTCCGCTCCGACTCGGTCCGCTACACCGAACGTCGCCTTCGCCGGTTCAGCAGCCGGGTCGACGTCACCTTCCACGCCCGCTGCTCGCGCTGCACCCGCCACATCACGGTGGTCATCCACGAGGGCGTGCGCTCCGGCCGCTGGCAGGGCGTCACCCCGGCCTGACCGTCCCGTTGTTGCCCGTCACCCCCGCGCCACCGCGCGGTGCGGGGGGATCGGGGAGCACCGGACCGGTGCCCCACCCGCCCAACTACTCCTTCAAAGGGGGTGTCATGACCGTCACCGTGCTCGTCTGCGCCCTGCTCGTCGGTGGTGTCGTCACCGCGATGCTCGTCCGTCAGGACGAGGTCCGCGCCTGGCAGGCATTCATCGTCCTGGCAACCGGGTTCATGCTCGCGCTCACTCCGGTCGGCTCCGTGATCAAGAACACCGCTGACCAGCTGTCGCACTCCTCCAGTGCCAGCAGCACCAAGCACTGACCTCTGCGGTCGATTCCACTGGCCCCCGGCCCGGCCCGCCCACTCGGGCGTGGCGCGGATCGGTGGCCGGTGAAGACGCCCGCAGCGTCCCGCCCACACTCACCCGTTCTGGAAGGACCACGTCGTGGCCGACACCCTGCCCACCGACTCCGGCTCGAAGCTCCCGCCGGCCTCCCCGACCGACATCGGCAACCTGCCGCAGCTGGTCACCGAGATCACGAAGATCGAGTTCAAGACCTCCGAGGACCTGATGCGCTACGCCAAGCTCACCCGGCAGATCGGCCTGGAGCTCTACATGCGGATGTCCATGGACGCGGATGTGATCGCCGCGATCCTGGGCCGCTACAAGGGCCGCTGGTTCACCTTCGGCGTCCAGTCGAAGGTCCGCGGCAAGCTGGTCGGCGCCCACCTCAAGCTCGGCGCCGAGGCCGTCAAGATCTTCGGCCTGGCCGGGATCAAGATGTACTCCTCCTACATCAAGCACTTCGTCAAGCCCGAGATCGAGGCCAAGGCCAAGGGCGAGCGCAACAAGGCCGACGGCTTCACCATCACTGAGACCAACGGCAAGGGCAGGGCCGCCTGATGGCACGCCGACCCCGCCGCAACGAGCGCTACACCGCCCCCCGCACCTCCACCCGCAACGCGGCCGGCCGCGAAGAGGGCCAGGCCCCGGGCTGGGCCCCCTGGGTCGCGCCCTGGGCGATGGCCCCCGGCGCGATGACGGTCTCCGCCATCGCGCACGGCCTGGTCGCCGGGAACCCGGCCACCATGTCCGTCGCGGTCCTCGCCACCGCCGGCAGCGGCTACGGCCTGACCCGCTACATGCTCAAGCTCGGCACCAAGCTGCCCGCCAACAAGAAGCAGCTCTACACCGCCAACGCGAGCGCCATCACCGCCGGCACCACCCTCACCGTGATGGCCGGCCTCAACGCCCAGTCGCTGTCGGCCTGGGCGATCGGCGGACTCGTGCTCGGCCTGGCCAACAACATTCACCGCCTGGTCGGCGGAGGCAAGGAAACCGCCACCACCAAGGGCGCCAAGTGGGCCAAGGTCGAAGACGCCGTCGGCCTCGCGAAGTTCGAGGTGGAGGGCGAACCCACCACCAACGGCAAGGGCACCGTCGCGGTCACCCTCGTGGCGCAGGAAGGCGCAGCCGGGGAGGACTTCGCCCGCAAGATCCCCCAGCTCGCCTCCGTCCTGCGCCTGGGCCGGGGCCGGATGACCGCGGTCGTCGACCCGGAAGACTCCGCCAAGGTCTACGTCCGCGCCCAGGTCGCCGACCTCCTGGTGTCCGGCGTCGGCTGGGGCGGCCCCACCGCCCCCGGCCAGTCGATCGCCGCCGCCCGCATCTGGGCCGGCCGCTACGACGACGGCGAGGACGTCGAGATCGACATCACCGCCCTGGAGGACGGCGTCGTCAAGCACCTCCTGGTGATGGGCATGACCGGCGCCGGCAAGACCCAGTGGGGCCGGGCGATCGTCGCCGACATCCTCACCCGCACCGAGGTCTCCGTCTGGTACCTCAACACCACCAAGGCCATGCAGGACTTCGGCCCGCTGCGCCACGGCATCGACTGGTTCATCACCGAAGAGGCCAAGGCCAAGCAGTTCTTCAAGCTCCTCAAGAACGTCATCACCGCCCGCACCAACTACCTCGCCTCCAAGGGCCTGGCCTCCTGGCGGCCCGGCTGCGGCATCAACTTCCTGGTCATCTGGGGCGAGGAGGCCGCCGACTTCGCCTCCGACTCGGCCGCCTACGACCACCTGCTGCGCACCGCCCGCTCGGCGGGCATCTGGATCGTCACCTCGCTCCAGCGCGCCACCTACACCAACATCAGCACCGACGCCCGCGCCAACCACGGCAGCGGGATGTGCTTCGGCCTCCAGGACGCCAGCGACGCCGGCTTCGTCCTGCCCGGCGACGTCATCGAGGCCGGAGCCTCCCCGGGATGGGGTGCCAAGAAGCCCGGCTACGCCTACCTGGCCGGTCTGGGCACCGCCGAGGAGCGCTGGGCCAACATCATGCGCGGCCCCTTCGCCACGGCGGAGATGCTCGCCAACGCCGTCACCGACGGCGCCCAGTGGCGCACCCCGCTGGACGAGGTCACCGCCACGGCGGCCGGCGCCGTCTACGCCAACCGCACCACGTACGACACCCCGCTGCTGCCCGGCCAGGTCGACGGCGCGGTGGTCACGCTGCAGAAGGCGCCCCCGGAGATCGAGGAGATCGAGGACATGGACGAGGAGATGGCCCGCAACGAGGTGGAGGAGCTGACCGAGATGTTCGACGCGATCACCACGCTGGACCCGGAGCCGGGCGAGTTCGACCACCTCACCATCGACAGCGAGGTGGAGGAGCCCGGCGACGATGGCGCGATCGAGCTCGGCCACCCCGGCGGCGACGAGCAGATCACTACCGAGGAGGGCGAGGCCCGGATGGAGCAGATGCTCGACCGGTGGATCCGCGAGGGCCGCACCCAGTTCGGGCCCTCCGACCTCAAGGACATCTGGCTGCTGATCGAGGGCAACGGCCGCGCCAAGTTCAACCGGTGGATCAAGAAGATGACCGCCGCGAAGGTCATCGCCCGCGACGAGGAGACCAGTCAGGGCAGCTACGACATCCTCCGCTCGCCCCTGACCGACCTCACCTGACGGTCACTCATGGTGACACTCGGGGCCCGCGTTCTGTGCGGCGAACACCGAACAGTGCGCGGCCCCGGGGCCTTAAGGGAATTCCCGGGTGTACGGCACCGGACAGACCGAAATGCACCGAAAAGTCCCTGGCGAACTGTTCGCCGAACACCCCCGCGAACACTCACGGAAGGTAACCAGTGAGCACCACCCGGACCCCGACCCGGCGCGCCGCGGCCGCCCGCAAGGCGGCCCCCGCCAAGCCCCCCACCCCCCGCAAGAAGCCCGCCCCGGCCGCACTCCCGACCCCCGCCGGCGACCCCGAGACCCCGGCGGGACGCCCCGCCGCAGACCCGGTTCTGGCCGACGCCAGGGACCGCGCCGCCGACATCCGCGACCTCGCCACCGACGACGCAGCCGCCCTCCTGGAGCGCGCCGGCGCCGTCGCGGCCGAGGAAGCCGACGGCCTGACCCGGGCCGCAGACGAGAGCGCGGCGCAGCTGCTGGCCGACGCCAAGGAGCGCGTCGCCAGCATCCTCGCTGGCGCCGAGCAGGCCGCCCAGGAGCTGCGCGAGCAGGCCACCGACAGCGCCCGCACCGAGGCGAACCGGCTGACCGAGGACGCCGCCGAGCACGCCCGGCAGGTCCTCGCCGACGCTGAGAAGCTCGCCGACCAGGTCCGGGCCGACGCTGCCGACGACGCCCGCAAGCACGTTGCCGCAGCCCAGGAGCAGGCCCGCGCGGTGGCGGCCGACATCGCCGCCGAGGCCGCGCAGACGGCCGGCAAGGTGGCCGAGCAGATCATCGCCGGTGCCGCCGACGACGCCGACCGGACCAAGCGGGAGGCCGAGGAGGAGGCCCGGCAGATCCGCCGCAAGGCCGCCGCCGACCTCGCCGAGGTCACCGAGCAGCTCCAGGACGCCGCCGAGCAGCTGGCCCGCACCCGCAGCAGGGTCGACCGCTACCAGGCCGACGCCGAGACGGAACTGGCAGGCCGTCGGGCACTGGCCGACCAGGCATGCCGCGACGCCCTGGCCGCCGCTGACAAGGCCCGCGCCGACGCCGCCACCGACGCCGAGCGGATCCGCTCCACCGCCACCAAGGCGGCCCTGGAGATGGCGGAGCGCACCGAAGCCGAGGCCCAGGAACTGCGCCAGCAGGCCGAGGAGCTGCGCCAGCGCCTGGAGAACTCGGCCCGCGCCGAGGCCGACGAGATCCGGGAGCAGGCGCAGGCCGAGGCCGACCGGCTGCGCGAGCAGACCGAGGCCGAGACCGAGGAACTGCGGGAGCAGGCCGCACGGCAGGCCGCCGGCCTGCGCGAGCGGGGCCACGAAGCGGTCAAGCAGCTGCGGCAGGAGGCCGAGCGCCTGGTCGCCGAGGAGGCCCGCAAGGCGGCCTCGGCACGAGGGCGGGCCGAGGCCGAGGCCGAACGGCTCGTCAACCTGGCCAAGAGTGAGGCGGACCTGATCCGCACCACCGCCGAGGCTGGCGCCCGCGAGGCCGAGCAGCGCGTCCACCAGGCCCAGGAAGACCTGGCCGCGCTGCGCGCCGAGCAGAAGCGCCGTGAGGCCGCCGAGGCCGCCCGACGGCAGGGCAAGGTCCGCAAGGCGTGGCGGTGGTGGCTGGAGTTCGCAGTCCCCAGGCTCCTGCCGCGGATCGTCCTGTGGTCCGGGGTGGTGTACGCCGGAAACGGCGAGCACCACCTGGCCGTGATGGCCGGCGTCGACTACCGGGTGGCCTGGCTGCTCGCGGTCTGCATCGACGTGTGGGTCATCGCAGCCACCCGGGCCAAGGCCCGCAGGGAGATCGTCACCTCGCTCCTGGTGATGCTCCTGTGCCAGATCGCCGCGCTCCTCGCCGAGCTCCACCTTCTCGGCGTCCACCAGACCGGTGACGGAACGTGGCGGGTGGAGTGGGGCCTGGCCGTCCCGCTCGCGATGGTCGTGCCGATCGTCATCTGGCGAGTCCACGCGCTCATGGACCACGGCACCGACGCTCACCCCGCACCCGCTGCGGCGACCGGCGATCAGGGAGCGCTCACGGAGGAGAGCGGCGGCGCTCACGACCAGATCCCCCCGCGCTCACCCGAAGGTCCCGGCATCGAGCCCGGCGCTCTCGGCGAGCTGATCCCCGCACAGGGCGCTCACGGCGAACGCTCGCATGAGCGCGCGATCATCGCAGGTGGGGGGACAGTGAGCGCTCATCCCGCACTGCCCGCGAGCGCCCCGGCGGCAGTGCCCGCTCACGACGCGAGCGCCATGAGCGACGAGGCGCTCGCGCTCTCCCGCCAGGCGTGCGTGCGCCCGCTGTACGACGCTCTCAAGCGCCGCCCGCAGTGGACCGAGATGCGCGACGCGCTCGTGAGCGCCGGGCTCGCCGACGCGGCGATCTCCCGCCCGACCGTCCAGCGCATCCGGGACGCCATCGAGCTCCGGGAACCCCACCTCGCTCCGCCGCGCAACCTGCACTCCGCGTAACCGAGCTGACAACCCGACAACGCCAGCGGCCCCTGGATGAAGAAAGCACCCAGGGGCCGCCGGACCGACCGGTCTCAACCACCGGCCAGCACCTCCCGAACCAGCCGGAAGGACCACCATCATGTCGCACCCCTACATCCCCGAGCAGCCGAACCACCAGAACGCCCAACTCCTCCCCCAGCCGAACATCCCGTTCAACTCCGGGTACGTGATCCTGCCGACCGGCGCCGCCCCGATGCCGGCCTCCGGCATGCTGACCGCGATCGGCCCCGACGGCCAGCTCATCCACTTCGCGGCCACCCCGCCCCAGCCGGTCGCCTACCAGCAGGCCCCGCCCTACTACCCGACGCCGCAGCAGCCCGCCCCGGTCGAGTACGAGTACGCGCCGACCCTGGCCGACTACCTCACCCCGGGCCTGGTCAAGTTCGTGCTCGCGGCCGGCGCCCTCGGCGGCGCCGCCTTCGGCCTGTACGTCCTGCTCCAGGCCCTCATCGCCGCGGCCGCCGTCCTCCAGACCCTCGCCATGCTCGCCGGCATCCTCTTCGGCGGCGTCGTCCTGCTGCGCGCCCTCGGCGCCGCCGGCGGCAGCGGCAAGGTCAACAACCGCATCAACATCGACGTCCAGGCCGTCGCCGGAAAACGCGTCCGGATGCCCCGCCAGCGCCGGCCCCGCCGCTGACCCGGGCGGTCCGCCTCGCCGCCAGCACACCCCCGCCGCACCGCGGCCGACGGGCGTGCTGGCGACGGGGCCGGCCGCCCGGCCGAACCGCAGCGAAAGGACGTCACCATGGCCACCACCTTCGACACCCTGATCCGCCGCTACTCCAAGGACATCGCCTACCTCGCCAGCAGCGACGACGACACCGCCATCCAGATCCCCGACGGCGGCTTCACCCCCGAGCGCTTCACCGAGCTCGTCCAGAGCGCCGCCGACAACCTCTCCATCTTCACCTTCCACGACTGGAGCGAGGAGCTGGGCCAGGCCGCGATGTACCTCAACGACGCCCTGCACGCCGAGCCGTCCGCCCAGCCGGCGTTCCTCTCCCGGGCGCTCGACTGCATCAACGTCGCCGACGTCGCGGCCGAGGACATCCGGCTCAGCTGCTGACCGGTCGCCCGGCCTCGCCACCAGCACGCCCCAGCGGGCGCCTGGTGACGGGGCCGGCCGCCCGGCCGCAAGGAGGAAGCCGTGACCACCGACACCGCACCCGTCACCGCCATCACGATCCCCGCCCCCACCAACCCCGGCACCACCGCGCCCCCGCCCGGCCAGACGCCGGCCACGACCATCGGCCACCTGCCCGGCGCCTCCCCGCGCACCGCCCGCATCGCGGTCGGCGAGCTGCGCGAGCTCCTGGCGGACCTGCCCGACCACGCGCCCGTGCTGATCCTCGTCCCCGGCTGGGACGGCACCCAGGAACTCCCGCTGAAGTGGGCCCACTGGGACGGCGCCCTGGCCCTGGAGACCGACTACAACTACCCCGACTGCTACCAGCTCTTCGACGACGAGCCGGAACACCCCGGCGAGACCGACTGACGGCCCGCCGTGCGCGCCGTCGACCTCGATCCGAGCGGCGAGCACCACGGCGGAACGCCCACCTACCCCTGGCGCTACGCGCCCGACGGCCTCGCCACCCGCCGCCAGCTCCGCAAGCTCGGCCTGCGCCCCGGCGGCCAAGACGTCGTCGCGCAGATGTTCTGCCGCAACGGCCAGCGCGTCGCCTACCTCTACCGCGTCGCCGCCGCCAAGCCGGTCCGCCCGATGACCCCGGCCCGACGCGCGGCCCTCGCCAAGGCCCACCTGGCCCGGCGCACCTGCAAGGTCTGCCGCACCACCTACGAGTACTGCGTGCCGCGCTCGCTCGGCTGCTGCCTGCCCTGCTCCGAACTCGACCACCAGGAGCGCGAGCAGCTCGCCATCCTCGCCGTGCTGGCCGCCTGACCACACCTCACACCGCCTGCAGAAAGGCACTCCCGTGAAGCTCCGCGCCCACGCCGACGTCCTCGCCGAGGCCGTCACCTACACCGCCAAGGCCCTGCCCTCCCGCCACCCCCTCCCCGTCATGCACGGCATGCTGCTGACCACCGGCCCCGAGGGCCTGAGCCTGTCGGCCAGCGATGGAGAGGTCTACACGACCTCCACCGTGGCGGCCGAGATCGCCGACGGCGGCCAGGTGCTGATCTCCGGCCGCCTCCTCAACGACATCTGCGGCAAGCTCCCCAAGGCGGGCGAGGTCGACTTCGAGCTCGCCGGCGCCCGGCTGATCCTGTCCTGCGGAAGCGCGCGGTTCACCCTGCCCACGCTGCCCGAGGACGAGTACCCGACCCTGCCCGACATGCCGGAGGTCGTCGCCTCCCTGGGCGCCGACGCCTTCGCCGAGGCCGTCGGCCAGGTCGCCGTCGCCGTCGGCCGCGACGACACCCTGCCCGTCCTCACCGGCATTCAGCTGCGGATGGACGGCGAGCAGCTGGTCCTGGCCGCCACCGACCGCTACCGAGTGGCCCGGCGCGAGATCACCGTCCACCCGTCCGGCACGCTGCCCACCGCCGCGAAGAAGAAGCGCCGCAAGGGCGCTGACGACCAGGCGGTGGACGCCGCGGTCGCCGAGGTGAACACCGCGCTGATCCCCGGCAAGACCCTGGCCGACGCCGCCCGCGCGCTCGACGGCGAACACGTCCTGCGCCTGCACTGGTCCGACGGCCTCTTCGGCCTGTCGGTTCCCGGCGGCCGCTCATACATGACTCGGCTCCTGGATACCCACGAGTTCCCGAAGGTCGACGCGCTGATGGGCTCCGGGCGCACGCTGACGGTCACCATGCAGGCGGTCGAAGCGGTCGCCGCGGTGCAGCGCGTCGCCCTGGTCGCCGCCCGCAACACCCCGGTCCGGCTGTTCGTGACCGACGGCGAGCTGCTGATCGAGGCCGGATCCGGGGACGACGCCCAGGCGCTCGACCGCATCCCCGCCGACGCCGACGGCGAAGCCGACGGCACCCGCGAGGACGGCACCTACGTCATCGCCTTCAACCCCGGCTACCTGGTCGACGCCCTCAAGTCGCCCGGCACCACCGAGGTGCAGATCGAGTTCGGCCACCCGCACAAGCCCGCCCGCATCGTGGGCCGCACCGGCGAGGCCACCGAGTCCTACCAGCACGTCCTGATGCCCGTCCGCATCGACGGCTGATCCGCCACCACCCACCACACCAACACAAGGAGTCCAACCATGACCGACAACCTGACCCGCCTCGCCACCTCCCCGGCCCACTCGATGGCCACGGTCGACGGCATCGTGACCGAGCGGGCCCGCATGGCCACCAGCTCCGGCACCGCTGTCCGCTTCACCCTCACCGACGAGTCCGGCTCGGTGGAGGTGACCGTCAAGGAGGGCTGCACCGGCGGCCCCGACGCCCTCGGCTACCTCGGCGTCGGCATGTACGCCGTCGCCACCGGCCGCATCGAGTCCGCGGACCACGTCCTGGCCGCCATCGTCCAGTTCGCCAGCCGCAAGGCCACCCGCGAACTGGTGACGCTGACGCTCACCGGCACCGCCGCGCAGGCGCTCAACATCACCGCCCCCAAGGCCATCAGCATCTGACACCCGGTCGGCTGCCGCCGGCCCCGGACCCCGCACCGCGCCCAGCGGTGCGGGACGCCGGGACCGGCGTGGCTGCCCGGTCACCCGACCGCAGCACCCAGGACCCCACGACTCCGGAGAACCCGTGACCCACCCCGCCATCCCCCGCCGCTTCCTCCAACCTCTGCTTGACCTGGCCACCCGCCTGCGAGGAAACCAGCCCCCGCCGCCACCCCCGTACGACCCGGGCGACGACCTGCTCGGCATCTACCTGCCCGAGCCGCAGCCCGCCCCCGAGACCCTGGCCCCGATCGAGCCGGAGTTCGTCCTCACCATCCCCGAGGACGAGGAGGACGGCCCCGGCGACTGGCCGGACGAGGTCGAGTCGGAGTGCGCGCTGGACGGCGCCCCCTACTACGGCACCGGCGTCCTGGGCCGCTACTGCTCCTGGTCCTGCGCGGACGCCGACGCGGACCCCGACTCTGACTCCGACGCCTCACCGGACTTCACCTTCGAGATCACCCTCCCCACGGACCACGAGCTGCGGACCGCCCCCGACGACCCGTGGGCCCAGCCGCAGATGTCGCGCCCGTCGGAGCCCACCACCTGACGCCTCACCCGACCCCGCCACCTCCGGGCCCGGCCGCAGCGCGCGGCCGGGCCCACCACATCCCGGAAGGACAGCACCTCATGACCACCGTGCCCGCCAAGCCCGAGCCCACCTGGTACAAGTCGGCCCGCGAGTTCCTGGACGACGTCGACCGCTTCGTCCGCATCGAATGGCACGGCATGAGCACCCCCGCCAAGACCACCACCGTCTTCGGCATCACCGCGGCGGCCTTCGGCACCGTCGCCCTGGTCCTTGGCGTCGGCTGGGCCGCTGCCTCCCTGCTCGGCGCCCTGCTCGGCCTCGCCCTGCGCATCGGCCGCGGCAGCGTCCACTGGGCCCAGACCACCCGCCCGTGGGAGCAGGCCGACCGCCTGATGCACGTCGTCAGCGACCCCATCACGCACTACCTCGCCGGGCACTCGGCCTCGATCCCGTTCGCGCCCGGCACCCTCTTCACTGGCTGGTGGGTGGCCGGCGTGCTCCTGTGGGTGGGCGCGACCCGCCGCACCGGCCTGACCGGCCGGGCCGTCGCCTGGTCCGTCTGGGCCACCGTGACGACTGCCACCGTCTGGGCCGGCACCGACCCCGGCAGCCGCTGGACCGCAGCCGGAATCGCTGCGCTCCTGCTCGCCCTCGCATCCTGGCCCGCCTACTCCAGCGCCCCGCCCGCCACCAGCTGACGTCCGGTCACTGACGCTGCCCACCAGCCCCGCCCCCGCCCCGGCCCCGGGGCCGCGGACTGGTGCGCGGCGCGGCCGCCCGGCCGGCACCACCACACAGAGAAGAGCCCAGATGTCCGAGACCTTCGAGACCATCCGCTACACCGCCGACGTCGTCGCCACCACCCCGGACGGCCGGGTCCTGCTGATCGAGCGCGGCTGGGCGCCCTTCGAGGGCGCCTGGGCCCTTCCGGGCGGCCACGTCGACCCTGGCGAGACCAGCCGGGCCGCCGCCGCCCGCGAGCTGGAAGAGGAGACCGGCATCCGCGTGGACGCCGCCGGCCTGCTCCAGCTCGGCGTCTGGGACCAGCCCGGCCGCGACCCGCGCGGCCGGTACGTCACCGTCGCCTACCTCGCCGTCGTCCCCGACACCACCACGGCCACCGCCGGGGACGACGCCCGCACCGCCCGCTGGTGGAAGTGGAACGACCTCCCGCAGCAGCTGGCGTTCGACCACGCCGCCATCCTCGCCACCGCCCTCAAGGGAGCACCAGCCGACAGCGCGGTCTGACCGGGCACTGACGCTGCCCACCACCGCACTCCGCCCACCCGGCCAGCCAGGCCGCGGGGGCGGAGCGCCGTGGTGCGCGGCGCGGCCGCCCGGCCGACAGATCACTGAGTCCTGGAGGCACTAACCCATGAACGCCGCCACCACCGACCGTGCCGCCCGCTTCGCCGCCGCCTACGCCCTCCTGCGGGCGGCTGCGGGGATCGGCGATATGTGGGTCCAGACCGACACCTGCGCTCGCATCAAGGGCGCCACCGACACCAGCCCCGTCATCGACCGTGACGAGCAGACCGGCGCTCAAACCGTGCATGGCACCCGCCAGGGCCAGCTCGCTTGCGCACACCATTGCCTGACCTACACCGCCACCCAGGCCGGCGCGCTCCTGATCGGCTCGCGCCTGCTGGGCCTGCGTCTTAAGCCCAGCCGAGTCGCCGCAGCCCTGGCCCTGTCGCTCTCCACCCACTACATCGCGGACAGGCGTGAGCCCTTGCGCCGCCTTGCCGACGCAACGGGCAAGAGCGCGTTCTACCAGCGCCTCTCGCCGATCTGCGGGTCGTTCGAGCTTGACCAAGCCTGGCACCACGGCTGGGAAACCGCTGCCGCACTCATCGCAGCCGCCTGACCGTCCGGTCACTGACGCTGCCCACCAGCCCCGCCCCGGTCTCGGGGCCGCGGACTGGTGCGCGGCGCGGCCGACCGGCCGACACCACGACCGCCAGGAGAACACCGTGACGACTCCTCAGCGCTACCCCGTCACCCCGGGCAGCCCCGTCCCGCACGGCGCCCAGCGCGCGCCGCCGAGCTCGCCCAGAAGGCCGGCCCCTGCAACCTGATCGCCAGCATCGGCGCCGAAGCCTCGGCCACGATCTGGCACCTGCACATCCACCTGGTCCCCCGCGCGGCCGGCGACGGCCTCGCCCTCCCCTGGACCACCAGCACCCAGGCATGACGCGGGGCGGCTGCCAACGCTTCCAGGCCCGGCAGCCGCCCCACCAACTCGCCCACCATCAGATGAGGGAGTCCCACCATCATGGCCCGTCACACCCGCCCGCGTCCCCACCCCGTCACCGACCGCCGCCCGGCCCGCCTGCCGCGCCTGCCCCGCCGCTTCGGCGCCCGGCACTTCCTGTGCACCCCCTGCGACACCACCTGGTCCGGCCAGGAGGCCGACTGCTGGTCCTGCGGCCAGCCCGCCACCACCGAGCGTCCCGCCCCCTCCAGTGCCCTCCAGCAGCTCCTCGCCCCAGTCGTCGCCGCGGACACCCGGCTCGGCCACGACCGCTTCCGCCGCTTCGTCCCGGCGGCCCGGCGGTGACCGCCACCCGCCGCGGCCCGATCGGCATCACCCGGCCCGGCCACGGCCACACCAAGCCCGCCAGCACGGGCGGCGCCCCCAAGCTCCAGCCCGCCAACGCCGACGTCCCCTACCCGGCGCTGCGCGGCGACGAGCCGTGCCGCCGCGCCGACGTCGACCCCGAGACGTTCTGGCCCGAGGGCGCCCAGGCCGAGGAGCGCACCGCCGAGGCCAAGCGCCTGTGCGACGGCTGCCGGATCGGCACCCGCACCGCATGCCTCGCCTGGGCCCTCGCCAACCCCACGCTCGCGGGCGAGGCCATCTGGGCCGGACTCACGGCCGGCGAGCGCCGCAACGCGCTGCGCCGCTTCAAGAAGAACGCCGCCACCGCCACTCCGGAGGAGCAGGGATGACCACCGCGACCATCGACACCGCCACCGAGATGTACCGCGACGGCAAGCCGGTCATCGAGATCACCGCCGCCACCGGCCTGACCGAGCACCAGATCGCCGCGGCCGTCACCTTGGCCGAGCAGCCCGCCGGGCCCAACCTGGACGTCGTCGTGAAGCCGAAGGCCACCCCGACCGGCCCGGCCGCCGACTCGATCGAGGCCCTGCTCGCCTGGGCCGAGAAGCACCCCGCCAAGGGCGTGCGCGGCCAGGCCGGCCGCATCAGGGAGAGCCTCGCCCAGCTGCGCACCCGCCGCGACGGCGACCAGGCCGTCACCGCAGCCGAGGCCGAAGTCCGCCACCTCGAGGAGCAGCTGACCGCCGCGCGGACCAAGCTGCGCCAGGCCCGCGCCGGCACCCCCACGCAGGCCGCCGACTACACCGGCCCCTGGCCCGCCGACCCCACCCCGCAGCAACTGCGCGCCTGGGCCAAGCAGGCCGGCGTCCCCTGCAACCAGCACGGCTCCGTCACCCGCACGGTCGCCGACGCCTACCACCAGGCCCGCACCGCCGCCACGGCCTGACCCTCCACCACCCCGGCGTCTGCACCCGGATCTGTCCAATTGGACACATCCGGGTGCAGACGCCGCCCCATCTCCGAGGAGCACCCAGACCATGGCCCGACGCACCCTGCGCACCATCCCTGTCCACGCCGACGGCAGTACCTGCGACCACAAGGTCAACAGCCGCGGCAAGCCGAAGGACCCGGCCGACCCCTGCACCGGCCGCACCGGCTACAAAGCCACCTGCTCCTGCGGCTGGACCAGCACCAAGTACCTGCGCCTCCTCGCCGACGATGACCGCGCCAAGCACGCCGCCACCCACACGACAACCCCCGCCGCCGCCCAGGCCGCCTGACCCGAGGGACCACGATGACCACCCAGCACCTCACCCTGGACGGCTACCTCCAGGAGAGCCCGCGCCTGTCCACCGCCCCCGACGGCCACACCGTCCTGCGCTGGCGCCTGCTGCTCCCCCTCGCCGACGACCAGGGCGACTACTCCCTCATCACCTGCCTGCTGCCCGACCCGCGCCTCGGCGACGACGACAGCGACGGCGCCCACTACGCCGCCGCCTACCCCGCCGGCACCTACGTCCAGGTCACCGGCCACCTCCACCTCCCCACCCCCGACGAGCCGCAGCTGCTCCTGGTCGCCGCCGGCCTCGCCACCGTGGAGGACCCGGCCGACGAGCCGATGCCCGCGAGCGCCACCGTCCACCAGGTGCTGCCGTACGGCCCCTACATCTGCGCCAGTGTCACCACCCCCGCCGACGGGACCTGGTGGCACCTGTGGGACAGGGGCGGCCGCTTCATCGGCCAGGCCCGCGACATCGACCTCCTGGGTGGCGTCATCGCCACCTACCAGGCCGGCGCAAGCGACTGACCAGACCCACCAAAGACGAAGAGCCCGCCCGGCATCAGCCGGACGGGCTCTTCGTCGTTTCAGCGCCTAACCGACAGCAGCCGCTACCTGGTCCGGGTGCAGCCTCTCGACCAAGAGGTCGGTCAGGTCATCCAGATGATCCGGCATGTGCTCGAACAGCAGCCGGTACACCGCCAGCGGATCACCCCACGGCATCGCCGGAGCCCCGGACTGCTGCTCCTTGCGGGCCGGAGGGACAGAGGCAGCCTTCTTCCGGGCCTTCTGCGGCTTCGTGGATCCCGCCTGCTGAAGACTGGCGCGTACGGCTTCCTGAGCTGCCTCCTGCATGGCAGACCCACGATCCTGCGGGAGCGCGTCCGGTAGTGCGTCACGTGCGGCAGCCACCATCACGGCAGTGACACGAGCGCCCTGTTGGCCGGCTTCAGCTACCACTGCGGCATACAGCTCGGCGGCCACTTCCCGGCTGTGCTTCTCCTCGGCCCCCAGCAGTTCCCGCACCTGGCCCTCGTTCGGCGCGATGTGTCCAATTGGACACATCGCAACCGCCGCATTGGCCAGGGGCCACCCGTCGCGCCAGCGCTTCGTCTGCCGGTACTTCTTGCCGACCTTGTCCTGCACATAGGCGTCCAACGTCGGATGCGACTTGCGGTGCAGTCGCTGCTTGGCCATCACGTCCAGAGCCCGGCCGATCGTCCACACCGAGGCGTCCGCCGCGCCCTGCGCCGCCTCGATCGCTCCGTCGCACGCGGCCCGCAGTCGAACCTGATCCTCCGTCAGCTCCGAATTGTCATCCTCGGCCACCGCGTCCAGTTCGGATGGGTCGGGAAGCGCGTTGCCCAGGGCAGCCACCGCAGCGACGGCCGCGCCCGGGTCCAGCCGCGCCGCGACGATGGCCGCGGCCCGCGGGTCGGTGCCGATGACGGCCTGGCCCACGCCCTCCGGGTCCATCTCCACCAGGGCAAGCGCGGCCTGCACGGGAGAGACATCGGACGCCACCGGGCCCTGCTCGGGCTGGCCATCGGAAGACTGGCCCTGCGCCTGGCGAAGCTCGAACTCGGCGACCTTTTCGGCCCGGGTCTTCACCTTGGGCGGCTCGCGATGCTGGGGGAACTCGGCGGGACGTCGGGTGCGGCTGCTCATGCGCAGAGCTCCAGGGCAAGGTCGCGCATAGCCTGCGCGAGGTCACTGTCGGGGGCGTAGTCGAGCAGAGGGATGGCGTAGTCCGCGGACTCGCGTCCCTCCTTGAGGTCCTTGAACACCGCGATCACCGAGGGGTTGGAGCGCTCCTTCCAGAGGTCGAAGTTCTTGGTGACCGTGGCGCCCCGGCGCGCGTCGTAGGCGTTGACGACCAGACCGAGCTGGTCGATCGTCACGCGGTTCAGCTCGACGGCGGCTTCGATCTGGCGGTTCAGCATCCGATAAGCCTTGTGGCTGGACTGGTCGGCCCAGACAGGGATGAGGACGCCGGACCGGTTGGCCCGCTCGCCGTCCCGCCGGCGGACGAAGTTGATGGCGACGTCCATGCCCAGGCCAAGGCTCGGGGGGCCGTCCAGGATGATGACGTCGTAGTCCGGTTCGACGCTCTCCAGGGCCCGCTCCAGGCAGGTGTCCCGGCCGTGACGCATCACCGCGAGCTCGGCCTCCAGCAGGAAGGCGTCATCGCAGGCGGGCAGGACGTGCAGCCGCTGCCCGAATCGCTCCTCGTCCAAGGCGATCAGCAGGTCGCGGATGTCGCGCTTGCTCTTGCCCAGCATGTGGGTCAGCAGGCTGTCGTCGCCGTCCTCGATGCCATCCAGGCCGAGGCGGGAGGTCAGGTGCCCCTGCGGGTCGTAGTCGATGAGTAGGACCCGATAGCCGAGCTCGGCCAGCGCCTGGGCCAGCCCGCTCGCCACGAAGGTCTTCCCCACCCCGCCCTTCTGGTTGGCCACCAGGATGCGCTGCGCCGGCTGCGCTATCAGAGGGGTCGCCGGCGAAGGGTGGGCCTCCAGCCACAGCTCGACCGCCTGGGCGAAGCCCTGCACCTTGGTGATGCTCCGGGTCGCGCACTCTGCTGCGAACCGTTCCGGGCCGCCGCCCGGAAGCATCACGCCCCAGCTCCTGGCGCCCGTCGTCTCCACCGTCTCGGTAGCTGGTGTCTCGTACCAGCGGCTTACGGCGTGCTCTGCGGCGTCCTGCACGTTCATTCCGCACTCAGCCGACCGGACCTTCAGTCTCCGGCGAAGCTGCGGTGTGATGTTGACAAGCAACTTTTCGCGTTGCTCGCCAGGGATTGAGATGGTCATACCGAGCAAATTACCTGCTCCGCCCCAGGGGATCTCCCACCGCCCCCCGGCGTGTCCCGGCTCGAACCGGTGCCAGCGGCGAAGAGGCTCGGTACAAACTCGCGAACTTACCCAGATGGAGCGCCAACTGACGTAGCGTCGAAGACCAATACGGAGATCGAAGGGGGCGTTGTGGCAAAGCGGCAGCATCTCGACTGGGCCAAGGAGTACGCGGGGCAGGCGAAGGTCGCGGTGGAGAAGGTCACCGATCCGGGCCATCGGGCGATCACCCTGGCCTTGCTCGCCTTGACCGAGGCGGTGCTGGAGACTGGCTTCGACGTCGACGCCGTCCGCTCCGAGGTCAACGGACTGCGGGACGACGTCCGCGATGTCATGGCCGACCGCGAGTAGGTGCCCAGTACCGCCGGATACGCCGCTGGCCCGACCCCGCAGAGGGATCGGGCCAGCGGCGTATCCGACAGCGGGGTCAGCCGCCCCAGACCATGCCGAGCTGATCGAGCTCGGCGACCTGCTCCTCGGTCAGCTTCGCGCGCCGCGCACGGGCGTTGTGGACCCAGGTGCCCAGACTGACCAGCGCCTCGCCCAGGGGCTCCTTGTGCGGGCGCGGGACACGCAGGTGACCCTCACGCTCGACGAAGGCCCGCGCGGCGGCCAGGCCGTCCGCGAAGCGCTGCGCGTTGCTGCGCTTCGGTGCCTTCGCCGCCCGCGCCGCGACCGCTGCTTCGTCCGGCCCGATGCCGATGGCGTCCAGGAGCTCGCGCTGCCCGTCCGTCAGCTCGGCCCAGCCGGCCCGCTGCGCCAGCACCCACCGGCCGAGCGCCTCGCCCTGGAAGGTGACGTGGTCGGCCATCTCCTCCACCCAGTTCACCGTCCCGCTGGACTCCTCGGCGTACAGCCGCGCCGCGGTGTAGAGGCGCTGCCACGGGATCGGCCAGGCCGGGCACCAGTGGGGGTCGATGGCTTCCAGCGCGGCCCGGCGGGAGTCCATCAGCGCACCGGCCTGCCCGCGCTCCAGACCGGCCGCAGAGCGCTGTGTGGAGAGCCAGCGGCCCACCAGGTAGCCGCCCTGGGCCGCGGCCAGGGGAGCGGCCAGGCTGCCCCCGTGCTCGGCCGCCCAGGCGGCCGCGTACTCCAGCCCGGTCTCGAAGGCCAGCTCGTGCATCGACCAGACCATGCCCATCTCGTCCAGCTGGTCGACGCGGAAGCCCACCATGCGGCCGGCGGCGAACTCGCGGCGCTGATCAGCGATCCACTGCCCCAACGGGAACTTGTCCTCGGTCACCCAGGTCACCGGGACCACCAGGTCGTCGTGCTCCTCGAACCAGGCCCGCGCGGCCTCCAGGCCCCGCCGCCAGAGCAGCGACTGCGGCGACAGAACCCGTACCTGGACGAACAGCGCCAGGGCGTCCGCGCCGATCGGCTCGGTGAACTTCACCGGCAGCGTGAACGCCCCCTCCTCGCCCTCGCCCGCGCCGCCGGCACCCAGGCCCTCGCGGTGCGCCACCGAGCGGCCCTTGGTGCGCTTGCCGGACTTCTGCGGCACCGCCAGCTGCTCCACCAGGTCGGAGTCGTGGGCCCGCAGCGCGGCCAATACGCGGATCAGCGGACCGTACGACCGGGACGTGAGCAGGTCCCCCGGCTCCTCGCCCTGGCCCAGGAAGATCGGCACGATCAGGCTCGCGAGCTTCCCCTCCCCGGGCTTCTTCCGCAGTGCCCGGCCGACCGCCTGGACGATGTCGACCATGCTCCCGCGCGGGTCGATCAGGGCCACAGCGTCTACCGCCGGGATATCAATTCCCTCCCCCAGAACTCGACAATTCGCCATAATGGCCCGTCCCATCGGCTTTCCATCGGAATCCAGCTCCGCACCAAATTCCGCGATGAGGGACTTCCGGTACTCTGCCTCATGCTCGCCGCAGAGCCAATCCGACCACACCGAAGCCGGGTAGTGCTCCGGCTTCTCGCGGTGCAGACGCTCCGCCGTCTGGGAAAGCGTCTCGGCGAAATAGCGCGCTTCCAGGGTGCGATTGTGGAACGTAATCACCTTGCTCAAGTTGTTCTCCTCGGCCGCCTTGAGCAGCGCGGCCTGGACGGCCGCCACGCGGGCCGGCCGCACGCCCTCCTCGCCCGAGCCGTCCCCCGCGCCGACGCCCATCGGGATCGGCACCCGCCCGGCCTGATCGGGGTGTGACGTGGGATCAAGCAGCTCCAGCACCAGGATTTGGAACGGCGCCAACAGCTCCATGTCCACCGCGGTCGCCAGCGAGAGGCGATAAAGAACAGGCCCGTACAGGTCGAAATCGTCCATGGAGAAGACGAGTTCGCCCTTGAGCGGCTGGAAGGCGTCAGGGCGACCCCGGAAGGCCGGCGGCTCGTACGCCCGCGGCGTCGCCGTCATGTACAACCGCCCGGCCGCCGGGATCCTGTGGTCCAGGTGCACGATCCCCCACGCCTTCTGAGCCTCCCCCGAAGACCGGTGCGCCTCATCGCAGACCATCAGGTCCCACCGCCCCGGAGGCTGGATGTACCCCACCTCCAGGTCGTGCGCGTCCGCGATGACCCCGGCCGAGGTGTAGGTGCAGAACACCGTCACCGGCTCCTGCTCGCCGGCCTCGCTCAGCCACCACGCCAACCGGACCGGATTGGTGGTCGCCCGCACGCCCAACGGCAGGTCAGCCTCATCCAGCGAGCACACCGCGATCATCGTCCCGCCCCGCCCGGCCTCCCGCCAGGACCCGATCATCTGGGCCACCAGCTCCAGCGTCGGCACCACCACGATCACCCGCCCGCGCGGCGCCAGACGCTGCGCGGACACCGCCCCCACGAAGCTCTTGCCGGTACCGCAGGCCATGACGACCTGCCCCCGGACGCAGGCCGGCCCCTCACCTCCCGGACGGGGCGTCAGGCCCCGCACGATGGCGTCCACCGCCTCCACCTGGTGCGCCCGCAGCTCCACCCCGGCCATCTCCACAGTGGCCACCGTCTCCGGCTTGACGACCTTCACGTGCGTTCCCCTCAGTCTTCTCGCGGACCGGGACTCCGGCCCCATTCCAAAACCTGAAGCCCGGAATTCTGATACAGCCGGGCCGTTCTTTGCGATACCGTCCCCTAGAATGAGCGAAGCGCATTCACGCGGGAGAATCAGGCTGGACCCACACCTATTCGGCTTCGGTCGGTCCCGGAGAAGCATCGGAGCGGGGATGCGGTCTCCCATGGCTCCAATCTACTGGAGCTGCTAGACTTGATACACGCACTCTGGAGAGTCACCCTGCCAGGGTAGCGCACCCGACCACTCGCCGTCAGTCCCAACTGCTCGATACGCCCGAACGAGTGACCCGACGGCCCGCGCCCAAAAGGCTGGCCCGCCCCTGACTCCCAGTCAGCCTGTAGTGAGATCAGCCAAAAGACCAGTTCAAGCCCATGATGAGAGGTCAGCCACTGCGGACTGTCGGAGCGAAGCGGAGCAGTCCGAGGCCGCGCGCGAAGCGCCGGCCGCCCCGGCAAAGCCGGGGCACGGACACGCGGAGCGGGTCCGCCGATCGGCCAACGGCCGATCGCGAACGAAGGGCCGAAGGCCCGAGGGACCCGCCCCGCGGGTGGAGTCGGCGTGCAGCCCGGAGACGAAGACGATGCCCGCCACGCCCCGGTCGACCAGCATCTCGACCAGTTCGTCCTCGGTGGACCCGCCCG
>NZ_JBFBIR010000066.1:0-43374 GCF_040685715.1 Kitasatospora sp. NPDC088264
CGGCGAGATCCGCGCGGCAGGCGGAACGGCGGTCGCGATGACGGCCGACTGCACCGATCCCGCCGACCTCGTGCGGCTGCGTGCACAGGCCGAGCCCGCGGTCGAAGGCGGCGCCGACGGCGATCAGCCGGCGGACGGCGTCCGGGCCCTCGGTGACCAGGGTGCGCACGGCCTCCTCGTCACAGATCCCGGCGCCGGCCACCAGGGTGTCGTCCAGGTGCTGCTCGGGGGTGTCGCCCTCGCCCAGGGCGGCCGCGATGCCGCCCTGGGCCCAGCGGGTGGAGCCGTCGTCCAGCATCGCCTTGGTGACCACCATGGTCCGCAGGCCGGCCTTGCGGGCGTTGAGGGCGACGGTGAGGCCGGCCACCCCGGAGCCGACCACGACCACGTCGGTGGTGGCGGTCCAGCCGGGAGCCGGGGCGGTGAGGCGGTGCGTGGCGGACATGGCGTCAGTGGCTCCTTCAGCGCGCGGCGGTCGGGGCCGCGCCGTTGCCGTCACCGTACGCCCCGTCGCCGCGGAGCAGTCCGGTGCCCTCCGGGGCCTCGGCGGGGTCGCCGCCCAGGCCGGTGATCCGGTTCCGCTCGTCCACGAAGACGATGCTCGGTTCGTAGCCCTTGGCCTCGGCCGTGTCCATCTGCCCGTAGGCGATGAGTATGACCAGGTCGCCGGGGTGGACCAGGCGAGCGGCGGCGCCGTTGATGCCGATCACGCCGGAGCCGCGCGGGCCGGCGATGGTGTAGGTCTCCAGCCGGGCCCCGTTGTCGATGTCGACGATGTGGACCAGCTCGCCGGGGAGCAGGTCGGCGGCGTCGAGCAGGTCCTCGTCCACCGTGACGGAGCCGACGTAGTGCAGGTCGGCCTGGGTCACGGTGGCCCGGTGGATCTTGGACTTGAGCATGGTGCGGAGCATTGCGGGTCACGCCTCCTGTGAGTGCATGCCTGAAAGGGGAGCTCTTGCCGAACGGTTCCGTGCCGGGTGGCCGGTTGCCTAGCGGCAGATGACGTGGACGTTGTCGATCAGGCGGGTGGAACCCACCTTCGCGGCGACGGCCAGCACCGCCGCGCCCTGGAAGTCGTCCGCCGCTTCGCTGAAGTCGTGCGGGTCGATCAGGGCGAGGTAGTCGAGGGTGATGCCTTCGGCCGCGTCCAGGACGGCCGAGGCGGCCTCGCGGACGGCCTTCGGGCCCTGGGCGGCGGCGTCCCGGCCGGCGAACAGCGCCTTGGAGAGGGCGAGGGCCTGCTCGCGCTCGTCGGTGGAGAGGTAGCGGTTGCGCGAGGAGCGCGCCAGCCCGTCCTCCTCGCGGGCGGTCGGCACCCCGACCACCTCGACGTCGAAGTCCAGGTCGGCGACCATCCGCTGGATGATCGCGAGCTGCTGCGCGTCCTTCTCGCCGAAGAACGCGAAGTCCGGGTCGGTGATGTGCAGCAGCTTGGCGACGACGGTCAGCACGCCGTCGAAGTGGCCGGGGCGGGTGGCGCCCTCGAAGCGCTCGCCCATCGGGCCGGCCGACAGGCGCACCTGCGGCCGGCCGTTCGGGTACACCTCGTCGACGGAGGGCGCGAACACCACGTCGGCGCCGTTCTCCTCGGCCAGCTTCACGTCCTCGTCCAGGCTGCGCGGGTAGCGCTCCAGATCCTCGGCCGGGCCGAACTGCAGCGGGTTGACGAAGACCGTCACCGCCACCCGGCCCTCCTGGCCGACCTGCTTGCGGGCGGCCCGGATCAGCGCGGCGTGGCCCTCGTGCAGCGCGCCCATGGTCATCACGACGGCGTTGTCGACCGGGCGCTCGTCCGGCCAGAACGCGGCCTCGAAGTCGTCCACGGTGCGGGTGACGACGGCCCGGTGGACCTTCGGCGCCCGCTGGGTCCTGACCGGCTGCTTTCCGCGTGCCATTAGCGATTCTCCTCGTTCAGTACGTCCAGCAGCGCCGCCGCCGACGCTTCGTCGATCGTCCCGTTGGCGAGCGCCCGCTGCGCGGTGGCGCGGGCCATCGCCCGGTAGGCCGCCGGGATGTCCGGGGACACCGTACTGAGCTGCGCCAGGTGGCGCCGCACGGTGCCCGCGTCGCCCCGGGCGACCGGGCCGGTGAGGGCCGCGTCGCCGGAGCGCAGGCTGTTGTCCAGGGCGGCGCCGAGCAGCGGGCCGAGCAGCCGGCCGGGCTCGGCGACGCCGGCCGTGCGCAGCAGGTCCATCGCCTGCGCGACCAGGGTGACCAGGTGGTTCGCGCCGTGCGCGAGGGCCGTGTGGTAGAGCGGGCGGACCTGCTCAGGCACCCACTCCGGCTCGCCGCCCATCTCCACCACCAGGGCCTCGGCGACCGGCCGCAGCTCCTCGGGGGCGGTCACCCCGAACGGGCAGCCGGCCAGCCGGTCCAGGTCGACGGAGGTGCCGGTGAAGGTCATCGCCGGGTGCAGCGCCAGCGGCAGCGCCCCGGCCAGGGTGGCGGGCTCCAGGATGCCGACGCCGTGCGCGCCGGAGGTGTGCACCAGCAGCTGCCCGGGGCGGACGGCGCCGGTCGCGACGAGGCCGGCCACCAGGTCGGCCAGCGTGTCGTCCGGCACGGTGAGCAGCACCAGGTCGGCGGCGGCCAGCACCTGCGGCGGGGTGACGATCCGCACCCCCGGCAGCAGCGCCTCGGCGCGGCGGCGGGAGGTGGCGGACACCCCGGAGGCGGCGACCACGGTGTGCCCGGCGAGCTGCAGGGCGGCGCCCAGCGCCGGGCCGACCCGGCCGGTGCCGACCACGCCGACGGCCAGCCGGGCCGGGCGGTTGCCGGGGTCGGTCGGGTCGTCGGCGTAGCCCGGGTAGCTCGGGTCGTTCAGGTGGCTCGGATCGCCGAAGCCGTCGGCGAGCGGGGCGAACCCGCCGTCGGCGGCGTGGTCGGCACTGTCGGACGTGTTCACGGCCCGGCCCTCGTCCTTAGCTCCTCGTTCCGGTCCTCTTCGGGTACCGGACGTACCGGCCCATTCTACGGGCGCTCAGCCGGTCCTCCACGGGGTGCTCCACGGGATGCCCGGGGATGCCCGGGGATGCCCGGGGGCGCTCAGTCCGTCGCCCCGGCCCGGATCAGCCCGGCCTCGTAGGCGAGCACCACGGCCTGGACCCGGTCGCGCAGGCCGAGCTTGGCGAGGATCCGGCCGACGTGGGTCTTCACGGTGGCCTCGGAGAGCACCAGCCGGGCCGCGATCTCGCCGTTCGACAGCCCCTGGGCGACCAGCAGGAACACCTCCCGCTCCCGCTCGGTCAGCGGCCCGAGGGCGTCCGCGCCGGGCGCGCTCTGCGGAGTCGGCAGCACCTCGGCGAAGCGGTCGATCATGCGGCGGGTGGTGGTCGGCGCGACCACCGCGTCCCCGCCGTGCACGGCGCGGATCGCGGCCACCAGCTCGGTCGGCGGGACGTCCTTGAGCAGGAAGCCGCTGGCGCCGGCCTTGAGCGCGGCGAAGGCGTACTCGTCCAGGTCGAAGGTGGTCAGGATGAGCACGTGCGGGGCGTTGGGCACGGGGCTGCCGTCCTCGGCCAGGCAGATCCGGCGGGTGGTCTGCACCCCGTCCAGGCGCGGCATCCGCACGTCCATCAGGATCACGTCCACCTCGGTGTGCCGCAGCTGCTCCAGGGCCCGGGCGCCGTCGCCGGCCTCGGCGACGATCTCGATGTCGCCCTGCGACTGCAGGATCATCCGGAAACCGGTGCGCAGCAGTTCCTGGTCGTCGACCAGCATCACGCGGATGGTCAAGGTGGCTCCTTCAGGGGGCGTCGGGGGGACCGGGGGGTTAGTGGGCCGCCTTGAGCGGCAGGATGGCGCGGATCCGGAAGCCGCCGCCGGGGCGGGGGCCCACGTCGAGGCTGCCGCTGACCATGCCGACCCGCTCGCGCATGCCGATCAGGCCGTGGCCGAGGCCGTCCGTGCCGCCGGTGGCCAGTTGCTCGTCGGTGCTGCCGCGGCCGTCGTCCTCGACGAGGACGGCCAGCTCGCGCTCGCCGAAGTCGACCGCGACCCGGGCGTGCACGTCGGGGCCGCCGTGCTTGCGGACGTTGGTCAGCGCCTCCTGGACGATCCGGTAGACCGTCAGCTCGACGCCGCGCGGCAGCTCGCGCGGATGCCCGGAGGTCGCGTAGTCCACCTGAAGCCCGGCCGTGCGGACCTGCTCCAGCAGCTCCGGCAGTTCCTCGACGCCCGGCTGCGGCACGTACTCCTCGGCGGTGTCGGCGGTGCGCAGCACGCCCAGCAGGCGGCGCATCTCGACCAGCGCCTGCCGGCCGGTGGACGCGATCGTGCCGAGCGCCTCCTTCGCCTGCTGCGGCGAGTTGTCGAGCACGTACGCGGCGCCGTCGGCCTGGACGATCATCACCGAGACGTTGTGCGCGACCACGTCGTGCAGCTCGCGGGCGATCCGGGCACGCTCGGCGGCCACCGCCACCTTGGACTGGGCGTCCCGCTCGCGCTCCAGCCGGGCGGCACGGTCCTCCAGCTCGGTCAGGTAGGCCCGGCGCACCCTGGTCAGCCGCCCCCACGCCCAGCACAGGATGAACGGGGTGCTCATCAGCAGCGTGATCAGCGCCGCCTCGCCGAAGGAGTACGGGCGGGTGTGGAAGTCCCCGGCGCCGTTGGAGACCGTCTTCAGCGGGTGGAGCTGCCAGAACACCAGGGGCCCGGCGGCCAGCCCGGCGACCAGCGCCAGCCGGGACGTCCACTTCTGGCCGAAGGCGGCGCCGGTGTACGCGAACACCAGGTAGGCGATGGAGGAGGCGGCCGGGAGGACGTCGGCGGCCACCTGGCCGAGGCCCAGGCCGGTGGCGGCGGCCACGGTGACGTCGGGGAAGCGTCGGCGGAAGACCATGAGCGCGGGCAGCAGCACCGCGATCAGGATCTGTGCGTCGAAGCGCCAGCCGTCGCTGGAACTGTCGTTCGGCAGCAGGCTGGCGAAGAGCACCATCGCAGCCCAGGCGGCGTCGACCACCACGGGGTGACGGCGGAGCCAGGCGTTGAGTCGATGCACGTCTCCAGCCTAGGCAGTCACCTGGCGTGTTCAGGTCCGCCGGTAGGGCGATCCGTCCTACTCCGTAGGTCGGAGACGCACCGTACCGGTGGGGAGGGCGCGCCCGGCTCCGGGTAGCGTCCCGCGCTATGACTTGGATGCGGTGGGCGCCCGCCATGGAGCAGGCCCTGTACGACCCGGACGGCGGCTTCTACCGCAGGCCGGAGGGCCCCGCCGGGCACTTCCGCACCTCGGTGCACGCCTCGCCGAGGTTCGCCCGCGCGGTGGCCCGGCTGCTACTGGAGGTTGACGCCGCCCTGGGCCGTCCGGAGGAGCTGGCCCTCGTCGACGTCGGGGCCGGACGCGGCGAACTGCTCACCGGGGTGCTGGCCGAACTGCCCGGCGAGGTGCTGGCGCGGCTGCGCCCGTACGGCGTGGAGATCGCGCGGCGCCCGGCGGGCCTGCCGTCCACAGCCCTGTGGACGGACGAGGTGCCGCGGGGCCTCACCGGGCTGCTGTTCGCCAACGAATGGCTGGACAACGTGCCGCTGGACGTCGGCGAGGTCGACGAGGACGGGGTGCTGCGCTACTGGGAGGTGGACACCGCGACCGGCGGGGAACGGCTCGGCGGGCCCGCCTCGGCGGCCGACGCGGCCTGGGCCGAGCGCTGGTGGCCGGTCGGGCACCCCGGGGACTTCGTGGAGTTCGGCGGCCCCCGGGACGCCGCCTGGGCGCGGGCCGTCGCCGGGCTGGAGCGCGGCCTGGCCGTCGCCGTCGACTACGGGCACACCGCCGACCGGCGCCCGCTGTTCGGCACCCTCACCGGCTTCCGGGGCGGCCGCGAGGTGTCGCCGGTGCCGGACGGCTCCTGCGACGTCACCGCGCACGTCGCCCTGGACTCCGCGGCGGCGCCCGGCCTCCACAGCCTGTGGACAACCCAGCGGGACGCCCTGCGCGCCCTCGGCGTGAGCGGCGCCCGGCCGCCGCTCGCGCTCGCCTCCACCGACCCGGCCGGCTACCTGCGGGCGCTCGGCGGGGCCGGCGAGGGCGCCGAACTGACCGACCCGGCCGGGCTCGGCGCCTTCGGCTGGCTCGCCCAGGCCGTCCGCATGCCGGTACCGGAGGCCCTGGCCGCCCTGCCGGGGTGGCAGACTCTGACCTCATGAGGGAGACCACGGTCGGCATCGGGGCGGGAGCCGAGAACTTCACCGGCGAGGCGGGCACCACCGACATGGTGCTCAACATCGGCCCGCAGCACCCCGCCACGCACGGCGTGCTGCGACTGCGGCTGGTGCTCGACGGCGAGCGGATCATCACCGCCGAGCCGGTGATCGGCTACATGCACCGGGGCGCGGAGAAGCTGTTCGAGGCCCGCGACTACCGGCAGATCATCATGCTGGCCAACCGGCACGACTGGCTCTCCGCCTTCGGCAACGAGCTCGGCGTCGTCCTCGGCGTCGAGCGGATGCTCGGCATGGAGGTGCCCGAGCGGGCGGTGTGGATCCGCACCCTGCTCGCCGAACTCAACCGGGTGCTCAACCACCTGATGTTCCTCGGCTCCTACCCGCTGGAACTCGGCGGCATCACCCCGATCTTCCACGCCTTCACCGCCCGCGAGGACCTCCAGCACGTCCTGGAGGAGGCCTCCGGCGGGCGCATGCACTACATGTTCAACCGGGTCGGCGGCCTCAAGGAGGACATCCCGGCCGGCTGGCTCGGCCGCGTCCGCACCGCCGTCGCCACCGTCCGCTCCCAGCTGCCGGTCTTCGAGGACCTCGTCCTCGGCAACGAGATCTTCCGTGCCCGCACCGCCGGCGTCGGCGCCCTCACCCGGGCCCAGGCCGAGGCGTACGGCGTCAGCGGGCCGATCGCCCGCGCCAGCGGCCTCGATTTCGACCTGCGCCGCGACGAGCCCTACCTCGCGTACGGCTCCGACGAACTGCGGCAGGTGCTCACCGTGGTCACCCGCGAGGAGGGCGACTGCCTGGCCCGGTTCGAGTGCCTGCTGGAGCAGACCCTCAACTCGCTGGACCTCGCCGACGCCTGCCTCGACAAGATCGCCACCCTGCCGCCCGGCCCGGTCAACCAGCGGCTGCCCAAGGTGCTCAAGGCCCCCGAGGGCAGCACCTACTCCTGGACCGAGAACCCGCTCGGCATCAACGGCTACTACCTGGTCTCGCGCGGTGACAAGACGCCGTGGCGGCTCAAGCTGCGCTCGGCGTCCTTCAACAACGTCCAGGCGCTGACCGAGCTGCTGCCCGGGACGCTGGTCGCGGACATGGTGGCGATCCTCGGGTCGATGTTCTTCGTCGTCGGGGACATCGACAAGTAGGGCCCGGCCCTTCGCGGGCCGGGCCCGCGCGGGCCCGGTGCTTCGCGGGCTCAGCCCTTCTTCGGCCGCTTGGCCGGGTCGGCCGGGTGCGGGGCCACCTTGCGGTCGCCCTTGGTGGCGATCCGCTCCGCGCACAGGTCGGCCAGCACGTCGTACGCCGCCTTGCCCATCAGCTCGGTCAGCTCGGGGCGGTAGCTGACGTACACCGGGTCCGGCCCCTGGTGCGCCGCCGGGCTGCCCGTGCACCACCAGTGCAGGTCGTGGCCGCCCGGGCCCCAGCCGCGGCGGTCGTACTCGCCGATCGAGACCTGGAGGTAGCGGGTGTCGTCCGGCCGGTCGATCCAGTCGTAGGTGCGGCGGACCGGCAGCTGCCAGCAGACGTCCGGCTTCGTCTCCAGCGGCTCCCGGCCCTCCTTGAGCGCCAGCGCGTGCAGCGCGCAGCCGGCGCCGCCCGCGAAGCCGGGGCTGTTCACGAAGATGCAGGCCCCGTTCACCCGGCGGGTCTGGCGGTCGCCGTCCTCGTCGAGCATGGTGACGCCGCCGTCGGACGTGATCCGGCCCGCGGCGTCGGTGCCGTGCGCGAAGTTCTCCCACAGCTCGGGCGTCAGCCGCTTCGCGTGGCCGAGGACGCGCTTCTCGTCGTCCTCGTCCGAGTAGTGCGCGCCCAGCGTGCAGCAGCCGTCCGACTCGCCGCGGCCCTCGCGGATGCCGTGGCAGCCCTGGCCGAAGACGCAACCCCAGCGGGAGGTCAGCCAGGTGAGGTCACAGCGGAACACCTGCTCCTCGTCGTCGGGGTCGGCGAACTCGACCCAGGCGCGCGGGAAGTCGAGCGGGACCTCGTCACGGGGGATCCCGCCGAGCGGAGTCTCGCCGCGCAGGGTTGGCATCGCCAGGTCGACGGGGGCGGGGGAGGCCTTGGACTTCTTCTTGGACGTTTCTGCTGGTGCCACCCGGCAAGGGTAGAGCCTTCGGGGCGGCCTGCCCGGACCCGTCCGGGTGATCCGGGGTGCGCCGCGGCGCCGGTGGCCGCCGGCCGACCGCAGGCTGGAGGGAACCGGGCGGCACTGTCGGGTTGTCAGATCAGTTTGATGATCTCGCGTTGACCCGTATTGGATGCCCTGGAACACCCCGGATCACCACTGGAGCACCGAGCCGTGACCGCCTCGCCCCGCGCCGCCCAGACGGCCGTCCTCGCCGCCCTCGCGGTCCTGGCCGCCGGGTGCGCCTCCGCGCCCGCGCTGCGGGCCCGGTCGGCCGCCGCCGCTCCGCTGTGCGACGCCCCGGTGGTGATCGGCCACCGGGGCGCCCCGCGCAACGCCCCCGAGAACACCATGGCCTCCTTCGAGACCGCCCTCGACCAGGGCGCCGACTGGCTGGAGACCGACGTCCAGACCACCAGGGACGGCGTCCCGGTGCTGATGCACGACCCCACGGTGGACCGCACCACCAACGGCAAGGGCGCCATCGCCGACCTGACCGCCGCCCAGATCGCCGCCCTGCGGGTGACCGTCGGCCCCGGCCCCACCGAGCCCGTCCCCACCCTCCAGGAACTGCTCAAGCGCCTCTCCGACAGCAACGCCACCCTGCTGATGGAGATCAAGTGGCAGCGCGCCGAGGACGTCACCCGGATCGCCCGGATCGCCGCAGCCAGCGGTGCCCGGGTCGTCCTCTACTCGTTCTCGGCGGAGCACCTGCGCCAGGCCCACGCCGCCGCGCCCGCCCTGCCGGTCGTGCTGATCCAGGGCTCCGCCATCGCCGAGGACCCGGGTGACCTGCCGCTGCGCGGCATCGCCCTGGACGCGGCGCTGGCCAGCGCCTCCCGGATCGCCGCCGAGCGCAAGGCGGGCCGCGAGGTGTACGTCTGGACGCTCGACGACGAGGAGTCCTGGCAGCTGATGTCGGCCCGGGACGCCGACGGCCTGATCACCGACACCCCGGGCCGGGCCCGCCGCTGGGTGGACACCAACTGCCGCCCCGAGCGCCGGGCCGGACCGCGCGGCCACTGATGCGTCCGGTCGCCGGAGGCGGCCTGATGCGTCCGGTCGCCGGAGGCGGGGTACGGCCGGGACCGGTGTGAAGACGGTCGAGACCGGTTTCGCCCGGGGCCGGATCGCGTAGCGTGGAGAGTTATGCGACTCGGTGTACTCGACGTAGGTTCCAACACCGTCCACTTCCTCGTGGTGGACGCCCATCCGGGTGCCGCCCCGCTGCCCGCGTACTCGCACAAGGCCGAACTGCGGCTGGCCGAACTGCTCGACGGCGACGGCGCGATAAGCGAGGCAGGCGTCGAGCGGCTGGTCGGCCACATCGCCTCGTCGCTGCGGGTCGCGGAGGACAAGGGGGTCGTCGACATCCTGCCGTTCGCCACCTCCGCCGTCCGGGAGGCCGCCAACGGCGAGGAGGTGCTGCGCCGGGTCGCCACGGAGACCGGGGTGGAGCTGCGGGTGCTGTCCGGGCAGGACGAGGCCCGGCTCACGTTCCTGGCCGTCCGGCGCTGGTTCGGCTGGTCCTCGGGCCGACTGCTCAACCTGGACATCGGCGGCGGCTCGCTGGAGATCGCCTGCGGCCTGGACGAGCAGCCCGACGTCGCCTGCTCGCTGCCGCTGGGCGCCGGCCGGCTCACCGCCCGCTGGCTGCCCGGCGACGTCGCCGACCCGGACGGGCTGCGCGGGCTGAGACGCCACATCCGGGCCGAGATGGCCACCGTCGCGGGCGAGGTCGCCCGGCTCGGCGCGCCGCAGCACGCCGTCGCCACCTCCAAGACCTTCAAGCAGCTGGCCCGGATGACCGGCGCCGCCCCCGCCGACGCCGGCCCGTACGCCGACCGTCGGCTCACCCGCAGCGGGCTGTCCGCCTGGCTGCCGCGACTGTCCTCGATGACCGTCGAGGAGCGGGCGCGGATCCCCGGCGTCTCCGAGGGCCGCGCCAAGCAGTTGCTGGCCGGGGCGCTGGTCGCGGACGCCGCGATGGACCTGTTCGGCCTCGACGAGCTGGACGTCTGCCCGTGGGCGCTGCGCGAGGGCATCATCCTGCGCCGCCTGGACGCCATGGACGGCTCCGCCGACCGCCGCCGCCCGGCCCTCACCCCGTAGGGCCCCCGCGCCGCAGGGCTCCACACCGTCGGCCCCATGGCCCGTCCGGCGGCTCCCGCCGGGGCCGGCCGGGGATCCGGTCCCGTTCGGAGCGCGGTCCGCTTACGCTGTCTCCCGTGGCGCAACCAGCGGGCGAGGACGGGACGCGGGAGGGCCGCGCTCCTGGGGACGGGCAGCCGCGGCCGGACGGCCCGCGCCGCAAACTCGGCAAGGCCGTCAAGGGCGCCACCGGGGCGCAGGCCGCGAAGGCCGTCGAGGCGGCCCGGCGCACCGGGCGCAAGAGCGCCGCGCGCAAGGCCACCGAGAAGCCGTCCGCGCCCGAGGCGAAGCAGCCCGCGGGAGGCGCGTCCGAGGCGAAGACGCCCGCCGGGACGAAGTCTGTCGGGACGAAGTCCGAAGTGAGCAAGCCCGCCGGGACGAAGCCCGCGGGGACGAAGCCCGAAGCGAGGAAGTCCGGAACGCGGAAGGCCGCCGCGACCGCTGCCCCCCGGGAGACCCGCACCGCCCGGGCCGCCGGCGCCGCCAAGGCCGCCGTCCAGTCGGTGCGCTCGGTCAAGGCCGCCCGCCGCGACGCCGCCCGCCCGCCGCTGCTGCGCACCACCGACCGGCTGGTGCTGCCCTCGCACCCGGCCCTGCACATCCCCGACACCAAGGTGGTCCTGTCCACCGCGTCGGTGTACCCGGCGGGCACCGCCGTCGCCTTCGAGCTGGCCGCCAAGCTCGGCTACGACGGGGTCGAGGTGATGGTCTGGAACGACCCGGTCAGCCAGGACATCGAGGCCCTGCGCCGTCTCTCCGACGCCCACCAGCTGCCGATCCTGGCCGTGCACGCGCCGTGCCTGCTGATCACCCAGCGGGTGTGGACCACCGACCCGTGGACCAAGCTGGTCCGGGCCCGGGCGGCGGCCGAGAAGCTCGGTGCGAGCGCCGTCGTGGTCCACCCGCCGTTCCGCTGGCAGCGCCAGTACGCCCGGGACTTCGTGACGGGCATCAACCGGATGGCGGGCGAGACCGACGTCCGCTTCGCGGTGGAGAACATGTACCCGTGGCGCTACCGCGACCGCGAGGTGCTGGCCTACGCCCCGGGCTGGGACGTCACCGACGAGGAGTACCGGCACTTCACCATCGACCTCTCGCACGTCGCCACCTCCCGGATCGACGCGTTCGCCATGGTCGAGCGGATGGGCGACCGGCTCGCCCACATCCACCTCGCCGACGGCAGCGGCTCCGGCAAGGACGAGCACCTGATCCCGGGCCGCGGCAAGCAGCCCTGCGCCGAACTGCTGGAGCACCTGGCCCGTACCGGTTTCGACGGCCACGTGGTGCTGGAGGTCAACACCCGCCGCTCCGCGTCCCCCGCCGAACGCGAGGCCGACCTGGCCGAGGCGCTCGCCTTCACCCGCTTGCACCTGGCCACCCCCTCGCGCGTACGCTGAGGAGCCGTGCCCGGCTGGGTGCGAACTTCCTTGCGTAAGGGGAGAGATGACGGATCAACAGGACTTCCGGGAGATCGCCGAGAGCTTCGGCGGGGTCGCCGCCGAGTACGACCGGGCCCGCCCCGGCTACCCGGACGGGCTGTTCGAGGCGCTGGAGCGGCTGTCCGGTCGCAGCCTCAAGGGGGCCCGGGTGCTGGACGTCGGCGCCGGCACCGGCATCGCCACCCGGCTGCTGGCCGCGCGCGGCGCCGACGTCGTCGCGGTGGAGCCCAACGCGGGCATGGCCGCCCAGTTCCTGGCCTCCTCGGCGGGCCTGCCGCTGGTCAGGGCCGGCGGTGACGAACTGCCGTTCCACGACGACTCCGCGGATCTGATCAGCTACGCCCAGTCCTTCCACTGGACCCGCACCGAACGGGCCATCCCCGAGGCGATCCGGGTGCTGCGGCCCGGCGGCGCCCTCGCCGTCTGGTGGAACGTGCACGACGAGACCGTGCCCTGGGTCCGGGCCCGGGTGGAGCGGCTGAGCGCCGTGCTGCCCAATTACCACGGCTACGGCCGGATCGCCGAGTTCACCGCCCTGCTGGCCCCGGCCGGGTTGAGGGTCGAACGCGCGGTGCTGCGCTGGGAGCGGCGGATCACCGTCGACCACGTGCTCGACGACCTGGTCTCCCGCTCGTTCATGGCCGCGCTCTCCCCCGCCGAGCGCGAACCGGTGCTGGCCGTCGAGCGGCAGGCGATGATCGCCGAGTTCCCGGACGGCCGGGTGGTCGAGCCCTACGTCCTGGAACTGGCGGTGGGGATCACCCCGGCCTGACCCGCGCCCGGACGGCCCGCGCCCCGCCTGACCCGCACCCCGCCTGACCCGCACCCCGCCTGACCCGCACCCCGGCCCGACCCGCGCCCGGACGGCCCGCCCGCGTGACCGCATCGCGGACGGACCGTCCGCCGCCTGGACGGCGGGCGTAGGCTCGGTAGCCACAGCGGCCCCCGCATCCTCCTACCGGCGGGGCGCCGGCGAGAGCCCCGAAGGAGTGGAGCACAGTGCCCGAGCTGAGGTCCCGTACGGTCACCCACGGTCGCAACATGGCAGGCGCCCGGGCGCTTCTCCGGGCCGCCGGCGTAGCCCGCGAGGACTTCGGCAAGCCGATCATCGCGGTCGCCAACTCCTTCACCGAGTTCGTCCCGGGCCACACCCACCTCCAGCCGGTCGGCCGGATCGTCTCCGAGGCGATCAAGCAGGCGGGCGGCATTCCGCGCGAGTTCAACACCATCGCCGTGGACGACGGCATCGCGATGGGCCACGGCGGCATGCTCTACTCGCTGCCCTCGCGCGACCTGATCGCCGACTCGGTCGAGTACATGGTCAACGCGCACTGCGCCGACGCGCTGATCTGCATCTCCAACTGCGACAAGATCACCCCGGGCATGCTGATGGCCGCGCTGCGCCTGAACATCCCGACCGTCTTCGTCTCCGGCGGCCCGATGGAGGCCGGCAAGGCCACCCTCGTCGACGGCACCGTGCGCAGGCTCGACCTGATCGACGCGATCTCCCAGGCGGCCAACGAGAACGTCTCCGACGAGGACATCGCGATCATCGAGGAGAACGCCTGCCCCACCTGCGGCTCGTGCTCCGGCATGTTCACCGCCAACTCGATGAACTGCCTCACCGAGGCCATCGGCCTCTCGCTGCCCGGCAACGGCTCCGTCCTCGCCACCCACACCGCCCGCAAGGCCCTGTACGAGCGGGCCGGGCGGACGGTCGTCGAGATCGCCGACCGCCACTACGGCCAGGACGACGCCTCGGTGCTGCCCCGCGCGATCGCCACCCGCGCCGCCTTCGAGAACGCCATGGCCCTGGACATCGCCATGGGCGGCTCGACCAACACCATCCTGCACCTGCTCGCCGCCGCCCAGGAGGCCGAGCTGGACTTCGACCTGCGGGCCATCGACGCCGTCTCCCGCCGGGTCCCCTGCCTGTCCAAGGTCGCGCCCAACGGCTCGTACTACATGGAGGACGTGCACCGGGCCGGCGGCATCCCCGCCATCCTCGGCGAGCTGTACCGCGGCGGAATGCTCAACGAGGACGTCCACACCGTCCACTCCGACTCGCTCGCCGAGTGGCTCAAGACCTGGGACGTGCGCGGCGGTTCGCCCTCCGCCGAGGCCGTCGAACTGTGGCACGCCGCCCCCGGCTGCGTCCGCTCCGCCGAGGCCTTCTCCCAGTCGGAGCGCTGGGAGTCGCTGGACACCGACGCCGCCGGGGGCTGCATCCGCAGCGTCGAGCACGCCTACTCGATCGAGGGCGGCCTCGCCGTCCTGCACGGCAACCTCGCCGAGGACGGCTGCATCGTGAAGACCGCCGGCGTCGACGAGTCGATCTGGACCTTCAGCGGCCCGGCCGTGGTCGTCGAGTCCCAGGACGACGCCGTCGAGGCGATCCTCGCCAAGCGGGTCAAGGAGGGCGACGTCGTCGTCATCCGCTACGAGGGCCCCAAGGGCGGCCCGGGCATGCAGGAGATGCTCTACCCGACGTCCTTCCTCAAGGGCCGCGGCCTCGGCAAGGCCTGCGCGCTGGTCACCGACGGCCGCTTCTCCGGCGGCACCTCCGGCCTGTCCATCGGCCACGCCTCCCCGGAGGCCGCCTCCGGCGGCACCATCGCCCTGGTCGAGGACGGCGACACCATCGCCATCGACATCCCGGGCCGGAGCATCTCCCTGGAGGTGCCCGACGAGGTCCTGGCCGAGCGCCGCCGCGCCCTGGAGGCCGCGGGCGGCTACCGCCCGAAGAACCGCGACCGCCAGGTCAGCCAGGCCCTGCGCGCGTACGCCGCGATGGCCACCTCCGCCGACAAGGGCGCCGTCCGCGACGTCACCAAGCTCGGCTGAGTCCCGCAGCACCGCAGGAGCCGTCCCGCAGGCCGGGGCGGCTCCTCGCGCGTTGGGTGATAATCGACCCCGTGAGCGAGCAGCCCCCCACCCCCGCACCCAAGCCCGCCGGCGCCCCCGAGCCGGAGCCGATCCGCTGGTTCGGCACCAGCTGGGTGAACCGGGACAACGGCTACTGGCTGCGCCGCGTCGCCGTGTCGGCCGGCGCGCTGGTCACGACCGCCGCCGCCGTCCTGCTGCTGCGCTTCGGCGTCGAGGGCGTCGCCCTCTCCGACGGCGGCGGCTTCCTGAACGGGCTGCTGACGGCCGCGATCGCGGTCTGCTCGATGATGTGCGTCATGCGCACCTGGAAGGTCCTCACCGAGGGCAAGGACCAGTTGAGCGGCTGGATGGCCGAGGACAAGTCGCTCGGCGCGGTCTGGCTTATCGGCGGCGCCGGCAGCCTGGCCGCCTACTTCGCCCGCAGCCTGGTCGAGGCCCCCGGTGAGGCGGTCAGGCGCTCCTCGTACGAGCGGGCCGTCGCCCAGTACGAGAAGCGCCAGGCGGGCCGCAGCGGCCGGCCCGGCGCCAAGGCGCCGGGCCGGGGCAAGCGCCGGGGCTGAGCCTCAGAGGCGGCTGGCCGCGCCGCACTCGTCGGCGGTCGACAGGTCCTTGCGGCGGTCGTACGGGTCCGTGGTGGGGCCGGTCGGACGGCTGCCCGGGGCGTCCGGCGACTGCGCCGCGAACTGGTCGAACTGCGGGTGGTAGTAGCCGTCGTAGACGTCGCAGGACGAGTTGGCGGACTCCGAACCGCCGCCCTCGCCGAACACGAGCTTCTTCGGGTTGGTCCGGTAGCGGGCCGGGTCGTAGAAGCGGAAGTTCTCGACCCGGCGCACGATCGTGCGCGTGGTCCAGGTGTCCCCGGTCACGTCGGCCGCTGGCACCAGCAGACCCACCGGCTTGGCCGTGCCGTCCTTCGGCGCGGCCGGCTTCGTCGGCGGTTGTCCGCCCGTCGGCGGCTGGGGTGACGCGGCGCGCTTGGTGGCGTCCGGGCCGGGGCGCATCGCGTACACGTAGCTGAAGTCGGCGTGGACGAGGAGGCCCTTGTCCCCGTCGCCCTCGAAGGTGATCCGGCCCTGCACCTTGACCGCGTCGCCCACCTGGACGGCCTCGCGCTGGTCGAAGCGGCTGAACCAGGTGGTCGGGTCGGTGTCCTTGGAGGGTTTCGCCAGCGCGTTGATCGCGCGGTCCCGGTCCTCCCGGTCCAGCAGCGCCAGGGCGGCTTCCGGCCGGCCGCCCGCGATCACCTGCGGGTCCAGGTTGGCGGCGGTCAGGTAGTCCTTGACCAACTGCAGCTGGGCGCCCACCTGTTCGGCGGAGAACACGCCGGTGGCCCGGGCGTCGGGCAGGACGAAGGCCTCGGCGCCGTTCGGCCAGCCCTCGGCGATGGAACCGGCCCACGGGTGGTCCACGGTCGGCTGCTGCTCGTCGACCTTCGGCGGTGCGGCGGTCGGCTTGGCCGTCTCCGGGGCGACGGTGGGCGCGGGGGCGTGGGCCGTCGAGGAGTCGCCGCCGTAGTGGTCGGAGTACCAGCTGCGCAGCCCGTCGAGGTTCAGGGCCGCGAGCAGCACCGCGATGGTCAGCACGACGTACAGCGGCGCGCGCCAGTCCAGCCGGCGGCGGCGCGGGCGCGGGTTGCCCCACGGGTCGGTCACCGGGGGCTTCGGCGTGCGGCCGAACCGGCGGCCGGCCTTGGCCGGGCCGTCGTCGACCGAGCGGCGGCCGCCCGGGTCGACCGGCGGGGTGTGCTTCCACCGGGCGGCCAGCATCCGGGTGCGCCCGGACTGCTCGGTGACGGCGGCCCCCTTGACGAACTCCTCGTCCAGGACGAGGTCTGCGAACGGGTCCTTCCCGCCCGCTCCGGACGGGTCGGACCCGCCCGGCTCGCGGCCCTCGGCGGGGCGCGGTTGTGGATCTTCGGCTGTCGGCATCGCGCCAGTATGCCGACGGGGTGTGACGATTCGTCGATCGGGGGCACACCTTGTGGTGAACTCGTGTGCGGGCGCGGTGATCCGTCCCGGTCTGTTCCGTTCCGGCCGTTTCCGGCGCGCTCTGCGGGGGCGTCAGTCCTTGGTGCGGGCCTGCTTCACCGATCCCACGATCCCGGCGACGGCCAGCAGGATGCCGGCCGGCAGCAGCGCCAGGAAGAACGCGCCGAACAGGCCCGCGTCCCCGAGCAGCAGTTGCGCCAGCATGTCCAGCACCAGCAGCCCGCCGGCCGCCGGGAGGGCCGACTGCCACGGGTGGTCGTTCGCCCAGCGGCGCAGCCGCCGTTCGGAGGTGTCGCGGCGCAGCTGCCCGCCGACGGTGCCGACCAGGAAGAAGAAGAACAGGGCCCAGCCGGCCGGCCCGGCCAGCATGCCCAGGGACCAGTGCCCGGAGATCGCGTCGATCCCCAGGGCGGTCGCACCCACCACCGCACCGACCCCCGCGGCCGTCCGCCACGGTCCCACGGTCGCCGAGGCGACGGCGAGTTGCCGGTTCTCACGTCGGGACATTTCGTCGTGTGCCATGACTCCACGGTGCTCCCGTGCGGCGCCGGAGGCCATAGGGGAAACCCCCGAGATTCTCCCTAGGGACGAGGTGGGGCAACCCGTCGCCGACCACGGGCTGGACGGTCCCTGCGGGTGCCCCCGTGCGGTGCGAGGATGGCCGCAGTACCGAGGTAAGGAGCGGCCATGGGCGCCAGCGCAGCACACGGACAGAAGATCGCCTTCCTGGGCACGGGCAAGATCGGCGAGGCCCTGCTCTCCGGCCTGCTGCGGGCCGGCAAGGACCCGGCGGACGTCCTGGTGACCGCCCGCCGCCCCGAGCGCGCCGCCGAACTCGCCGCCCGCTACGGCGTGGTGGCCGCCTCCAACGCCGAGGCCGCCAAACTCGCCGACACCCTGATCCTCGCCGTCAAGCCGCAGGACATGGGCACCCTGCTGGAGGAGCTGGCCCCGCACGTCGGCGCGGACCGGCTGGTGATCTCGGCCGCGGCCGGCATCCCCACCGCCTGGTTCGAGGAGCGGCTGGCGGCCGGCACCCCGGTGGTCCGGGTGATGCCCAACACGCCGGTCCTGGTGGACGAGGGGATGAGCGTCATCTCCGGCGGCTCGCACGCCACCGAGGAGCACCTGGAGCGGGCCGAGGAGATCTTCAGCTCGGTCGGCAAGGCGCTGCGGCTGCCCGAGGCCCAGCAGGACGCGGCCACCGCGCTCTCCGGCTCCGGCCCGGCCTACTTCTACTTCCTGGTCGAGGCGATGACGGACGCGGGCATCCTGCTCGGCCTGCCCCGGCAGGTGGCGCACGACCTGATCGTGCAGTCCGCGATCGGCGCCTCGGTGATGCTGCGCGACTCCGGCGAGCACCCGGTGAAACTGCGCGAGGCCGTCACCTCCCCGGCCGGCACCACCATCGCGGCCATCCGCGAGCTGGAGAACCACGGGGTGCGGGCCGCGCTGCTGGGCGCCCTGGAGGCGGCGCGGGACCGCTCCCGGGAGCTCGCCTCCGGGGGGAAGTAGCCGGCTGGGTAGGCTCGACGGCATGGCCTACGACCTGGTGATCTTCGACAACGACGGTGTCCTGGTGGACAGCGAGCCGCTCTCCAACCGGGTGCTGGCCGCGTACCTGACCGAACTCGGCTACCCGACCACGGTCGAGGACTCCTACCGGGACTTCATGGGCTGCGCCGCCCACCGCATCCACGACGTGATCGCCGAGCGGTACGACGGCGCGACGCTGCCGGAGGGCTTCGACGAGCTGTTCCACGGCCGGGTCTTCGACGCGTTCGGCACCGAGCTGACGGCCGTCCGGGGTGCGGAGCAGCTGCTGAAGGAACTGCGGCAGCGCTCCGTCCCCTACTGCCTGGCCTCCTCGGCGCACCACGTGTGGATCCGCACCGCGCTGGACGTCACCGGCCTGCGCGGGTACGTCGCCGAGGAGCGGATCTTCAGCGCCCAGGACGTCGGCGTGGGCAAGCCCGCGCCGGACCTCTTCCTGCACGCCGCCCGCACCCTCGGCGTCGACCCGGCCCGCTGCCTGGTCGTCGAGGACAGCCCCAACGGCGTGCTGGCGGCCCGGGCCGCGGGCATGGACGTGTACGGCTACACCGCGCTCACCGACCCGGCGAAGCTGACCGCCGCCGGGGCCACCGGGCTGATCGCCGACCTCTCCGAGGTCACCGCCCTGCTCTGACCCGCCCTGCTCCGACCCGCCCTGCTCCGACCCGCCCTGCTCCGACCCGCCCTGCTCCGACCCGCCCTGCTCCGACCCGCCCTGCTCCGCCCGGTTCCGCCCGGCCCTTCCGTCCGGCTGCGGAAAGTCCCTGCGCGACCCCTCCCGCAATCGCGGTCCACCGCCTACGCTCTCGCCAACATCGTCGTACCGGCCAGTAGCGAGGTTCGCCATGAGTGCCGCGTCACCCGCGATCCCGCCCGGCCTGCGCGCCGGGCGGGCCGCGCTCGCCGTCAGCTTCCTGCTCCAGGGCACCACCTTCGCGCTGCTGGTCACCTGCATTCCGGAGATCCAGCACCGGTACGGGCTGAGCGACGCGCTGCTGCCGCTGTTCCTGGCCGCGGTGCCGATCCTCGCCGGGGTCGGCTCGATCACCTCCGAACAGCTGGTGAAGCGCACCGGCGCGCGGGCCGTGCTGCGGGTCGTCCAGCCGCTGGTCTGCCTCAGCCTCGCGGGCGCCGGCCTCGGCGACACGCTCTGGCAACTCGCCGTCGCGCTCGGGGCGTTCGGCCTGCTGGTGGGCGCGCTCGACGCGAGCATGAACATGCTGGGGGTGGGCCTGCAACACCGCTACGGCCGCTCGATCATGATCGGCTTCCACGCCGCGTTCAGCCTCGGCGGCATCCTCGGGGCGGCCCTCGCCGGCCTCGGCTCGCACTACGGGCTCGGCCTGCCGGTGCTGTTCGGCACGGTCGCGGCGGTGATCGCCCCGCTGGCCCTGCTGACCGGCACCCGATTCGCCGGACCGGCCGAACTCGGGGACGCCGTCCGGGAGGCCGCCGAGGCCGCCGCGCGGTCCATCCCCTGGCGGCCGCTGCTGCCGCTGTGCCTGGCGATGGCCTTCGCGTACATCGCGGACGCCTCGGTCTCCAACTACAGCGTCAAGTACCTCACCGACGGCCTGGGCAGCGCCGCGGACGTCGCCAAGCTGTCCTACCTCGGCTACATGGTCGCGATGCTGCTGGGCCGCGCGCTGGGCGACCGCGCGGTGCAGCGCTGGGGCGCCGTCCCGGTGGTCCGGGCCGGTGCCGGGCTGGCCGCGCTCGGCTTCGCGCTGGCCGCCGCCGCGCCCGCCGCCTGGGTGGGGATCGCCGGGTTCACCGTGCTCGGCTTCGGCATCTGCGCCATCATCCCGCAGGTGTTCGCGGCCGGGGGCCGGCTGTTCCCGGCCGACTCGGACGCCGCGGTGGCCCGGCTGAACCTCTTCAACTACGTGGGCTTCCTAGTCGGTTCGCCGCTGGTCGGGACGATCGCCGACGCGAGTTCGTACCGCTGGGCGCTGCTCGCCCCGATGCTGCTGGTGCTCGCCGTCCTGCCGCTGGCCGAGCGCTTCGCCCCGGCCCCGGCGCTCGCCCCCGCCACGGTGTGACGGGGGCGGGGGCGGGGGCGAGCGGGGGCGGGAAGGGAGGTCAGCCGATCACGGTGGCCAGCTCGGGCAGGCCGTTGGCCCACAGCTGGTCCTTGATGCCACCACCCGACTGGTAGTACTCGTAGTAGACGTACGGTGCCCAGTTCAGGGTGTACGGCCCGGTCCAGGTCGGGGCCGAGGTGATCTGGACGGTGACCGCGACGGTGCGGGTCTCGCCCGGGGCGATCGGCGCCCGGAAGTGGAAGTTCGCGTTGTTCCCGTTGACGGCGCAGTCGGTGGAGTCGCCGGAACACCCGGTGACCGTGAACGCGCCGGCCTCCTGGTTGGCCGGCCAGATCGGCTGGATGAACTCGTAGGCGAAGTAGATGTCGGTGGTCTCGGTGTTGGTGAGCGAGAGCGTCAGGGTCAGCTGGTCGCCCGCCGCCGCCGTCTTCTTGTCGACGGCGAACGAGCTGCCGCTGACCGCGGCGGAGGCCGGCTGGGCGGCAAAGAGCAGGCCAAGTCCCAGTAATGCAGCGAGAATTACCCCAAGGCGTTGCGCGCTGAATGGCTTCATGGCGGAGAGGATATGAAGTCGTGAAGGTTTTGTCTGTAGGGCCTCCGCGGGGGCCCTGAGCCCCGCCCCCGGCGCGCCCTGGACAAGGCCCGGCCACCCCCACCCGCTACGGTGGAGGCCATGCCCGACGCCGAGCGTGACACCCCCTGCGGCCTGCACCTCTTCTGGGACGAGGCCGTCACCGCCTACGACTTCGGCCCCGGCCACCCGATGGACCCGACCCGGCTGGCGCTCACCATGCGCCTGGTCGAGGCCCTCGGACTGGACGCCGGGCCCGGGGTGACGGTGCGGGCCGCACCGCCCGCCGGCGAGTCCACCCTGCGGCTGGTGCACACCCGGGAGTACGTCGAGGCGGTCAAATACGCCGCCGCCCACCCCGACGAGTCGGATCCCCGGCACGGGCTCGGCACCGACGACAACTGGTCCTTTCCCGCTGTGCATTCGGCCTCCGCGCTGATCGCCGGTCAGTCCGTGGCCGCCGCCGAGGCGGTCTGGCGCGGGGAGACCCCGCACGCCGTGAACTTCGCCGGCGGGCTGCACCACGCGATGCCCGCCAAGGCCTCCGGCTTCTGCGTCTACAACGACCCGGCGCTGGCCGTCGCCCGGCTGCTCGAACTCGGCGCCGAGCGGGTCGCCTACGTCGACGTGGACGTCCACCACGGCGACGGCGTCCAGCAGGCCTTCTGGAACGACCCCCGGGTGCTCACGATCTCGCTCCACGAGCACCCCGCCACGCTCTTCCCGCAGACCGGCTGGCCCACCGAGACCGGCGGCCCGGACGCCCCCGGCTCCGCCGCCAACCTGCCGCTGCCGGCCGGCACCGGCGACGCCGGCTGGCTGCGCGCCTTCCACGCCGTGGTGCCCGAACTGCTCACCGCCTTCCGCCCGCAGGTCCTGGTCACCCAGCACGGTGCCGACACCCACCTGGAGGACCCGCTCGCCCACCTCGCCGTCACGCTGGACGCCCAGCGGATGATCGCCGAGGAACTGCACGACCTCGCCCACCGGCTCACCGGCGGCCGCTGGATCGCCACCGGCGGGGGCGGCTACGCCGTCGTGGACGTCGTCCCGCGCACCTGGACCCACCTGGTCGCCACCGCCGCCGGACGGCCCGTCGACCCGGCCACCGAGACCCCCGAGTCCTGGCGCGCCGAGGTCTACCGCCGCACCCGCCGGCCCGCCCCGCTGCGGATGACCGACGGCGCCCGACCGGTCTGGCGCGACTTCGACGCGGGTTACGATCCGGCCGACCGACTCGATCAGGCCATCCTCGCCAGCCGCCGCGCGGTGTTCCCCCACCTCGGCCTCCTGGCCTGAGACCGGCCTCCCCGCCCAGGTGCGGGTGGGCCGTGCGTACGCCCACTCCCGCGTTCCGCCGAGTGACTACGTACTGCAACAGTCCTATCTCTCACCGTACGAGGACCGCACCTCCCCTCTTCCCACTGGTACCACCCATAACTACTCTGGGGATACACGTGTGCCGGTGGAGTCACCGGAGGGGAAGCCGGTGCCTTGCACACGGGTGAAGGGTCGGGTGATGGTCATGAGTTCCGGCGAACGCCCCTTGCAGGAAGTCGTCTTCCTGACCGTGGCGGAGGTTGCCTCGGTCATGCGGGTGTCGAAGATGACGGTGTACCGGTTGGTGCACAGCGGAGAGCTGCCGGCCATCAGGGTCGGGCGGTCCTTCCGGGTGCCCCAGCAGGCGGTGCACGAGTACCTCAAGGAGTCCTACGTGAGGCTTGAGAGCGCGTAGTTCCGGGTGGGCGGGGGTGGGGCCGCAGCTGCGGATCCCACCCCCGTTCGCCGGGGATTCCCCGCGAGTTTCCCGGTCACCGGGAGCACGATTACGGCCCTGGGCCCGTGGACGGTAGGCTAGGCCGTCCGTCAGTCGTATGGACTCCGTCTCTCACGGGCGAGAGTCTCAGTGAGCGAGGGTTGTTCCGTGGGCTCTGTCATCAAGAAGCGTCGCAAGCGTATGGCCAAGAAGAAGCACCGCAAGCTTCTGAAGAGGACCCGCGTTCAGCGTCGCAACAAGAAGTAAGCGCCCCCGGCCGCGCTCAGCGCGCCCGGCGCTTCCACCGCCCGCCCAGGCCTCGGCCTGGGCGGGCGGTGTCGTTTCACGGCCCGGCAGGGCGGCACGGTACGGTGCACGCAGGCCGCTCGGGCCGAGGGAATGGGGTGCACACCGTGGGCGTGGTCGTGCTCGTCACCGGCGTGGCACGCCATCTCGGTGCCCGCTTCGCCGCCGAGGTCCGCCGTCGTCCGGGTGTGGACCTGGTGGTCGGCGTGGACGTGCAGCCGCCCCGGCTGCCGGTCGAGGAGCCGGAGGGACCGGCCGCCGAGTACCGCTTCCACCAGCTCGACCTGCGCCGCCCGGCGGTCTCCCGGGTGATCGCCGAGCACCGGGTCGACACCGTGGTCCACCTCAGCGTCAGCGCCACCGGCCTGGGCTCCACCAACCGCTCCGCGGTGAAGGAGTCCAACGTCATCGGCACCATGCAACTGCTCGGCGCCTGCCAGAAGGCGCCCGGGGTGCGCCGGTTGGTGGTGAAGTCGACCACCGGCGTCTACGGCTCCGCGCCCCGCGACCCGGCGGTGTTCACCGAGCGGATCCAGCCGAAGAACCCGCCCGGCGGCGGCTTCGCCAAGGACGCGGCGGAGGTCGAGGGCTACGTCCGCGGCTTCGCCCGGCGCCGCCCGGACGTCGCGGTGACGGTCCTGCGCTTCGCCAACATCGTCGGCCCCGGCGCGGACACCCCGCTCAGCGAGTACTTCGCGCTGCCCGTGCTGCCGACCGTCCTCGGCTACGACCCCCGGCTCCAGTTCGTGCACGAGGACGACGCCGTCGCGGTGCTCTGCCGGGCCGCCGCCGAGGCCGAGCCGGGCACCGTCAACACCGGGACCTTCAACGTGGCCGGGGAGGGCGTCCTGCTGCTCTCCCAGTGCGCCCGCCGGCTCGGCCGGCCGACCGTGCCGCTGCTGCTGCCCGCGGTCAGCTGGATGGCCGGGCTGGCCCGGCAGACCCGGCTGCTGGACGTCTCGCCGGAGCAGCTGCGGCTGCTCACCCACGGCCGGGTGGTGGACACCGCGCGACTGCGCGAGACGCTCGGCTACCGCCCGGCGTTCACCACCCCGGAGGCCTTCGCCGACTTCGCCGCCGCGCAGGGGCCCGGCCTGCTGCCGCCCGAGCGGCTGGCCGCCGTCACCGACCGGCTGGCCGCCCTGCTCGGCCCGGTGCGGGCCCCGGCCGCCGGCGTCCCCACCGTCCGTACCGACCGCCCCCGCCGACCCAGGAGCTGAACCCGCGATGAGTGCCGCAGCCGAGAACGCGCCGGGCGAGGCCAGGGTCATCCCGATCGAGTCCGCCCCCAGCTGGACCTCGCCCGACGACCCCGGGCCCGCCGACCGGCTCGCCGACGCCGTCGGCGGGGCGTTGTCCGGGCAGCTCGGTTCGGCGGCCACCAGACTGTTCGGCAAGGGCTGGGAGGGCCGGGCCGCGGACGGGCTGGCCTTCCTGCGCCGCCGGATCACCGGCGACTACGAGGTGGACGAGTTCGGCTTCGACCGGGAGCTCACCGAGGAGGTGCTGCTCGCCCTGCTGCGCCCGCTGGCCGAGAAGTACTTCCGGATCGAGGTCCAGGGAGTCGAGAACATCCCGGCCGAGGGCGGCGCGCTGATCGTCGCCAACCACTCCGGGACGATCCCGCTGGACGCCCTGATGACCCAGGTCGCCATCCACGACCACCACCCGCACCACCGGCACCTGCGGATGCTCGCCGCCGACCTGGTGTTCGTGCTGCCGGGCGTCAACGAGCTGGCCCGCAAGGCCGGCCACACGCTGGCCTGCAACGAGGACGCCCAGGCGCTGCTGGAGCGCGGCGAGGTGGTCGGGGTCTGGCCGGAGGGCTTCAAGGGCATCGGCAAGCCGTTCGCCGAGCGGTACAAGCTCCAGCGCTTCGGGCGCGGCGGCTTCGTCTCCTCGGCGCTGCGCGCGAAGGTGCCGATCGTGCCGTGCTCGATCGTCGGCGCCGAGGAGACCTACCCGATGATCGGCAACGTGAAGACGCTGGCCCGGCTGCTGGGCCTGCCGTACGTGCCGATCACGCCGACCTTCCCGTGGCTGGGGCCGCTGGGCGTGCTGCCGCTGCCGACCAAGTGGACCATCCGGTTCGGGGAGCCGATCGCCACCGACGGGTACCCGGCGGAGGCGGCGGACGACCCGATGCTGGTCTTCGACCTGGCCGACGAGGTGCGCGAGACGATCCAGCACACGCTCTACAAGCTGCTGGTGCAGCGGCGGTCGGTGTTCTTCTAGGTTTCCCGCGACCTTCGGGGGCCTCCCGTGGCCTCCGAGGCACGGCCGAGGGCCCCGGCGATCCCTGGAACTCCAGGGATCGCCGGGGCCCCGCGTCGTCCGGTCAGCCGCCGAGGAGCCGCAGCCCGGGCAGCAGGCCCGGGATCAGCGGGGGCACCTCGACGCCCTGCGGCTGGCCGGCGGCCGGGGCGCTGGGCGTGCCGGAGGGCGGCTGCGGTGCCTGCGGCGGGGCCGGGGCGGCGCTCGGCGAGGTCCTGCCGCCGGTGAGCCCGCTGGTGAGGTCCCCGACGAGCCCGTTGACGGCGTCCGGCGCGCTGCTGGGCAGGGTGCTCGGCAGGCCGCCGCCCTTGGCGCCGGTGCCGCCGGGTGTGCTGGCGCCGGTGCTGGCGGGGGCCCGCTCGGTGCCGCCGGGGCGGTTGTTGCCGCCGCTGGTCGCGCCGGTGGCACCGCCCTGGGCCGGGCCGTCGCCGGGCGCGGGGCCGGAGCCGTTCGCCGGGGTGTCGGCGGGGGCGCCGCCGGTGGCCGGGCCGGCCGTGTCGCCGCCCGCTCCGGTGCCGGCCGGGCCACCGCTCTTGGCGGCGGGCTGGGTCAGGCGCAGGGGCGCGACGTCCTCGCTTATGTCGTCGAAGAGCTGGTCGACCAGGTGGGCCTGCTGGGTCAGCTGGACGGGCAGCTGGCCCGCCAGTTCGGTCCAGCGGCCGTCCTCGCCCTGGGCGAAGCCGGCCAGGGCGCGCATCGGGCCGAGCGAGCCGTTGCTGCGGTAGACCGAGCGGAGCAGCTCGCGGCCCTTGATGGCGTCGGCGTGCATGTCGTCCAGCGCGCGGCGGACCCGTTCGACGGTGCCCGGGCTGAGCCCGGTGGCCGGGCCGGGGTGGCCGACCAGGGTCTTGGCCTCGCCGAGCCTGGTGGCGGCGTTGTCGAGCAGCAGTTCGCCGCGCTCGGAGTCGGTGTCCGCCAGGTCGAGCCTGAGCCCTTCGAGGCCGCGCTTCATGCCGTACAGCGTGTCCCCGGGGAGGGCGTTGGAGCTGGCGGCGGCGGCGCCGGCGAGGCTGCCGACGGCCAGTCCGGCGACCAGCCCGCCGATCGCGAACCGGCGGCTCCAGCGGCCGCGCGGCGCCGTCCGGATGGCCCGGTGCCGGCGTTGGCGGGGCACCGTGGCGCCCGGTCCGCCGGCGAAGGCCTGCTCGAACGCGGCCATCAGCTGGGCGCGTTGGACGGTCCGTACCTCCGGGTCCAGCGCCGGTCCGGGCATCGCGCCCAGTGCGTCGGTCAGGCCGACCAGTTGGGCCATCGCGACCGGACCGGCGCCGGTGGCAGCGGTGTTCGCCGATTCGGCGTCCGCTGCGCCGCGCTGCTCCGCCCGGTGGGCCTCCAGCGCCTCGGCGAAGGCCTTCGCCCGTCGGTGCTCCAGCACGTTTGCCGTCACGGGCCACACCTCCCTTCGTCGTTGTCGACACCCCGGCCTGCCGGACGGTTGCCTCGGCGGGCCAAAGCCACTCCATCGGGTGACAGGTCGCAATTCGGCTTGACCGTACGCCTGGTGGGGACTTGCATGCTGGCCAACGAGTGGTGCGGGCGGTGGGTTACGCACGGCTGATCATCGGATCGACCGTTCACCCGGACGTGTCGGTCGGGTGCGGACGGTGACGGCCCGTCGGGCCGCCCGCCGGCTATGCCGCCCCCGGTCACCGCGGCCTCACCGGGCGTCCGGCGGCAGCAGTCGGGCCAGGGTGCGGACGGCGCGGTACTGGAGGGTCTTGATGGCACCCTCGTTCTTGCCCATGATCCGCGCGGTCTCGGCCACCGAGAGCCCCTGGAGGAAGCGGAGCGTCACGCACTCCTGCTGCTGCGGGTTGAGCCGGTGCACCGCGTCCAGCAGGGCGGCGTTGGAGAGCGACTCCAGCACCGACTCCTCCGGGCTGCGCTCGCACTCGTTGGAGTCGAGCATCTCGCCGGTGGTCACCTCCAGCCGGAAGCGGCTGGACTTGAAGTGGTCGGCGACCAGGTTGCGGGCGATGGTCACTAGCCAGGCGCCGAAGTCCCGGCCCTGCCAGGTGAAGGTGCCGATCCGGCGCAGCGCGCGCAGGAACGTCTCGCTGGTGAGGTCCTCGGCGGTGGCCCGGCTGCCGACCCGGTAGTAGATGTAGCGGTAGACGGTGTCCGAGTAGTGGTCGTAGAGCCGGCCGAAGGCCTCGCTCTCGCCGGCCTGGGCCCGCTCGACCAGCTCCATGATCGGGTTGTGCTCGGTCTCGTAGCCGGGGCTCGGCGCGGTCCGGGCGCGGCCGCGGCCGACGCCGGTGCTGCCGGTGCGGCCGCGCGAGCCGGTGCCGGTGGAGCCGGCGGCGGTGGTGCGCAGCGCCAGGCCGGAGCCGTGCGGGTGTCCGAACGGGGCTCCGGCGGGCACGAGTTGGGGCGAGGCGGCGAGCTGGCTGCGGAGCAGGTTGCGCAGCAGGTCCAGGCCGGTGGAGATCTGCCGGTCGGCGACGGGGCGGCCGCGGAGGCCGGTGCGGGGGCGCAGAGGCGCGGACGACGGGCGGGAGGGTGCAGGCGCGTCGTTCCGGACGGGTGGGTACACGGGACTCCCAGAGGCAGAACTGTGGACGGATCACCTCCGCCTGCGCGGAGAGCACTCCCGCGCCGCCCGTTCGAGCGGGGCGCGTGGGTGACGTGCATCCAGGAGAGAATAACGCTTTGTGCAATGACAGCTACACCGTGTGGTCGAAGTGGTCGTTTGGGATCCATTTATCGCGCATATTCGGCTGACACTGACCGGACCTGTCATCGTTCATCCGGCTCAACGTGACCGTTCGGGCGCCCAGGGTGACCAATTCGGCGGTCAGGCCGGTGGTTTCCCAGTCTTGAGGCCCGGCAACCCCCGACTTTCCCGGTCTGGCGAACGATCAGAACCAGTCACCGGGTGACAGGTTCGTTCATTGGGCCGGAAAGCCGTACCGGAAACGGGAGTTCGCCCGTACGAGGGGCCAGGTCAGAGGCCTGGTTGACGGCCGGTCGCCCGCGTGGGGAGGCCGTGGGGAGGCCGCGGGCAGGCTTGTCGGCTGGGGGCGCGACCGGGGGTGGCGGAAGCCCGTCAGGCGCAGCGGCGGCGGCGGTTCAGGGCCACCCCGGCGGCCGCCGCACCCGCGAGCACCCCGAGCGCGGCCGCGGCCGGCAGTCCCACCCGGGCCGCCTTCCGGCCGGTCCGGAAGTCCCGCACCCGCCAGCCCTGGGCCCGGGCGTGGCGGCGCAGCGCGCCGTCCGGGTTCACCACGTACGGGTGGCCGACCAGCGAGAGCATCGGGATGTCGTTGGCCGAGTCGCTGTACGCGGCGCAGCGGTCGAGGTCCAGCCGCTCGTGCCGGGCCAGCGCGTGCACCGCGGCCGCCTTGGCCGGGCCGTGCAGCAGCTCGCCGACCAGCCGGCCGGTGTACCGGCCGCCGTCGGCCTCGGCGACGGTGCCCAGGGCGCCGGTCATGCCGAGCCGGCGGGCGATCACCCGGGCCACCTCCAGCGGGGCGGCGGTGACCAGCCAGACCCGCTGGCCGGCGTCCAGGTGCATCTGGACCAGGGCGCGGGTGCCGGGCCAGATCTTGTCGGCCACGACCTGCTCGAAGACCTCCTCGCAGATCGCCTCCAGGTCGGCGGTGCTCTTCCCGGCGACCAGGCCGAGCGCGGTGTGCTGGGCGTCCGAGATGTGCTCCGGGTCCTCGGCGCCGTTCAGCCGGAACCAGGCCTGCTGCCAGGCGAACCGGGCGATGTCGCGGCGGGTGAGGAAGCCGCGCCGGTAGAGGCCGACCCCGAGGTAGAAGATCGCGGCCCCGCGCAGGATGGTGTTGTCGCAGTCGAAGAACGCGGCGGCGCGCGGGTCGCCCGGCTCGGGGGTGTGGTTCTCGGCCGGGGCCTTGGGCGCCTTGCCGGGCCTGCCCGCGGCGGGCGCGGCGCTCCCGGCGCTCTCGGCGCTCTCGGTGCTCCCGGCGGCGACCTCGGCCGGAGCGGTGCTCCCGGCGGGCGCGGTGCTCTCCGCGGGGGCGGTGGCCGACTCCGGCTCGGCCTGCAGCGCAGCTGCCGCCGCCTCGGCGGCAGCCTCGCCCGCCAGGGCGCTCCGCTCGGTGGTGGAACGCTTCGCCTGGGTGAGCCTTCGGAGCACGGCCATGTCATCGAGCATAGCCAGCCGGGCGCGCGGCGGCCGTGACGGCGGCGTGCCCGCGCGGTGAACACCGGGCGGTCCCGGGCCCCGGCGGGGCGGCCGCCGGGCGGGCGGACAATGGCCGGGTGAGCCCACTGCTGCGACGTGACAAGAGCCCGAAGCCCGCGCCGGCCGACCGCACCGTGACCCTGGTCGGCAAGCCCGGCTGCCACCTGTGCGACGACGCCCGGGAGGTGATCGTCCGGGTGACGGGCGAGCTGGGCGCGACCTTCGAGGAGAAGGACATCACCCAGGACGAGGAGTTGTACCGGCGCTACTGGGAGCAGATCCCGGTGACCCTGATCGACGGCCGCCAGCACGACTTCTGGCGGGTCGACGAGCGCCGCCTGCGCGCCGCCCTCGGCGGCTGACCGCTCCCGCGTACCGCCGCTGCCGCCCCGCCACTCGGCGGGGGCGGTTCGCCGAATCGTTGTCAAAGACACCCCGGTCCGGCTTGGGCCGGGGCCGGTTGGTCGGCTTACGATCGAACGCGTTTGCGCCCGAGGGGGGCTGAGCACGCGAGGAGTGCCGCCATGCTTCCCGGCCCGACCCCTGGGACGCCCGAAGCCCCGCCGGGCGCCAGGGGCTTCGCCGTGGTGGACGTGGAGGCGACCGGCCGCAGCCCGTGGCGGCACCGGGTGGTCGAGATCGCGGTGGTCCTGCTGGACGAGCGGCTGCGCCCGGAGGGGGAGTTCGCCACCCTGCTCGACCCGCTGGGCCCGGTCGGTCCGACCCACGTGCACCGGATACACCAGGCGGACGTCGAGGGCGCCCCGCGTTTCCGGGAGATCGCCCCGCGGCTGCTGGAGCTGCTGGCCGGCCGGGTGCTGGTGGGTCACCACGTCAGCTGCGACCACAAATTCCTGGATCGCGAGTTCGCCCGGATCGGGGTCGCGCTGCCGCCCGTGCCGCTGCTGTGCACGATGCGGCTGGCCCGCGCCCACCTGCCGCAGGCCCGCGGCCACGGCCTGGCGGCCTGCGTGGAGGCGGCGGGCCTGGGCTGGTACCCGGCGCACACCGCGCTGGGCGACGCCCGGGTGACCGCCGAGCTGCTGCGGCACTGCGTCGGCGTCCCGTCCTGCCCGCCGGACGACTGGGCGGGCCCGCTGCGCGAGGCGGCCCGGGTGCCCTGGCCGCGGCTGGGCCGGGCCCGCTCCCGCCCGTCCGGCACGCCCGTCCCGCTGGTACACCGGGAGGCGCCGTACGGCCCGTGGCTGCCCACCGCGCCCGCCCCGGCCGTCCTCCTGACGGAGCGCGGTGCTATGGGCTCGACGGCGTGATGCGCATCACTGTGTGGGGACAAAACGGACACCATCTTTGTGCACACGTTCACAAACGCATAGCCTGGCTGCCAAAGCCCAGCTTCACCCACAGGAGCACCGTGGCAATCGGCCGATCACCACAGAGCAGTTCGCAGACGCCCGACCAGGGCGCCGCGCGCCGACCCTCGCGTGCCCGGGGCATCCCGGAGGCGACCGTCGCCCGCCTCCCCCTCTACCTGCGCGCGCTCACCGCGCTCTCCGAGCGTTCGGTGCCGACGGTCTCCTCCGAGGAGCTGGCCGCCGCCGCCGGCGTGAACTCGGCGAAGCTGCGCAAGGACTTCTCCTACCTGGGCTCCTACGGCACCCGCGGCGTCGGCTACGACGTCGAGTACCTCGTCTACCAGATCTCCCGCGAGCTGGGCCTGACCCAGGACTGGCCGGTCGTCATCGTCGGCATCGGGAACCTCGGCCACGCCCTCGCCAACTACGGCGGCTTCGCCTCCCGCGGTTTCCGGGTGGCCGCCCTGCTGGACGCCGACCCGAACGTGGTCGGCGGCAGCGCGGCCGGCCTGCCGGTGCGGCACATGGACGAGCTGGAGTCGATCGTCGAGAGCCAGCACGTCTCGATCGGTGTGATCACCACCCCGCCCGGCGCCGCCCAGCAGGTCTGCGACCGGCTGGTGGAGGCCGGCGTCACCAGCATCCTCAACTTCGCCCCGACCGTGCTGACCGTCCCGGACGGCGTGGACGTGCGCAAGGTCGACCTCTCCATCGAGCTGCAGATCCTGGCCTTCCACGAGCAGCGCAAGGCCGGCGAGGAGCCGGACCGCACCGAGTCGGTGCTGGACCGCGCCCCGGGCCCGGTCCGGGCGGCGGCGGCCAAGCTGCGCCGCGCGGCGGGCGGCAGCGGCAAGGGCCGCGGCACCGCCGAGACCGCGGCCAAGGACCAGGCCGAGCAGGGCCAGTCCGGCAAGGGCGGGGAGGGCGATCTCCCCGCGGTGATGCCCGCATGAGCGAGCGAGTCAGCCGCAGGACGCAGGTCGTGCGAAGCGCCCGCCGAGCGGTGCGGGGCGGCATGAGTACGGACAACCGTGGGACCTGGGGGCGGGCGTGAGTCTTCTCGTCGTTGGACTGAGCCATCGCACGGCGCCGGTCGGCGTGCTGGAGCGCGCCGCGCTGACCGGTGAGGTGCCGACCCGGCTGCTGCACGACGCGGCCGCCACCGCGACCGTCGCCGAGGCCGCGCTGCTCAACACCTGCAACCGGATCGAGCTGTACGCGGACGTGGACAAGTTCCACGCCGGCGTCGCCGAGCTGTCGCTGCTGCTCGCCCATCACAGCGGGGTGGACCTGGAGGAGCTGACCTCCCACCTCTACGTCCACTACGAGGACCGCGCCGTCCACCACCTGTTCTCGGTGGCCTGCGGCCTGGACTCGATGGTGGTCGGCGAGGGCCAGATCCTCGGCCAGCTGCGCGACGCGCTGGCCACCGCGCAGGAGGAGCACACCGCCGGGCGCGGCCTGAACGAGCTGTTCCAGCAGGCGCTGCGGGTCGGCAAGCGGGCGCACAGCGAGACCGGCATCGACAAGGCCGGACAGTCGCTGGTGACCTTCGGCCTGGAGCAGGTTGCGGCGGGCGCTGGCGAGATCGCCGGCAAGCGGGCGCTGGTGGTCGGCGCGGGCTCGATGAGCTCGCTGGCCGCCGCCACCCTGGTCCGCTCCGGCGTCACCGACGTGCTGATCGCCAACCGGACGCCGGCCCGCGCCGAGCGCCTGGTCGAGATCCTCGGCTCCGGCGTGGCCCGCACCCTGGACCTGGCCAAGGTGCCGGAGGCGCTGGCCGACGTCGACCTGGTGATCTCCTGCACCGGCGCGGCCGGCGTGGTGGTCAAGGCCGGGGACGTGGCCGCCGCGGTCGCCGCCCGCACCGCCGACCAGCCGCTCGCCCTGCTCGACCTCGCCATGCCGCGCGACGTCGACCACGCCGTGCACGAGCTGCCCGGCGCCCTGCTGGTGGACCTGGAGAGCCTCTCCCACGCGCACGCCGCCACCCCCGGCGCCGGTGACGTGGACCAGGTCGGCCGGATCGTCGCCGACGAGGTGGCCGCCTTCGGCGCCGCCCAGCGGGCCGCCCGGATCGCGCCGACCGTGGTCGCGCTGCGGGCGATGGCCTCCGGCGTGGTCTCCGCCGAGCTGGGCCGGCTGGACTCCCGGCTGCCCGACCTGGACGAGCGCTCCCGCGCGGAGATCACCCAGACCGTCCGCCGCGTCGTCGACAAGCTGCTGCACGCCCCGACCGTCCGGGTGAAGCAGTTGGCCGCCGAGCCCGGCGGCGCCTCCTACGCGGACGCGCTGCGCGAGTTGTTCGACCTCGACCCGGCGGCCGTGCACGCCGTGTCGGGCACACCCGTCGGCGGCCCCCAGCCCTCGGGCGGGGGCGCCAGATGAACCGTCAGCCATCCCACGAGTACCACCGGGACGATCACCTCATGAATGGTCAACCGATCACGGAGCAGACTCCGGCCGCCACCGCGACCCTGCGGCTCGGCACCCGGCGCAGCGCGCTCGCCATGGCCCAGTCGGGCATGGTGGCCCGCGAGGTCACCCGGGTCACCGGGCGCCCCGTCGAGCTGGTCGAGATCACCACCTACGGCGACACCTCCCGGGAGGCGCTGGCGCAGATCGGCGGCACCGGCGTGTTCGTCTCCGCCCTGCGGGACGCGCTGCTGGAGGGCCGGATCGACTTCGCCGTGCACTCGCTCAAGGACCTGCCCACCGCCGCCCCGGAGGGCCTGGCGCTGGCCGCCGTCCCCGAGCGCGAGGACGCCCGGGACGCCCTGGTCGCCGCCGAGGGCCTGACCCTGGACGAGCTGGTGGAGAAGCTGGCCGGCGCCGGCCGCCCGGCCCGGATCGGCACCGGCTCGCCGCGCCGGATGGCCCAGCTGAACGCCTGGGCCACCGCCCGCGGCGCCGCGCTGGAGACCGTCGCGATCCGCGGCAACGTGGACACCCGGATCGGCTACGTGACCAGCGGCGAGCTGGACGCGGTGGTGCTGGCTACGGCCGGCCTCAACCGGCTCGGCCGCAGCGCCGAGATCTCCCAGCACCTCGACCCGGAGCTGATGGTTCCGGCCCCCGGCCAGGGCGCGCTCGCGATCGAGTGCACCAGCGCCGACACCGACCTGACCGCCGCGCTCGCCGCCCTGGACCACGCCCCCACGAGGGTCGCCGTGGTCGCCGAGCGGGCCCTGCTGGCCACCCTGGAGGCCGGCTGCTCGGCTCCGGTGGCCGCGCTGGCCACCTGGGTCCGACCGAACGAACTGCGGCTGGAGGGCGTGGTCGGCGACCCCGACGGCGCCGCCCTGCTGAAGATGTCCGCCAACGGTCCGATCGTCCTCGACGAGACCGCCGAGCAGCACGCGACGGCCCTCGGCCGCGCGCTGGCCGCCCGGCTGCTCGACGCGGGCGCGGCCACCCTGATGGGGGAGCGAGCCCGATGAGCCCCACCGCCGCCACCGAAACCCCGTTCCCGGGCGGCCAGTCCGCCACCGGACGGTGCACCTTCCTGGGCGCGGGCCCCGGGGACCCGGGGCTGCTGACCCTGCGCGCGGTCGAGGTGCTGTCCTCGGCCGACATCCTGGTCGCCGACCCGCTGACCGCGGTGGCCGTGCGCACCCACTGCCCGGCCGGTGTGCAGGTGCACACCCCGGCCGCCGAGGGCGCGGACTTCGACCTGGCCCGGCTGGTCGCCGAGGCCGTGCGGGCCGGCAAGCACGTGGTCCGCACCGTCGACGGCGACCCGGGCCTGGACGGCTGCGCCGCCGAGGAGATGCTCAGCTGCGCCGGCGACGGCATCCCCTTCGAGGTGATCCCGGGCGTCGCCCAGTCGGTCGGCGTCCCGGCGTACGCGGGCGTCCCGCTGCGCGGTGCGGCCGGCACCGACGTGCGCTTCGTGGACGGCACCGCGCTGCTGGCCGGCAGCCCGGTGGACCTGGGCGCGCCGGAGACCACCCTGGTGGTCCGGACCACCCTGGGCCAGCTGCCGGCCACCGCGGGCGCCCTGGTCGCCAACGGCCGCAAGCCGGAGTCGGCGCTGAGCGCCACGCTCTCCGGCACCACCACCCGCCAGCGGACCTTCACCTCCACCCTGTCCGGCATCGCCGCCGACCTGAAGGCCGCCCGGGTGCTGCCCTCGCCGGTCTCCGCCCCGGTGGACCCGGCGACCTCGGTGATAGCCGTGGTGGGCGAGCAGGTCGCCCACCGGTCCTCGCACTCGTGGTTCGAGACCAAGCCGCTGTTCGGCTGGAACGTGCTCGTGCCGCGCACCAAGGAGCAGGCCACCGGCCTGTCCGAGCAGCTGCGCTCGTACGGCGCGGTGCCGCAGGAGGTGCCGACCATCGCGGTCGAGCCGCCGCGCACCCCGCAGCAGATGGAGCGGGCCATCAAGGGCCTGGTCACCGGCCGCTACGAGTGGATCGCCTTCACCTCGGTGAACGCGGTCCGGGCGGTCCGGGAGAAGTTCGAGGAGTACGGCCTGGACGCCCGCGCGTTCGCCGGGATCAAGGTCGCGGCGGTCGGCGAGACCACCGCGCAGGCCCTGGTGGACTTCGGCGTGAAGCCGGACCTGGTGCCCTCCGGCGAGCAGTCCGCGGCCGGCCTGCTGGAGGACTGGCCGCCGTACGACCCGGTGTTCGATCCGATCGACCGGGTCCTGCTGCCGCGTGCCGACATCGCCACCGAGACCCTGGTGGCCGGCCTGGTCGAGCTGGGCTGGGAGGTCGACGACGTGACGGCGTACCGGACGGTGCGCGCCTCGCCGCCGCCGGCCGAGACCCGCGAGGCGATCAAGGGCGGCGGCTTCGACGCGGTGCTCTTCACCTCGTCCTCGACCGTGCGGAACCTGGTCGGCATCGCGGGCAAGCCGCACAACGTCACGGTCATCGCCTGCATCGGCCCGGCCACCGCCAAGACCGCCGAGGAGCACGGCCTGCGGGTCGACGTGATGGCCCCGGCGCCGTCGGCGGCCGCGCTGGCCCAGGCGCTGGCAGACTTCGGGGCCAGGCGCCGCGACACCGCCACGGCCGCCGGCGAGCCGGTCTACCGGCCCAGCGAGCGCCGTCCGGGTTCGCGCCGCAAGGCCCGCTGACACCCTCGGGACCGGGGGCGGCGATCCGTCGCCCCCGGCACTGCACAACCGTTCGGAGAGAGAAGCCGTGTCCGCTGAATTCCCGTACGTACGCCCGCGCCGGCTGCGCCAGAGCCCGGCGATGCGCCGCCTGGTCGCCGAGACCCGGCTGCACCCGGCGGAGCTGATCCTGCCGCTGTTCGTCCGCGAGGGCGTCAGCGAGCCCGTCCCGGTCACCTCCATGCCGGGCGTGGTCCAGCACACCCGGGACACCCTGCGCAAGGCCGCGGTGGAGGCGGCCGAGGCGGGCCTGGGCGGCCTGATGCTGTTCGGCGTGCCGGCCGTGCAGGACGCCACCGGCAGCGAGGGCACCAACCCGGACGGCATCCTCCAGCAGGCGATCCGCGACGTGGTCGCCGAGGTCGGCGACGCCCTGGTGGTCATGTCCGACCTCTGCCTGGACGAGTACACCGACCACGGCCACTGCGGCGTGCTGGCCGCCGACGGCAGCGTGGACAACGACGCCACCCTGGAGCGCTACGCCGAGATGGCCCGGGTGCAGGCGGACGCGGGCGTCCACCTGGTCGGCCCGTCCGGCATGATGGACGGCCAGATCGGCGTGATCCGGCGGGCGTTGGACGAGGCCGGGCACCAGGACGTGGGCATCCTCGCCTACACCGCCAAGTACGCCTCGGCGTTCTTCGGGCCGTTCCGCGAGGCGGTCGGCTCCTCGCTCAAGGGCGACCGCAAGAGCTACCAGCAGGACCCGGCCAACGCCCGTGAGGCGCTGCGCGAGCTGGAGCAGGACCTCGCCGAGGGCGCCGACCTGGTGATGGTCAAGCCGGCCATGGCCTACCTGGACATCCTGCGCCAGGTCGCCGACGCCTCCCCGGTGCCGGTCGCCGCGTACCAGGTGTCCGGCGAGTACGCGATGGTCGAGGCGGCCGCGGCGAACGGCTGGATCGACCGGGAGCGGATGATCATGGAGACGCTCACCTCGATCCGCCGCGCCGGCGCCGAGCAGATCCTCACCTACTGGGCGGTCGAGGCCGCCGCGATGCTCAAGTAGTCGGCGGTCACTCGCCCGCTCGCCTCAGGCTCGCTCGGGGCGGTGCGGGCAACGAGAAGGCCGGGCCGTTCCCCGTGGGGGCGGCCCGGCCTTCCGGGTTCTACTTCCAGCCGTTGATGTGCGCGAAGCCCTCGCCGCCGCCGATCACGTCGGTGGAGGTGGCGGCGCCGCCGCCGAAGCCGCCGGCGATGACGTCGCTGGTGTGGCCGACGCCGAAGCCGGCACCGGCCACGAACGGCTGGTCGCCCGAGGCGACGAACTCGCCGCCGCCCGCGAAGCCGACGTGCGCGAACGCCGGGGTGGCGGCACCCGCGAGCGCCAGCGCGGCGGTGGCGGTCAGTGCGGCCTTGGCCAGCTTGCTCTTCATGGAAATGCCCTCTCTTTCGGAGCGCCCCGGCGGGCGCTGCCTCTGACACGTGATCACATCCGGCCGTTCGGGTCGGCACCCCACGCGCCGGTCCGAACGTCCGCTCACCCGGCCGGTCCGCGCCTGTTCGGCGGCGGCCGGCCGGACACCTCGCCCGTGGCGCCTCGAGCGCCCGTAGCGCCCGGAGGGCCCGGGGAGACGTACCTCCCCGGGCCCTCCGTCCGTGCCGTGCCCCTTGATCAGCCGATCAGGTGCGAAACGCCCGCGTCGCCCGAGGACTGGGTGTTCTGGCCGACGTTGCAGATCTGCTTCGGGGTGCTGTTCAGGATCGGCACCTCGACCGGAACCGCGACGCCGACCACGGCGACGGCGATGTTGTGGACCTCCGGCAGGCAGATGTTCGCGTTGTCCAGGGTGTGGAAGTTCGGGCTGCCGTTGCCGTGGGTGCCGGTCTGGTTGGTGCCGCCGTTGCCCTGGACGGAGGTGGCGGCGCCGTCCGAGTCGACGATGGCGGAGGCCGAGCCGGCGGACATCGCGATGGCGGCGGCGGCCAGGCCGGCGGCGGCGAGGGACTTCTTGATCATTTCCGGTTTTCCTCTCGAGGGGTGAATCGGGGAGCGATTCGAAGGGTGGTTCAGGGGAGTGCAGCTGGGGGAACGGTCAGCCGATCAGGTGGGACACGCCCGCGTCGCCGTGGCTCTGGGTGCCCTGGCCCTGGGTGCAGTACTGCTTGCCACCGCTGTTGGCGATCGGGACCTCGACCGGGACGGCCACGCCGAGCACGCCCACCGCGATGTTGTGGATCTCGGGGAGGCAGACGTTCGCGTTGTCCAGGAAGTGGAAGTTCGGGCTGTTGTTCCCGACCGTGCCGGTGAAGTTGGTGCCGCCGTTGCCCTCGATGGAGGCTGCGGCGCCGTCCGCGTCACCGATCGCCGAGGCGGGCGCGGCGGCGGCGGCCAGCGCGGCGACGGCCAGGCCGGCGGCGGCGAAGGACTTCTGGATCATGGGGAGATCCCTCTCTGAAATGCTCTTGGTTTCCGTGCGTACAACGCGTAGAACGCTCAGACCCGGTCTGCAGTCACTGACGTCCAGATCAAAGAATGACGGCACGGAAGGTTACGGGGATTTTTGAAAAGAGTCCGGGAGGCGCGTCGAAGAGTGGTTTCCGGTCGGATTATTAGGCCGAACCGGTTAACCGCCGCAATCCGTACTCACGGTCACTCGTTGAGGCAGATTGCTTTCCGGCTGCGCCCCGCAGCCCCTCCCTTCAGGGATCTCCAGTACGGACAGGCAGAACGGTGAAAAGCATGAAGTTCTCCAAGCGGGCCGGCGCGATGCTGTTGGCGGTCGGTGCGGGCATGCTCGCCTCCCAGGGAGCGGCCAGTGCCGCCCCGGTCAGCCCCGACCAGGTCGGTGCCCTGGAGGACAAGCTGGCCACCCAGCAGGTCCCGGCGGACGTTCCGCTCACCCCGCTCGGCAGCCGCGTCACGGCCGGCATCCCGACCTCGCTGCTCCTGCCGCCGGCGCCCGGCCGCACCACCAGCACCGAGCTCATCCCGGACCGGCTGGTCCCCGAGCTGCAGACCGGGAAGGTCGGCCCGAGCGCCAAGGCCCAGTTGCCGCTCCCGCTGGTCGACCAGGGCGCCGACCTCGGCCAGGTGCTGCTGGAGGCCCCGGCCGCGCCGCTGCACGCCGACACCCCCGGCCTCGCCGTCGGCAAGCCGCTCGCCCTCGTCCAGGACGGCACCGGCCAGCTGGCCGACGGCCGGCTCAAGGTGGGCGAGGTGGACCCGCGACTGGTCACCGGCACGGTGCAGGCCGTTCCGGGTGCCACTGCCAGCCTCGGCGACGACGACCACCCGATCTCGGTCACCGACAAGGTGGGCGACCTGGCCGCGACCACCACCGCGTCCACCACCGGCGTGGTGCAGCAGACCGGCCTGACCGACCTGACCCAGCTCTGAGCCCAGCGGCTCCGGGCACGGTGGAGCCCGGCACCCCGGACGCGACCGGGGTGCCGGGCTCCCGCCTGCGCCGGGCGGCTCAGCCCGGCAGCACGCCGGTCAGCCCACCGACCAGCGGGAGGTCCCGGATGCCGCCGCCCGCGCTCAGCGGGCCGGTCAGCCCGCCGGTGCCGACCGGGGCCAGGCCCTGGTCGGGCTTGACGGTCGCGCCGTTGTTGAGCACGTCGGCCGAGGAGTTCGCCCACGGGTCCAGGCGCAGGTCCTTGACCGGCGCGAGCCCGTAGCCGAGGCCGGAGGTCGTCCCGTTCAGCGCCTGACCGACATCGGTCTTCGCCAGCTTGGCCGGGCCCGACGCGGGGGCCGAACCGGTCGTGGTGGCGGCCTGCGCCGAGCCGGCGCCGAGCAGCACCGTGGCGCCGACGGCGACGACCAGGCAGGCCCCGCTCTTCTTCGAAACCATGCGGATCACCCTTCGGTGGATCGGGGGCCGGACGGCCACCGGCCGCCCGGGGATGCCGAACTGCCCCCCGGCCGGCTGGTCGGGGGGCAGTACGGCCGGAACGGGTGCCGATCGGGGATCAGCAGTCGTCCGCGGGCGGCGGGGGGAGCTCCACGTTGGCGCAGCTGTTGCCGAACGCCGGGTTCAGCAGGCCGACGATGTTGATGGAGTTGCCGCACAGGTTGACCGGGATGTGCACCGGGATCTGGACCTGGTTGCCGGAGACGACACCGGGGGAGCCGGCGGCCACGCCCTCGGCGCCGGAGCTGGCGGCGGCGGACCCGGCCGCGCCGAGCACCAGGCCGGCAGCGGCGGCGGACAGGACGGCGGCCTTCTTCACGTTCTGCATGGGGGTTGATCTCCTCGATCACACACGGGTGGAGCGTGCCGCGCCCCGGCGTCGCGGGGCGCGGCACTCGGTGAATCAGCTGTCGACGGTGCGGCGACGGCCGGTTCAGCCGGCGTTGACGCAGGTGTTGCCGAACGCCGGGTTGAGCAGGCCGATGACGTTGATGGAGTTGCCGCACAGGTTGATCGGGACGTGCACCGGGATCTGGATCTGGTTGCCGGAGAGCACGCCGGGGGAGCCGGCGGCCACGCCCTCGGCGCCGGAGCTGGCGAACGCACCGCCGGCGGCACCGAGGACCAGACCGGTGGCGGCCAGGGACAGGACGGCGGCCTTCTTGAAGTTGCGCATGTCTTTCCTCCGTTTTCTGCCCGACGGATGGGAAATGTCGGGAGCCGGGCGAGCACGAATACTCACCCGCTGGCTTCTGGGGATTGCCGTGATTGTCACTCCGGCGGCGCACACCGGCGTGTTTCGCCCATGGCTCGGGCGTCGACGCGGCCGCCGCGTTCTTCCAGCACCTCGCGAACAATTCCCGCACGGCCGGGAGCGGTTCGGGCGGAGGTGCGACCAGGGGAATTCCCGGTCAGGCGCTGAGGCAGTTATTGCCGAACGCCGGGTTCAGAAGGCCCACCACGTCGATCGAGTTGCCGCACACGTTGAGCGGAATGTGCACGGGCACCTCCACTGAGTTGCCCGAGACCACGCCGGCCGAGCCGGCCGCGACACCCTCGGCGGACGCGCCGTGCAGGTGGTGGGCGGATGCGACGCCGGCGCCGGCGGCGAGCAGGGCGGCGCTGGCCGCGGTGCCGACGACGCCGTGGGCGAGCTTGCGCATGGGCGGTACTCGATTCGTGTGAAGGGGACCGGGTGGATCGTGTTCCGCCAGAGAGAACGAGGCACCGCGCGAGGGGAAACGGTCCGGTCCGCTGATCACCCGAATGCCGGTCGCCGTCCCCGTTGGGCCGGATGGGTGACAGTGCGTCCACTGTCGCAACCGGCCCGGGTGGGTGTCGTTCTTGATGTCGCACTCCCCGTGCATCTCTGTATGAACAGTCAGGAGGCTCGTATGAGCATCAAGAAGACCGCCGCCGTCGGCGCGGCCGTGGTGGGCATCGTGGCCGCCGGCGCCGGCACCGCGATGGCCAGCTCCGGCGCCGAGGGTGTCGCCGCGGGTTCCCCCGGTGTCATCTCGGGCAACCAGGTTCAGGTTCCGGTTCACGTGCCGGTCAACCTGTGCGGCAACACCATCGACATCATCGGCCTGCTGAACCCGGCGTTCGGCAACCACTGCGCCAACCTGGGCTGATCCTGCTCCCGGTTCGGCCGGTACGAGCCGCCGTTCCGCGCTTCCCTCCTGGGGCGCGGGGCGGCGGCTCTCCGCATGTCCGGGGGCGTGTCGGGGCGTCAGGTTCCGGCGGTGTCGCAAGCCTTGTTGCGTTACTTGTCAGTACCTAGAATATGAGACCTGCTCACCTTTCTTGCTCCGCGCCGCTCGGCGCCCGGCCGGGCGGCCCCCCACCCCCCCCGCAAGGAGTCGCGTGTGATCAGGTCCCGACTGACAGCGGCGCGGCGGCCCCGGACGGTGGCGCGCCGCTCCCCGTACGGCGCACTGCTCGCCACCGGCGCCCTCGTCGCCGCCCTCGGCCTGGCCGGCGCCCCCGCCGCCCTCGCCGACCCGGCCCCCGCGGCCGGCGCCACCCGCCCGGCCGCCATCGTCGCCCTGGGCGACAGCGCCATCTCCGGGGAGGGCGCCGGCACCGACACCAACGACGGCTACTTCCCGGAGACCGACAGCCCCACCAACTACTGCCACCGGCACCCCAAGTCGGAGATCTTCGTCACCGACATCCCCGGGGTCACCCCGATCGACCTCGCCTGCTCCGGTGCCCAGACCGGCGACCTGGTCAGCGATCCCGAACTCGCCAAGGTCACCGGCTCCGGCAGCGGCGACTTCGGCGAGCCCAAACAGGACGTCAAACTCGCCGACGCGGCGGGCAGGTACGACGTGAAGATGGTCGTCGTCACGATCGGCGCCAACGACGACTTCGACTTCAGCGGGATCATGATGCACTGCCTCGCGCAGTACTTCCCGATCCCCAAGGACCAGGGCTGCCGCGACACCATCGGCAGCGACGAGATCGTCCAGCGCGCCAAGCGGGTCCAGCCCAAGGTCGTCGCCGCGCTCCAGAACATCCGGCAGACCATGCGGAAGGCGGGCTACGCCGACTCCTCGTACCAGCTGGTCTACCAGTCGTACTTCAATCCGATCACCCCGGACATCCGGCGCAACGACTACCTCGGCAAGGTCGCCGACGGCTGCCCGGCCTTCCCCGAGGACCTGGCCTGGGGCCACAACTGGGTGGTGCCGACCTTCAGCGACGCGCTGCGCGGCGCCGCCGAGCAGGTGCCCGGCGTGCGCTACCTCGACCAGCGGCGGGTCGCCTTCGGCCACGAGGTCTGCGCGGAGTGGACCAGTTCCCCATACGAGTACAGCAACGGGGACGTCATCAACCTCGCCGAGTGGGCCCGCAACGGCTGCGACTCGCAGATCGGCATCCCCGGGCTGTGCATGAACATGGTCCGCCAGTCGTACCACCTGAGGGTGGCCGGCTACCGAGGCGAGGGCGTCTGCCTCGGCCAGTTCTTCGCCAAGCCCGAACTGGCGCAGGCCTACTGCACCCTCAACCAGCAGAACACCACCTCCATCCAGCCGCTCACCCCCGGGCAGCCGTTCGCGGACGTCCCCGAGGACGGCTCCTGGTACCAGCTCACCAACGCGGCCAGCGGCAACGCGCTCGACCTCACCGGCGGCGGCACCTACGGCGACTCCACCAACGGCCGGGCCGCCATCACCTATCCGGCCACCGGCGGGCTCAACCAGTCCTTCGTCCTGGAGGCCAAGGCCGGCGGCAGCTACGAGCTCGACTTCAGCGGCAACCGGGACATGTGCCTGGACGCCAACGCCGCCTCCACCGCCGCCGGCACCCGCATCCAGCAGTGGCGTTGCAACGGCGGCGGCAACCAGCACTGGGTCCTCAAGCCGGCCGGTGGTGGCCGCTACAAGATCGCCGACTCCCAGGACCCGACCAAGGTGATCGCCCCCGGCACCACCCTCGACGCCAAGGGCAACCCCGCCGTCGAACTCGCCACCGACACCGGCGCCGCGACCCAGCTCTGGCAGCTCACCAAACTCGGCATCGTCTACCTCCACGGCTGATCCCGGGCACCTCCGTGGCGTCGCCCCCACCGGCCGGCGCTCGTCACCCCTTCGAAGTAGACAACCGTGGAATCGGCTGACTCGGGGAACTCCAGCAGGGAGAATGTCCCGGTCATAC
>NZ_JBFBIR010000067.1:0-43143 GCF_040685715.1 Kitasatospora sp. NPDC088264
AAGTCCTGCAGACCGGCGGGACCCTGCTGCTGATGTACTGGCAGCTCAAGCACACTGCCCTGGTCCCGGGCTTCCCCGAGTACGCCAACTACGAGAACCGTGCCGCCGAGGTCAGGCTGTTCTCGATCGACATCGTGTCTGGCCTGCTGCAAACCCCTGCCTACGCCAGCGCTTGGGAAGCGGGCAACGTCCGGCGTGGCAACGCCACCCCCGAGCAGGCCGAGGAGCGAGTGAACTTCCTCATGACGCGCCAGCAATTCCTGAACCGCACCCCTCCGCCTCTCCTTCATGCGGTTCTCGACGAGAGTTGCCTGCGTCGGACTGTCGGAGGAACAGAGGTGATGATCGAACAACTGCGGCACCTCGATGAGTTGGCCGCAAACCCGAACATCCTCCTCCAGGTAGCCCCGTATTCTTTGGGTGAGGACCGGCCTTTCAGCTCACACGTGACGTTGCTGACCATGCCGGACCGCAAACTGCTCGGATACACAGAAACCGAGCTGCGCGGGTACCTCGACCGCGATATCAACGCTGTCCTTCCGCTAGCCAGGGACTACGATCGGCTGCAGATCGGGGCACTGAATCAGGCCGCATCCGTGAAGATGATCCGTGCGGTACGGAAGGACTATGAGGATGGACGTTGACCTGGCTAGCGCCGGCTGGCGTAAAAGCACGTACAGCGGCGGGCAGAACGGCTGCGTCGAGGTCGCCGACGGCTTCACCGGCCTCATGCCCGTCCGCGACTCCAAGGACCCCGAGGGCCCGGCCCTTCTCTTCTCCTCCGCCGCCTGGCAGGCCTTCGTCACCGCCACCCGTACCGGCGAGTTCGACTCCAACTAGGCCTATCTGACGCCGGAGTGGGAAGTCATCCCCACCGACTTCCCACTCCACCCACAGGAGGCAACCGCGATGGACACCACCTGGCGCAAGAGTTCGCACAGCGGCAGTGGCGGTCAGTGCATCGAGGTAGCCGACGGCTTCACCGGCGTGCAGCCCGTCCGCGACTCCAAGGACCCCGACGGGCCCGCCCTCCTCTTCCCCTCCCCCGCCTGGCAGGCCTTCGTCACCGCCGTCCGCGCCGACGAGTTCGACGCCCGGTAGACCCGCCTCTCGGCGAACTGACCCGTGGCCTGCGGAGGAGGAAGCCGACTGCGGCGAGGACCCGGCCGTTCTCCAGCCGGATCCACGCGGCCTTCTCGATCGGCTCGGGCATCGTTCGCGCCCTCGTCAGGCCGCGACGGGCGCGCCAGCGACGCGGCGTTCGCCGCCGTTGCGCTCGCGCCACGCCCGGTAGACGTCGATGGCCGCGTCGCTGGGCAGGTAGCGCATCGGCAGCCGGCGCTCGTCCCAGTTCTTGGCGAACTCGGTGTAGAAGGTGGCGAGTTCGAAGTACTTGCGGTCGTCGACGTAGTGCGGTTCGTAGTCGTCGCGGGTGGTGAGGAAGACGACCTCGTCAGGGCTGCAGTAGTAGAGCGAGCCCAGGCACATCGGGCAGGGGTGGGCGAGGACGTAGATGGTGGTGCCGGTCAGGTGCTCGGTGCCGAGCCTCGTGCAGGCGTCGCGGATGGCGAGGATCTCGGCGTGCGCGGTGGGGTCGCCGGTCTGGGCGACCTTGTTCGGACTCTCGGCGAGGATCTCGCCGTCCTTGACGATGACGGTGGCGAACGGGCGCCCGCCTTCGGCGACGTTGCGGCGGGCGAGGTCGATGGTGTGCTGGGCGAAGTCCACGGTGGCGGTTCCCTGCTGGTCGGGGGTGGGGCGGCGGGCCGGGGGACCTGTCGGGTCCACCCCGGCCCGCCCGGGGATCAGAACGGCTTGGTGGGCAGGTACTTGCCGTCCAGGGTGATGACGGCGCGGTGGCCGCCCTCGGGGTCCTCGACGGTCTTGACGTCGAGCTTGAAGTTGATGGCGCTGATGATGCCGTCGCCGAGCTGCTCGTGGACCAGGGCCTTGAGGGTGGTGCCGTAGACCTGGAGCATCTCGTAGAAGCGGTAGATGGTCGGGTCGGTGGGGATGCCGCCGGGGATGCTGCCGCGCAGCGGGATGGTCTGGAGCAGCCGGGCCGCGTCCTCGTCCAGGCCCAGGAGCTCGGTGACGGCCTTGGCCGCGTCGGCGGGCAGGGCGTGCTGGCCGAGCAGGGCGGCGGTGACGAAAGCGACGGACAGGCCGGTCGTGTCGGCGAGCTCCTGCCAGGTGAGGTCCTTGCGGGTCTTGGCGTCGACGACCTCCAGGGCGAGCTGCTGACGGGCGGTCTGGTCGAACTGCGCGTGCACCATGGGGTGGGCCTTTCGGGGATGGGGTCCGGGGCGGGTGCCCGGACCTGGTCTGGGGATGGTGGGAGGGAGTGGTCGGAGGGGACGCGGTGGTCAGCCCGCCAGGGCGACGAACCGTCCGCTGTCGGTGTCGAGCGTCTCGGCGGAGCCGGATCCGATGTCGTAGACCCAGCCGTGCAGGGTCACCCTGCCCTGCACCAGGGCCTTGGCCACCGACGGGTGGGTCTTCAGGTTGGCCAGCTGGGCGAGGACGTTGTCCTTCACCAGGGCGGCGACCCGCTCCGCGCCGGCCGGGTGCTCGGCCGCGTCGGTGCGGGCCTTGGCGACGTCCGCGTGGTGCAGCCAGGTGGCGACGGCAGGCAGGCCGGTGAGGTCGCCGCCGGAGGCGAGGGCGGTCATCGCGCCGCACGCGGAGTGCCCGCAGACGATCACGTCCGTGACCCCGAGCACGCCGACCGCGTACTCGATGCTCGCCGCGACACCGTCCGCGCCCCGGGTGTACGGGGGCACGAGGTTGCCGGCGGTGCGGATGACGAACAGCTCGCCCGGATCGGTCTGGGTGATCAGCTCCGGCACGACCCGGGCATCCGAGCAGCCGATGAACAGCGCGGTCGGCTGATGGGTGGTGGCGAGCCTCTTGAACAGTGCCGCCCGGGTCGGGAACACCTCCCGGCTGAACCGCTGGAAACCCTGCGCCATCTCGTTCATGAGGTCACTCCTTCTTCGACGACCGTTGGTGCCTGCCGATGACCTCAACGATGCATGACCTGGTCCTATAGTGTCCAAGACGCGGTAGCCATCATTGCCATCAGTACTGCCTATAGTTGGCTCATGGAACTGCGCCACCTCCGGTACCTGCTCGCCGTGGCCGAGCACGCCAACTTCACCCGCGCCGCCGAAGCCCTGCACGTCTCGCAGCCGACCCTCTCGCAGCAGATCAAGCAGCTGGAGGGCTCGCTGCACGTGCAGCTCCTCGACCGCTCCGGGCGCACCGTGCGCCTCACCGACGCCGGCCAGGCCTACGCCCACTACGCGCGCCGGGCCCTGCGCGACCTCGCGGCGGCCGAGCGCGCGGTGCGGGACGTCAAGGACCTCTCACGCGGCACCCTGCGCCTGGCCGTGACCCCGACCTTCACCGCCTACCTGACCGGGCCGCTCATCGGGGACTTCCACGCGCGCCACCCCGGGATCAGCCTGGACGTCCGCGAGATGGCACAGGAACGCATCGAGTCCGAGCTGGCCGCCGACCAGCTCGACCTCGGCATCGCCTTCGGCGGAGCGCACCTGCCGGCCATCACCGCCACCACCCTGTTCACCGAGCGCCTCGGCCTCGTCGTCGCCTCCGACCACCCGTACGCGGCCCACTCGGGCCCGCTCCCGGTCCGCGAACTGGGCGACCAGCAACTCGCCCTGCTCAGCGGTGACTTCGCGACCCGGCAGCACATCGACCGGTTCCTCTCCGACCACCGGGTCCGGCCGCGGATCGCCATCGAGGCCAATTCCGTCAGCGCGCTCGTCGCGATCGTCCAACGCACCGGCCTCGCCACCGTGCTACCCGACGCCACCACCCGCGAACACCCCCACCTGCGCTCCGTCCCGGTCGACCCGCCGCTCCCCTCGCGCGCCGTCGCCCTGCTCCGCCGGGACACCGCCTACCAGAGCGCCGCCGCCCGCTCCTTCGGCGACCTCGCCCGACACCGGGCCCACACCTTCGACCACACCCCCGACGGCCCGGCCTGAAGCGGGTCGCGCCCGGCGGCCCCGCCCGGGAGAAGACCACCCCGACGACCGCGGAGTGGGAAGTCGGCCCGGCCGACTTCCCACTCCGGCCGCCCTGCCGGCGCTCTGCGCGCCGGCGGGCCCGGTCACGCACTCAGGACGAGCCTTCACCACGGATCAGCCGCAGCGCCGGCCCTGCACGCCCGGCCACCCGCCCGGCCCTCGGCCGCCGGGCTTCCCGCTGGGCTTCCCGCTCGGCCTCCTGTTCGGCCACCAGGTCCGCCGACACGCGGGCGCCCAACGCCCGCAGCTCGGCCTTGCGCTCCTCGTCGGCCTCCTCGTCGCCCGGGTAGGCGGCCACGTACTTGACGCCGTGCTCGTCCTCCCAGGCATAGCTGCGGTACTGCGTCGTCACCTCGTCCGCCACAGGGAACCTCCGCTCCTCGTCTTCGGGGTGACCCACCGTAGGCGACCGACCTGCACCGGGAAAGGGGCCGTGGCGCCCGCACCGCACGCCCCGTCACGCGGCTGACGGGCCGCTTGCCGCCCTCGGACCTCGGGCCACGCCCCCCTCACGGGCCCTCCGTCGCCGACGGCCGTTCCCCCGATCGAGGGAAGCGGCGCCCGTCCGTGCGCTCACTCCGGGCCGAACCGAGACACTGGGGCCATGAGGATCTGGAACGGACCCGTCCTGGGCGTGGTGGCACTGGCCGCCGCCGCCATGCCGAGCCTGCTCGCCACGGTGCCGGCACAGGCACAGGCCACCGGTCCGGCGGTGGCCGCCCACTCCGCCGAGCGCACGTCCCGGCGCGACGTCTACGTGCCGCGCGTTCTCTCCCCTCGTGCGGGGGCGGTCTGGCGGGTCGGCGAGCGGGTCGAAGTCACCTGGGACGTCTCGGATCCGCCGGCGCAGATCACCAACCGCACGGGGTCCATCGCCTTGCGCGCGGGCGGCGTCACCCTCCTCGACCGGGTCCTCGCCCGTGACTTCGACATCCTGCTGGGACGGATGGAGGTGACCGTGCCGGACGTCCCCCCTGGAGACGACTACCGGGTCGTCCTGTCCGGTGATTCCGGCAACTGGTCCGAGCCCTTCACGATCACGTCGGACGGACGGGCCGCCCCGCCGCCGGGTGCGCCGGCTACTCGTCGTCGGTGAAACTGACCGAGCCGATGCCGCTCTGGGTGCTCGAACCACCCGACCTGATGGTCTTGATCTCGTCCCGGCAGCCGGCGCCGAGGTAGACGGTCGCCTCCGCGTCGGTGTCGTTGTACAGCTCGGTGACACGGCGGCCGAGGTCGTAGCACCGGTCGCCCTCGGGGTTCTCCAGCGTGTGCTCCTGGTTGTTGCTGATGTAGGTGAAAGTCCCCTCCGCGGCTTGGGCGTTGGCCGGGACTGCGATGCACAGAACCGCAGCGGCACCGACGGTGACCAGCGTCCTTCCGAGGCTCTTCACGGACTCGTCTCCTTTGAACGGCGGGCTTCCTCAGCGCTGCCAGTGTGGCCGTTCGGACACGCGAGGACGCGGGACGTCACTCGAATGGCCCTTCGACGGCGTTTCCCCGTCCCCGAAGAGCGGTGTTGGGCGATAGGAGGGTTCGCCCCCGATCCACCGGCCAACTTCTTTGTGCCATCTGCCAGTACGGCGGCCCGGCGGGGCGGAGGAGACTTTCCGCCACGGCCGCGACCCGGCGGGCGGCACACAGGAGGGGCGGCACGTGGGCGTGCAGCAGTACGACGGGATCGGCGAGGCGTTCGAGGGGTTCAAGTCCCTGCCGTTGATCCGCTACGGGGAGGTGCCGAGCTTCCTGGGCCTGGTCGGGGACGTGGACGGCCGGTCGGTCCTCGACCTGGCGTGCGGCACCGGCTTCTACAGCAGGGAGTTCAAGCGGCGCGGCGCCACGGACGTCCTCGGCGTCGACATCTCCGCCGAGATGGTCACCGCCGCGCGCAGGATCGAGCAGCGCGACCCGCTGGGTGTGCGCTACGAGGTCGGCGACGTGGCCGAACTGCGGCCCCTCGACCGGCGCTTCGACATCGCGCTGGGAGTGCAGTGCCTCAACTACGCCGAGGACGTCGCGGCGATGGAGCGGATGTGCCGCAACATCCACCGGGGCCTGGTGCCGGGCGGGGAGTTCTTCGTGCTCACCCAGAAGCCCGACTACCGGTTCGACTGCCCGTCCCTGGACACGTACGGGTTCCGCTGCGAACCGACCGGCGAGGAGAGCGAGACGGGGCCGCGGGTGCGGATCACGGCCCTCCTCGACCCGCAGCCGATCAGCATCGTGGGCGCGGCCCCGCGCCGCGAGGTCTACGAGCAGTGCCTGCGGGCGGCCGGGTTCAGCGACGCCGAGTGGGTCCCGCTACAGGTGTCCGAGGCCGGCCTACGCGAGTTCGGCGAGGACTTCTGGGCCGACCTCCTCGCCAACCCGCCGCTGGAACTGCTGCGCTGCCGCGCCTGAGCGGCCGGGAGCGGCCGGCCCGGTCGGGTGTCAGAGATCCGGTCGGGTGTCAGAGATCCGGCCACCTCCTCCACCGGCCCGTCAGGGCGACGTCGGTCTCCTTGAACGCGGCCTTCCACGCACCGCCCTCGCGCACCATCGCGTAGCGGGCCTCGCCGCCGATCAACCCTTCCGGCACGTACACCCAGCACCTGCCCGGCGTCTCCTGTTCGACGCGCAGGATCGGCGCCTCGAACTCCGGCGGCGTGCCGAAGCACAGCAGGTCGTAGCGCGACTGGTGCCGGGCCAGCGCCCTGGCCGCCAGGTGCCTGGCGAACACCGCCTTCACCGCCGCCAGTTGCTCGTCGCCCGTGGTGTCGTGCCGGCAGGAGGCCATCCACTCCTCCCACCGGCGCATCGCGTCGAAGAAGTCCTGCGCCGCCGCTCGGGCGCCTGCCGCACCTTGACCGCTCTGGCCGCCTCGGCCGCCTCGGCCGCCCGGTCGGTCGTCCGCTGGCATCGCTGCGTCTCAGCTCCAGTCGAAGGTCAACAGGGCGAGGCGGTCGACGGGTTCGAAGAACAGCATGATCCAGTCGGCGCCGCTGCCGCGGTAGTGCCAGCCGGGCACCGCCGCCACGAACTCGAAGCGGCGGCCGGACGGGCCGACGGGCCAGGTGCGGTCGCCGTCGTAGTCGAGCGGGAACAGGTCGGTCTCGATCCAGTTGCCGGCGGATTCGGCGTAGCCGCCGAGCTGGTCCAGGAGGGCCATCTCGCCGGTGCAGCCGGGGTGCGGCAGGCCGTCGTCGCCGAGCAGGACGAGCCTGCCCTCGCGGCGGAAGCTGTCGCGGTGCGCCCGGTAGCTGCGCTCCTGGCGTTCGCAGTGCTCGGCGAGGCCGGCGTGGAACCCCGGCCAGGGGTCGGGGACTTCGTCCGGGCCCGCCGCCCGGGCGAAGTAGCGCAGGTCGCCGGCCAGGCGGAAGCGGTCGCCCTCCAGCGTGAAGCCGAGCCAGTTGGGGGCCTGGAGCCCCGTGTGGAAGGCCGAGGTGTGGTCACCGATGAGGCCCTCCGACGGCTCCAGCGGGCTCAGCAGGTGGATCCACCCCTGCCAGGCGGGGTTGACCCGGGCCAGGTCGATCGAGACCAGCGGGTGCAGGTGCCGGGCCAGCTCGGCCTGGTCGGCGACGAAGACGTCCGCCGGGTCGGGGTAGATCCGCAGGCCCTCCCCGGCCGTCATGACGTCCTCGCGCACGGCGGTGTCCTCCACGGGCATCCGGGCCTCCTTCGGTGACCACGCGTCGGCGGTCGGTCGGCTGACGATCAGCCCCTTCCTACCAGGAGGCTCCGACAATCAGCCCCGGGGCCCGGGCCCGCCGACCGACTGTCGGTGACGGGTGCTACGTTCCGGTCCTCGTCACAACGGAGGGGAGTTCCCGATGCGGCAGCTGTGGGCGCGGATCGAGGCCGTGCTCGGGCGGATCGCCCCGAGGTTGGCGGCCGCGATGCCGCCCGGCGCCACCGACGAGCAGATCCGGGCGGCGGAGGCCGCGATGGGGGTGGAACTCCCGCCGGACGTCCGGGACTCCTACCGCTGCCACGACGGCCTGCCGGGGGTCCTGATCGGTCTGCACACCGAGCTCCACTCGCTCGACGCGATGGTGGACGACTGGCGCGAGCGGTCCGCCGACGCCGGGGATCCGCCCTGGGACGAGCGGGAGGAGGACAGCGTGATCCGCCGGGACGTCGCCTGGTCCGCCGGGTGGATCCCCTTCATCGGCATCGGCAACGGCGACGTGATCTGCATCGACCTGGACCCGCCCGCCCCGCAGCGCCGCGGCCAGATCATCGACTGGTCGCACGAGGGCTGGCGGGCCGGCTACGAGGCCGCCGGCCTGCGGGAGTTCCTGGAGGCCTTCGCCGCCGACCTGGAGGCCGACCGCTACCAGGTCGACGAGACAGGCGGCGCGTGGAGCAACGGCGGCCTGCCGCTGGTGATGCTGAAGGACTGAGGGCGCAGCCCCGTCAGAGCGCCCCGCTCCCCCGGCGCGCCGGATCGGGGCTGCACAGCCAGCCGTTGACGGCGAAGCGGCTGTCCTCGGGCCGCCGGGACGGGCACCTCACCGGGCGCACCTCGTGCCAGGCGGTGGGGCGGAAGAACACGATGCTGTCGTGCTCGGGCTCCCAGTCCCGCCAGGTGCGCTTCTCCCACTCGCCCGTCGTCCCGCCGTACAGCGGCAGGGCGGCGTCGAACACGCGCAGTGCGCCGCCGCCGAACGGCCGGGGCGTGCCGTGCAGGTAGTAGACGAAGGTGAGCAGGCGCCGGGGGGAGAACTCGGCGCTGGTGTCCTGGTGCGGCCGGTAGAAGTCGCCGTCGTTGTGCACGTTGAGGGTGTAGTCGGGCTCGGTGTTGCGGCAGGAGACGCCCAGGGTGTGCTCGACCGCCTCCAGCACCTCGTCGATGGCCGCCAGCAGTTCGGGCGCGGCGAACTCCCGGCACGAACGGGAGCGGCGGAAGCCGGGGACCAGCTCCCGGTCCCCGATCAGGGAGGGCTGCAACGCGTCGCCGGCGCGGGCGAGCGCGACGGCGCGTTCCAGCAGGGCGCCGGCCGTCCGCTCGCCCAGGAGCCCGGTGATGCGGCAGACCGTCACCGGGAGCCGCCAGATCGCGTCCGTACTCACCGGCGACGGCCGCTCCGTCACGGTGTGCGGCCCTGTCATGATGTCCGGCTCTGTCCTGGTGTCCGGCTCCGTCATGGTGTCCCGCCCTCTCATCGTCCCGCGGCCCCGGGCGCGCTCACGCCCGGGGCCGCACCGGCCGGTGCCGCACCCGCGCCCCTACCGGCTCCAGTCCACGGGGACCACGTCCTGCTTGAGCCCGCGGTCGCTGCACACGGCACACGGGTTGCCCGGGACGCCGGGGCCCTGGTCGGTGCCGATGGTGATGGCCCCGTGGGCGCCGGCCGGGGCGTGGACTCCGTCGCCGACCATCGCGGCCTCGTAGCCGCCCAGCAGTTCCTGCAGGGTGCCGGGGCCCAGGTTCTCGGGGGCGGTGATCGCCGCGATGCCGTCGTAGTCGGTGTAGGCCGCGCCCAGCGTCCGGCCGCCCACGGTGGCGAACACGATCCGGGCGCCGCGGATGGGCTCCCCGGTCACCGCGTCCGAGGCCATCGCGTGGATGTTCTCCAGCTGCATCTGGGTGACGTTCAGGCTCGCCTGACTGGCCGAGAGCCTGGTCGGCTTGAGGCTGGGGCACTCCGCCCCGCTGCACGGCGGGGCCGGCGAGGCGGCCGCGGACGCGGTGACCGCGCTCCCCGCGCCCAGCGAGGCCAAGGCCGCGGCCATCACCGCGACGGTCTTGCGACCAACAGAGCTCATGATCCACTCCCGTGGGAACCGCCCGCGCGTGCTCCGCTCCGACGCCCGAGGGCCACGAGGGCCGGGCGCGTGCGGCACGCGACGGGTGCCGCCCCCCATCGGACGACACGGCCGAGCGTAGCCACCGCCCGGCCGGCCCAACCAGCCGACGACCACGAGTTCGCAAGATCTGATGAACAGTCAACGGCGCGGTGACAGCGGCGGTCGGGGCGCACCGGCCGGTGCGCAGCGGGGCCGGCCGCCGCGGGGCGCCGGCCCCTCAGCGGGCCGGGCGCGGCGGGTAGGTGGGCGCCGTCCAGGACGCGTGGGCGTTGAACGTCAGGCCCGCCCGGTCCGAGGGGAGCGTGTGGTCCGGGTCGTTGCGGACGACCTCGATGCGGTGGCTCTCGACGTACAGCGCGGTGAGGTGCAGGCCCGGCGCGGGGGCGCGGACCTCCTGCCGCTCCTGGGTCATGGCGGCGACGAAACGCGTGCTGTCGTAGCCGAGTTCGCGGCTGAGGGAGGCGCCCGCCCTGGCGCCGAAGCCCTCGGTCTCGACGCCCGCCTCGAACCCCACGGACAGGCCGACGGCTTCGCGGCAGGCCTGCGCCTGCGCCTCGTCCACCCCCCACGGGACGGTGGCGCCGACCGTGCCCGGGCCCGGGTCCTCCCGCAGGTCGGTGACCGCGACCCGGGTGTAGAACCGCTTGCGCCGCACCGTGTACGTCGGCGAGTTGCGCAGGATCCACTCCGTGGACGCGCCCCGGTCGAGGACGGCGGTGCACGGGAGGAGCACCTCCCGGTCGACGACCGGCTCGGTCCGCTCGGGCACGTCGCCTCCGTCCGTGACGGCCGGGCCCTTCGCCGTCCCCTGCCGGACCTGCCGCATCGGCACGTCCAGCACGTGGACGTCGCCGGGGTCCTCCCCCTCGTAGTCGCCGTCGAAGTAGGAGATCCAGGTCGCGATGCCGGGGGTCAGCAGGCAGCCCGTGCCGCCGGGGATCGTCTCGGGGCGGACGGTCTCGGGGATCTCCAGGCCGCCGCGCCCGCGCCAGGCGCCGACGGCCACGTAGGGGCGTCCGCCGATCTCCTCCTTCACGCAGCGCAGGTCGCCCTGGGCGACGAAGGCCGCGCCGCCGAGGTCGCGCAGGACGTCATGGGGCCCGTGGACCGTGTCCGAGGACCACAGCGCGCTCAGCGCCCGGTACCCGGGAGGGGCCACCGGCACCAGGCCGCGCAGCACCCCGTCGGAGTCGGTGACCTTGCGCCACTGCTTGGGCTCGGCCAGCGCGGCCGAGCCGCCGGTGCTCCCCCTCACCCAGGTCATCGGGGCGTTGTCGGGGATGACGCTGCACAGGGCGTGGTAGCCCTCGGGCGGTCTGGTCTCGCCGGTGCTGAAGACGAAGGTGAGTTCGCCGAACTGCTGTGGTGCCGAGTAGCTCATATCCGCTCCTCCTGTCGGACGGCTCGCGCTTGCCGGGCGGGCGTGCCGGTCCGCGGGCGGCCGTCCGGGGGCCGGCCCGGGCTCAGCGGCCCGCGGTCACCGGGTAGTGGTCGCTGTAGTCGGTGAAGGCCCGGCCGCCCGCCTCCCAGCTCGGCGAGGCGGTCTTCAGGACCTCGCTCGTCCAGGCGTCGCACGGCGGGGCGTGGCCCTTGCGGAGCAGGACGTGGTCCGTGTCCTCGGCGGGGTCGGCCGGGTGGCGGTGCAGGGCGGCGTCGTTGGCGATGGTGTCGAAGGAGTACTTCCAGCCGGTCCGGGGGCCCGCCTCGTGGAGGTTCCCGAAGCCCAGGACGTCCTGGAAGTCGGGCGAGTGGCGGTCGGTGTTGAAGTCCCCGGCGACGATCACCGGCTCGTGCGCCGGGATGCGGCGGTCCGTCAGGAAGACGTCGATGTCGCGCAGCTGGGAGCGGCGCATGATCCTCGCCTGGCCGGTCAGGCAGGCGCCGTCGTCGGACTGCAGGTGGGTGCCCACCACGTGCACGCGCCGGCCGGCGACCTCCAGTACGGCGTAGGCGAAGCCCTTGGCGGCCTCGGCGTCCCAGCCGCAGGCCACCTCGTAGACGTACTGCTCCATCCGCAGGATGGGCCACCTGCTGACGATCGCGACCCCGCCGCGGGCGTGCAGCGGGGAGATCTGCCGGCCGTGCGTGGCGGCCCAGCCCGACTCGTCCACCCCGACCACCGGCGTGCGGTGGCGGTACCCCCGGTCCTCCAGGCCCTGCATCAGTTCCTCGGAGGGGCCGGGGTCGAAGAGTTCCTGGAAGACCAGCACGTCGTGGTCCGCGACGTACGCGGACTCGGCGATCAGCCGCGAGCGCGCCGCATTGTTCCAGTCGCCCTCGCTCTTCTGCGTCAGCCAGGACAGGAACATCACGTTGTGCGTCAGAACCTTCAAGGCCGTCCTCTCCGAACCGGCGGGCGCGGGGCGCACACACGGCGGAACCGGTCCGGGGCGCCCCGCCCCCCAAGTCAAGGGGGTCGGCCCGCGCCCGCCGGCGTCGACGCGCCGGTGCCCCGGCGGACGCAACGGGGGCGCGGGGAGGCATCACCGGCTCACGGCAGGACGTGAAGGGGCGTACACGGATGGTGCCGCGCCGGGGCCGTGCCCACCGACGGGGCGTACGGCCGCCGTGGGGAGTCGGCCACGCCGACTCCCCACGGCGCAGCTGCCGCGAGGTGCGGCCCGGGGCCTGTTACGCACCGCCGTGGCGGGGGGCGACCACCCCGCGCAGCGGGACAGCGGCGAACAGCGCGAGCAGGACGAGCAGGGCGCTCGCCCACAGTGGGCCCAGCGGCCCGGCGCTGGATCCCAGGGTGGGGGCGGCGACCAGCGGTCCGGTGGCGGCGCCGACGTTGAGGGCCGCGGTCGCGTACGAGCCGGCCATGGTGGGGGCGGCGGCCGCCTCGTAGAGGACCCGGGTGATCAGGGTGGTGCCCAGTGCGAACGACAGCGCGCCCTGCACGAACACCAGGGCCAGCAGCGCGGCCGGCTCCTCGGCCAGGACGGCGAGGGCGGGCCAGCCGGCGAGCAGCAGCGGGCCGCCGGCCGCGAGGAGCAGGCGGGGGCGGTGGTCGGCGAGGCGTCCGGCGGTGGTGACGCCGAGCAGGGAGCCGGCGCCGAAGAGCACCAGGGCGACGGGGATCCAGAGCCGGCCCAGTTCGGCGGTGTCGGTGACGACGGGGGCGAGGAAGGTGAAGCCGGCGAAGGTCGCGGCGTTCACCAGGGCGCCGAGCGCCATGACCAGGAGCAGACGGGGGCGGCGCAGTTGGGCGAGTTCGGTGCGCAGCGCCGGTTCGGCGGTGTCATGCGGGGCGGTGTCATGCGGGGCGCTGTCGTGTCGGGCGGGTGCGGCCGGGATGCCGCGCAGGAGGCCGGCGGCGGCGGGCAGGCAGAGGGCGGCGACGGCCCAGAAGGTGGCGCGCCAGCCGAGCAGGGTGCCGAGGGCGGCGCCTGCCGGGACGCCGGCGATGGTGGCGAGCGTGGTGCCGGAGAGCAGGACGGCCAGGGCGCGGCCCTTGCGGTCGGGGGCGACCAGGGTGGCGGCGGTGGTCAGGGCGACGGCGAGGAAGCCTGCGCAGGCGAGGGCGGCGGCGACGCGGGTGGCGCACAGGAGCGGGAGGCTGGTGGTGATGGCGCCCGCGGCGTGGGCGGCGGCGAAGGCGAGGAGGAGGCCGAGGAGGCTGGTGCGGGCGGGCCAGGTGCGGGCGAGGGCGGCCATCAGTGGGGCGCCGAGGGCCATTCCGGCGGCGAAGGCGGGGCCGAGCAGGCCGGCCGCCCCGACGCTCACGCCGAGGTCGGCGGCGAGGTCGGGCAGGAGGCCGGCGAGCATGAACTCGGAGGTGCCCATGGCGAAGACGGCCAGGGCGAGGAGGTACAGCGGGAGGGGCATCGGGCGTGTCGGGGACATCTGAGGGCTCCGGAGTGAGGAGATGCGCGGGAGGTCGGCGTCTCGTCACCGCGGTCAGCGCCCGGGGCCTGAGGGCGTGCCCGTCCGGCTGCGGGGTGCGGCGGGAGGGCGGGGTGCGCGGCTCGGGGGTTCAGGGGGCTGACGGCGCGTGACCGAAAGCCCCCACCCTGGATGCCTCGGGGCTCGACATGGTCTGCAGGCTACCGGAGCGGTGTCCGGTGGGGCACGCGGGTTTCGGGCGTCTCCGGGGCGCGCCCGTGCCGCCCGGCGGGTGTGGCCGGGCGGCTCGGGGTGGTCGGGGGCCGGGGTTACGCGGTGGCGGTCGGGAGCTTGGCGGTCAGCGCGGTCGGGACGTTGACCACGTCGGCGAGGCTGTACTTGCCGGGGCCGAAGTCGGCTGCGGTGAGGGCCTTCTTGCCGCCGCCCGCGACCAGCCAGACGGTGGGGCTGTCGGGCGAGAGCAGCAGGGTGCCGTCGGCGGGGGCGCTCTTGGCGGCGGCCGCGCCCAGCCAGGTGCCGGGGACGCCCATGAGCGGCTGCTTGTCGTAGCCCATGGCGGTGAAGTCGGCGTAGGTCAGGGAGACCGCCAGGCCGCCGGCCATCACGTAGACGGTGGAGTCGGTGCCGGCGGCGTCGGTGAGGACCGTGCCGTTCTTCAGGGGCTTGGCGACGGCGCCCTGCAGCCAGGCCTCGGGCACGCCCATCAGGGTCTTGGTGTTGTAGCCGTCGGCGGTCCACTCGCTGCCGGAGATGTGCAGGGCGGTGCCGTTGACCATGACGTACATCGACGGGTCGGTGCCGGCCTGGCCGTTGACGACGGTGCCGTTCGGGACGGTGGCCTGGGTGGCGGAGGCGAGCCAGGCGCCGGGGACGCCCATGTCGGCGCGGGTGTTGTAGCCGTCGGCGGTCCATTCGGCGCCGGAGATGGGCAGGGCGGCGCCGGAGACGACGACGTAGCGGGCGTTGCCGCCGGCCTGGTCGTGGACGACGAGGCCGGTCGGGAGGGTGTTGGTGAGCGCGTTCTGCAGCCAGGCGGTGGGGACGCCCATGTCGGGGCGGGTGTTGTAGCCGGCCGCCGTCCAGTCCGCGCCGGAGATGGACAGCGCCGCGCCGGCGACGACGACGTAGCGGGAGGAGCCGCCGGCCTGGTCGTGGACGACGGTGCCCTCGGGCGGGGTGGTGGGCAGGGCGTTGAAGCGGGCGTCGTCCACCAGGACGATCTTGCTCAGGTCGTAGCCGTCGGGGGCGACGTCGGAGCCGGCGACCGGCAGGCCCGCGCCGCTGATCAGGATCTTGACCGAGGAGCCGTTGGGCGACTTGACGAGCGTGCCGGTGGGCAGCGACGCCGGGTCGGGGTAGGAGGTGCCGGCCGGGTAGGGGTTGGCGTGGTCGGCGCCCAGGTTGGCCGCCGGGCCGCAGTGCGGCCAGGCGCCCTGGCCCTGCCCGGCGAGGACCTTCTCGGCGATCAGGATCTGCTGCTGCTTGGTCGCCCGGTTGGCGTAGGGGGCGTACTGGCTGCCGCCGTAGGCGAGCCAGGTGCTCTGGGAGAACTGGAGGCCGCCGAAGTAGCCGTTGTTGGTGTCGATGCTCCAGTTGCCGCCGCTCTCGCACTGGGCGACCTTGTCCCAGGTGGACACCGAGGCCGCGGAGGCCTGGCCGCCGAGGGCGAGCGGGGCGGCCAGGGCGAGCAGGACGGTGGCGGCGGCGAGGGCCGGTGTCTTGCGGGCGGCGGCGGTCATGACGGAAGTCCCCCTGGGCAGATGCGGGTTGGCTGGTCGGACGAGCGGGTGCGTGCGGGCGCGGTACGTGTGTGCAGGTGCGGTGCGTGCGGGCGCGGGGCGGCCCGGCCTGCGGTGGCCGGGCCGCCCTGGCGGGGTGGGTGCGTCAGGCGACGGTGGGGAGCTTGGCGGTCAGCGCGGTCGGGACCTTCACCACGTCGGCGGCGTTGTAGGAGCCGGGTGCGGCCGCCTTCTTGCTGCCGCCGTTGACGACCTGCCAGACGGTGGGGCCGTCGGAGGACTGGAGCAGGGTGCCGTCGGCGGGGGCGCTCTTGGCGGCGGCCGACTGCTCCCAGCTGCCGGGAACGCCGCGCAGCGGCAGCTTGTCGTAGCCGTAGCCGGTGAAGTCGGCGTAGGTGAGCGGGACGGCCAGGCCGCCGGCCATCACGTAGACGGTGGAGTCGGTGCCGGCGGCGTCGGTGATCAGGGTGCCGTTGGCGAGCGGGCGAGCGACCTCGGCGGCCTCCCATTCCTCCGGGACGCCCAGGACCGGCTGGTTGGCGTAGACGGTGGTGAACTCGGCGCTGGTCATCGGCAGTGCGGAGTTGTTGGCCATCACGTAGATCGACGGGTCGGTGCCGGCCTGGCCCTTGATCAGGGTGCCGTCCGGGACGGTCTTCTTGGCCGTGGTGTTGAGCCACTCGCCGGGCACGCCCATCAGGGACTGGAGGTTGTAGCCGTCGGCGGTCCACTCGGAGGCGGAGATGTGCACGGCGGCGCCGTTGACGACGACGTAGCGGCTGGGGTCGGTGCCGGACTGGTCCATCAGGACGGTGCCGTTGGGCATGGGCTTGGCGATGGCGGCCTTCAGCCAGTCGCTGGGCACGCCCATCAGGGACTGGGTGTTGTAGCCGTCGGCGGTCCACTCGGCGGCGGAGATGTGCATGGCGGTGCCGTTGACGACGACGTAGCGGCCGGCGTCGGTGCCGGACTGGTCCATCACGACGAGTCCGGTGGCCGGGCCGGTGTTGATCGCGCCCTGCAGCCAGCTGGACGGGACGCCCATGTCGGCGCGGGTGTTGTAGCCGTCGGCGGTCCAGTCCGCGCCGGAGATGAACAGTGCCGCGCCGCCGACCACGACGTAGCGGGAGGAGCCGCCGGCCTGGTCGTGGACCACGGTGCCGGGCGGCGGCACGGTGGGCAGGGCGTTGAAGGCACCGTCGTCGACCTGGACGATCTTGCTCAGGTCGTAGCCGTCGGCGGCGACGTCGGAGCCGGCGACCGGCAGGCCCGCGCCGTTGATGATGACCTTGACCGAGGCGCCGTTCGGGGACTTGACCAGCGTGCCGGAGGGCAGCGAGGACGGGGAGGTGCTGACGTCCTCGACGACGTTCTTGTAGCGCCGCGCCTTGTAGTCCCCGTTGGGGTGCGAGTCGAACTTCGCGGCGTTGATGGAGGCGCCGGCGATGTGCTTCACCGGGGTGGAGCCGAAGGAGTAGTAGGAGAAGGTCGTGTGGCCGGGGTCGTCCCACTTCTCGAAGAGCAGGACGTGGTCGTAGAAGCTGTTGAGGACGTCCCCGGGGCGCAGGTCGCTGCGCGGGATCTCGTAGCTCTCGTCGGTGGCGATGGACTGGGTGGTGGCGCTGTAGCCCAGGTGCCAGGCCATGGAGACGTAGCCGGAGCAGTCCTTGCGGTAGTAGCGGCCGCTGGAGTCGGGGAAGGTCGCGCCCTGGTTGTAGGTGAGGCCCGGGTTCTGGTTGAACCAGTACTGGGCGCGGGAGAGGATCTCCGACCGGGTGATCTGGCCGCCGACGGTGGACGAGGCGGCGGCGTGGGCCGCGGTGGTGGTGACGGCCGTGGCGGCTATCGCGCCGGAGGCGGCGATGGAGGCGGCGAGGGTGACGCGGGCGAGCTTGGAGAGCGCGGAGGGCACGACGACACGTCCTGACGGGGTGAGAGCGGCGGTGGGCGCCCGGTGCGGGCACGGGAAGTCGGGGGGCGTGGCCCGGAGGGAGGCGGACAGCTACCCTGCAGGAGCAGCGGTCGGGTGGCCTCGGGCGGCGGCGGGGCGGGTCAGTCCCGGAGGGTGTTCACGGCGGTGGCCGGCGCGGGGCGGGTCAGTCCCAGATGGTGTTCGCCGGGGTCACGGTGGCCGGCGCGGGGGCCGGGGCGTCCCAGATGGTGTTCGCCGTCGTGGCGGCCGGGGCGGGGGCCGGGGCGTCCCAGATGGTGTTCGCCGTCGTGGCGGCCGGGGCCGGGGCGGGGCTGTCCCAGATGGTGTTCGCCGAGGCCTGGCCGGCGATCGGCAGGGCGGCGGCGAGGGCGAGGGCGGCGACCGCGGCGGCCTTGGCGAGCGGGGTGCGAAGCATGGGAGTTGACCTCTTTCGAGAACTGGACGGGTGGCGGTGAGTCCGGTGTCGCGTCCCGCGGTAGACGCTCGGCCGGTTTGCCTCCGGGCGGTGGGCCCTGCTGGCGAGTACTAGCTTCGTCGCAGTTCAGGGCGGGTGGAAGGGTTCTCCGGTGGACGGAAGCGGCAGCGTCCGGATCCGTCCAGCCGGGCCGGATCAGTCCAGCAGGCGCTCGTAGAACGGCGCGACGAGCGGGGCGCCGACGCGGGTGAGCGTCCAGCCGCGCAGCGCGGGGACGGTCTCGACCGCGCGCCGGCAGAACGCGTCGACGACGGTCTCGGCGGCGCTCAGCCGGCCGGCGACCAGGTAGACGCCGAGGACGGCGCCGGGCCCGGCGCCCTCGTGCACGGCGACGTGTTCGATGCGCTCCTGGGGCCGCGCGCTCGCCAGCAGCACCCCGGCGGTGTCGGGCGCGAGCGCTGCTCCCGAGGCCGGGGCCGGGGCCTGGATCTCGGCGTGAATCAGGTACATGGAACGGACTCTGCCGAACCGTCGACATCCCGGCATAGAGGATCAACCTGGACGGTTCCGGCGGTGTCCGGAACCGTCCAGGACCGCTTGCTGGCCCCCTCTCGCACTCGCGTGCGATGATCGCGTACGCAGCGATTGGCGATTCAGGCCTTACACACCGGGGGGTAACGAGGCATGCTGACCGCACTCGGGCTGGATGCCGTGTCGGAGAGCGTCTACCGCAGCATGCTCGCGCATCCCGGCGACGGGGTGCGGGCGCTGGCGGAGCGGCTCGGGCGCAGCGAGGAGGAGGTCCGGCGCTGTCTGGACCTGCTGAGCGAGCTGGCGCTGATCCGGCCCTCCTACGAGCGGGAGGGCGAGCTGCGTGCGGTGTCGCCGCAGGTCGGCATGGAGTTGCTGATGGCCCGCCAGCAGGCGGATCTGGCGGCGCAGCAGCTGCGGATCGAGGCGTCCCGGGCGGCGGCCGCGCAGTTGATCGCGGAGTACGCGGATCTGCGGCCGGCCGCCTCGCACGCGGGGGTGGAGCAGTTGGTGGGCCTGGACCAGATCCGGGACCGGATCGCGTCGCTGGCCCGTGGCCTGACGGCGGAGATCATGACCTTCGCGCCGGGTGGCGGGCATTCTCCGGAGAGCATCGAGGCGTCCCGGCCGCATGACCGGGATCTGCTGGACCGGGGGGTGCGGATGCGGACGGTGTACCTGGACAGTGTGCGCAACAGCCAGCCGACGGTGGCGTACGTGGGCTGGTTGGCGGAGCTGGGCGGGGAGGTGCGGACGGTGCCGGAGCTGCCGACCCGGATGATCATCTTCGATCGGGCGACGGCGCTGATCCCGGTGAGCGGGGAGGACACCCGTGCGGGGGCGGTCGTGCTGACCGGTCACGGGACGCTGGTGGCGCTGTGCGCGCTGTTCGAGCACGTGTGGGGTCAGGCGCGGGAGCTGGGGCCGTCGGCGGTGCGGGACGAGGGCGGGCTCAGTGCGCAGGAGGCGACGGTGGTGCGGTTGCTGGCGCAGGGGCTGACGGACGAGGCGATCGCCAAGCGGCTGGGGGTTTCGTCGCGGACGGCGCGGCGGGTGGCGACGGATCTGATGGAGCGCCTGGGTGCGCGCAGTCGTTTCGAGTTCGGGATGCGGGCGGTGCAGAACGGCTGGCTGCCGCAGCAGTTGTAGGGCCGGCGTTCGCGCGGGTGGCCGTGGCGGGGGCCGGGCGGCTGGTGCGGGTGTGGGTCCGCCCGCCGCCCCCGGGTCGCGGGGGCGGCGGGCGGCGCCGGAGGTGTGGAGCGGGGCTGCTAGAACGGCGGGAGCGTGCCGAGCTTGACGTCGCCCGTGTAGTGCTTGCCGAGCGCGTCGAAGTCGTAGTACAGGTGCACGTCGTCGCCGACCAGGTAGAACCTCTGCGTGCCGTTGACGAACGGCGACAGGCCCAGGTGGAAGGTGATGCCTTCGGTCAGGCTGCCGGAGGCGCTGCCGACCTTGACCTTGCCGAGGAGCGGCACGTTCGCGTACACCACGATGGACGCGGAGCGGGCGGTCGTGTCGAGGGTGAGCGTGGTCTCCAGCGGGCCGGTGACGTAGGTCCAGGTCTGCACGGCCGTGATGGCGGGCGTGACGTTCTGGACCACTGCGACCGGGGCCAGGGCAGGGGCCGGGGCGGCCGCCATGGCCGCCGTGCTGCCGAAGCCGACTGTCAGGACGGCGAGGCCGGCCACCACAACACCCGCACGACGTACGAAGCGGTTCTTCATGGTTCCCTCCCAGAGGTGTGAGCTGATGGTCGGGTCCCCCGGGGTGATTCCTATCAGTCAACTCGCTTGGGGTGCCAGCGTGTTGTACATCACGACCGCCCTCCGGCGTAGAAGTGGACCCCCCCGTTCGGGTGGTTTTTCTTGACTTTGCCAGCGCCTGTGTGCAGTGGGGGTGGCTCTCGTCGCGCGGCCCGTTCCGGGTACGGAGCAGCCGTCCCCTCGTACGGGTTCGGGGCTTTGCCGGGCGGCCGCGGTGCGGGGCCTGCGGGCGGGCCGGGGCCGGTGGCGGGCCCGGTCGGGGGCGGGAGGGCCTGCGGCCGCGGGCCAAGTGGACCGGTCGCGCGGGTGGCGCTACGCGCGTCCGTTTCCGTCCATCCGGGGGATTTGTCGGACCTTCACTGATCCCCCATCAGATGATCACTCGGCTGCCGGAATTCCGACCCCTGGCGTACGGCGCGGTCCACTCGAATTCCTTCGCACACCGCCGAGCAGCGAAAGGCCTTCACCCCATGACCCGCCCTGCCGACCGCCCCTCCCCCGACCAGCAGCTGCGCGAGGCCGCCGCGCGGCTGGACCGGCGCCGCTTCCTCACCGTCACCTCGGCCGCCGCCGCGCTGGCGTTCACCGTCAACCTGCCGTCCGCGCACGCCGAGGACGCCGAGTTCGGCCCGCGCGCCATCACCGGCGACCCGTTCACCCTCGGCGTGGCCTCCGGCGACCCGCTGCCCGGATCCGTCGTGCTGTGGACCCGCCTGGCGCCGCGCCCGCTGGAGCCCGGCGCCGGCCTGCCGCCCACCGGTTCGGTGCGGGTGGGCTGGGAGCTGGCCCGCGACGAGCGGTTCCGTAAGGTGGTGCGGCGCGGCAGCGCCCGCGCGCACGCCGAGTTCAACTACGCGGTGCACGTGGACGTCGACGGCCTCGACGCGGACCGGGTGTACTGGTACCGCTTCACCGTCGGCACCTGGAGCAGCCCCGTGGGGCGCACCCGCACCGCGCCGGAGCGCGGGCGCAGGCTGGACGCCGTCCGCTTCGGACTGGTGTCCTGCCAGGCCTACGAGGACGGCTACTTCACCGCCTACCGCCACCTCGCCGACGAGGACCTGGCCGCGGTGTTCCACGTCGGCGACTACATCTACGAGTACGGCATCGACGCGGCGGGCGGCGACCGCAAGTACACCGACCGCACCCTGCCGGCGCTGTTCGACCACGAGACGGCCACGCTGGAGGACTACCGGCTGCGCTACTCCCTCTACAAGAACGACCCCGACCTCCAGGCCGCGCACGCCGCCCACCCCTGGTACGTCACCTGGGACGACCACGAGGTGGAGAACAACTACGCGGCCGGCATCCCCGAGAAGGGCCAGGACCCGGCGCCGTTCATCGCCCGCCGCGCCGCCGCCTACCGCGCGTACTGGGAGAACATGCCGCTGCGGATGCCGCAGCCGCGCGGCACCGAGCTCACCCTCTACCGGCGCGTCCACTTCGGGCAGTTGGCGCAGTTCGACATCCTCGACACCCGCCAGTACCGCGACGACCAGGCCAACGGCGACGGCTGGCAGTACCCCACCCCGGAGTCCGAGGACCCGCGGCGCACCCTGATGGGCGCCGCCCAGGAGCGCTGGTTCGCCGAGGGCCTGCGCCGCTCCCGGGCGACCTGGAACGTCGTGCCGCAGCAGGTCGTCTTCTCCCGCCGCAAGAACACCACCGCCGAGCGCTCCAAGCTCTCCATGGACGCCTGGGACGGCTACCCGGCCGCCCGCGAGCGCTTCCTGGCCGCCGTCGACCGGGCCGGGGTGGAGAACCTGGTGCTGCTCACCGGTGACGTCCACGTCGCCTACGCCCTGGACGTCAAGCGCGACTTCGACAAGCCGGACTCGCGCACCGTGGGCGTGGAGTTCGTCGGCACCTCGATCAGCAGCGACGGCGACGGCGAGGAGCGGCCGTCCAACTGGCAGAACCTGATGTCGGCCAACCCGCACATGAAGTTCTACGACGGGCGGCGCGGCTACACCACGCTCACCCTGGACCGCCACCAGGTGCGCGCCGACTACCGGGCCGTCTCCCACATCACCCGCCCCGGCGGCACCGTCACCACCGCCGCCTCCTTCGTCACCGAGGCCGGCAACCCGGGCATCCGCCCCGCCTGACCCGCCACCCCCTGGTCCCGCCACCCCTTGGGTCCCGCCGCTCACGGGGGCGGCGGGACCACGTGGTGGCTGAGCCTTGAGCGTGACCGCGCCGCACCAGTTGCCTCGATAGGCCCCCCGGCTGCTCAGGACTGAGCAGCCGGGGGACTCGACTACGCGCGAAGGTGTTCCAGTGCCTTCTCCAGCGCATCCTCAGCGGCAACCGCCACGTCCGGCTCCACGCCAACGCCCTCCCAGTTGGTGCCGGTGACCGGGTTGATCGAGCGGGCCGCCGGCACGGTCACCGTCACATGCGGCGCGACAGGAATACGGGCCGTCGGGTGGGCGCCACCACGCGTCGTCTGCCCGACCAGCGTCGCACGCTTGAGCACCTTCAGGTTGTACGACAGCTCCTCCCCACCGGAGAACGTGAAGTCGCTGGTCAGCACCGCCACCGGACGGTCCGAATAGCGCGGCGCGGCGAGGTGCCCGAGGGTCCAGTACTGGCGGGTGGAGTCGGTAGCCCGGTCGTAGATGTCGTTGAGGTGCACCTCGTCGTCAGCGAAGAAGTAGCTGCACCACAGCTGCACACCCTCCGGTGAACCGCCGCTGCACTGCCGCAGGTCGATGACCAACGCCTCGGTGGAAGCGACCAGTTGCATCGCGGCGGCGATCGCGGGACCGCCCACCCCGGCCGGGGGAATCATGCGCAGATCGAGGTAGCCGATGTTGCCGTCGAGCTGCTCTGCCCGCCGGATGCCGTAGTTCTTCTCCCGGGCGTACCGCTCGAACCGGGCCCGGGCGACGTCCTCCGGCTCCTCGTCCATCGACTGCGGCTCCTCGCTCCACAGCAGCCGCAGGTGCTTGTCCGGACACACCCCCTGCAAGTCCTCCGTGACCCGCTCGCACAGCCCCCGCTCGTCCAGGCCCTCATAAGCGCCTTCCGCCAGCCGGTTCCGGATCGCCACTTCCATGGCCGCCGTCTTCTCGGGGAACACGTAACCAGCGGTGATCCGGGCGAGGGCGGTGTCGAGTATCGCTCCATGAGTGATCATTCGCGCGATCGTAGGTCAAGGCCGAACCGATGCCCAGCGGTTTCTCAGCGAACTCCTCACCGCCACCCCCTCCCCCGGCCCCCGCCTCAAACCCGCCCTCACCCACTGCCGCACCCAAGCCACCCACACCACCCGCACCTGAAAACCCGTTCCGCGCACAGGAAGTCGGCCCCGCCGACTTCCCGCGCAGCGCGGTCGCTCCCCGGCTACGGGGCGAGCCGCAGGTGGATCGCGAGGACGCCGAGCCGCTCCTTCTCCAGCGGGTGGATCTCGCGATAGGCGGCGAGGAGTTCGGCCCGGCTCACCCCCTCGGATCCGATCGCCTCCAGGTCCTCGGCGTCGAGCATCGCGTCGAAGCCCGGGTACTCCACCACCTCGGTGACCCGGGTGCGGTAGCGGGCGTCCCCGGACTCGAAGACGAGCAGCTGCCCCGGATGGATCTTTCGCATGCTCGGGTAGCCGACGCGCACCTCGACGGTCTTGGTGCCGCCGGCGATCAGGTCGAGATAGGGCGGCGGATCCTGATGACGCGTTCCTGGTCCGGCATGGGGTGGTGTTCCGCTTCCATGCCGAAGAGGGAAGGGGCAGGGCGGCCAGGCGCCCGCGCGATCGCCGGGCGGCGAGGGCTTGCCCGTGCTCGACGGCCTCACGCGCAGGGTCGCCGTCGCGGAGTTCAGCGGGTCGGACGGATCATCGCCGTCAATCGAGGCGATTCCGGTGATGGCTGCTGGGCGTTGAACGCCTGGTAGCCCCAGGTCTCGTAGAGACGCTGGACCTTCCCGTCCCCGGCGAGCGGGTTCACCATCAGCGTGACTCGGCCTTCGGTGCGGTTGGCCAGCAGTGCGTCGTGGATGCGACGGGCGGTGCCGGTGCCACGCCAGGGCGTGCGCACGCCGATCTCCTTGATGGCCAGGGTCGGCGTGTCGGTCCAGCCGTCGGGAAGCTGATCGGTCATGCGCTTCCAGTACCGGTCGCCGGCCTCGACGGTGTTGCCGTAGACGTATCCGACCGGCAGTTCACCGTCGTAGCCGAGGACGAGTTCGAAGCCGGGCTCGGCGGTATGCCGGTCAAGGCGTTCGGTGAATGCGGCGACACGGTAGTTCGGCAGGTGCAGCAGCGGGCCGCGCACGTCGGCGTAGACGTCCAGCAGATCCTGTCGGGCCTCGGGCGCCAACGCAGTGTGGTGGCGGAGTTCGACGGTCACGCGGTGGTCCTCCAAGTGTCGTGAGTGTACGCGGTCCAGGTCCTGTCCGATGTGCTGCCGGGCGCCCGCTCATGCAGGTTGGTGCCGAAGGCCGCCAGCATGCGCTTGACACGGGGGTGGGTGGAGCCTGCGGTCGGCACGGACATCGCCGTGGCGACCGCAGGCTCCAGGTCCCCCTGACCGAGCTGGGCCCTGGCGAGGCGGACGGTGGTGATCGCGATGGACCGCCGCATGGCGTCGCGCCGCTGGGCGATGCTGCGGTGGGCTCGTGCTTCGGCGTCCTCCCAGTTCCCGGCCGCCAGGTGGGCGGCGAGGGCGAGGGAGTCGAGCTCGGACTGATCGTAGAAGGCGGTTATCCACACCGGTCGGGTGGCTGCCTGGTCCACCCGGTCGAGAGCGTCCTGTGCGTGTCCGAGCGAACGGCGGACCGCGTTGGAGTCGCCTGTCAGGCCGTGGATGGCCGCGTGGCGGGCGTGCCCGAGGGAGGCGAACAGCGGGTCGCGGCGGGCGATCGGCAGGCTGCGGGCCACGTCGTTGGCTGCCAGAGCGTCGCCCACCTGTCCCAGATGCCGGTACATACTTCCCGCGTGGGACCAGATCCGGAACTGGATGCCGGAGTCTCCGGACATAGCAGCCAGGGAGGCGGCCTTCCGGTGGTGTTCGAGTGCGGCATCGAAGCGGCGGCCGTCGATCGCGGCCCACATCGCCGAGGACATGAAGGCCGCCGCGCTGGCGTACAGCTGGGCCCGGATCCGCTGGGTCGCGATGCCGTTCTTCTGCAGTTCGAGGGCCTCGTCGGCGAGCGATGCGGCCTTGGACTCGATGCTGAGCCGGCCGCCGTGACGGTGGTCGCTGGCGATGACCTCAGTAAAGCGCCGTTGCAGGTTCTGCACGTCGGTGATGCCGATGCGGCTACCTGCCGACGCTGCAGGGGTAGGGGTGAGTACGGTGACCGCCGTACCGCCGGCCGCCGCTATGAAGTCGCGTCGCCTCACGTCTTCCTCCGGTGTGGTGCGGGCCCTCCCGGTCGGGACGAAGCCCAGCTCTTCGGGCGTACAGCCGAATACTGCCTTGAGCGCGCGGCGAATCTTCTCCGGTGGCCACCGGGTCGAACCGCTCAGCCAGTTGTGCACTGTGCGCTCTGATACGGTGCCGAGCCGCCCGGTGAGGATCTCGATCTCCAGGTTCACTTCGCGGGCTAACTCGACCTTCGTCATGCGGCGTTCGGCCATCCGGTGACGGAGCTGGACGTTGACCACCATGGAGTCAACGTAGCCGCGCCATCACCTGCCGTGCAGGCGACCAGGCAATGGGACGGTCAAGTTTTCCGGCTGGGATCCGACCAGAACGCCGCCGACTTTGCCTCACCACCCGTCTCGTGATGACCGTTCACTGGATGCAAGCCGCCCGCCCCTCGGGGCGGATGCCCGGCACCGGGCCGCTTCCCACGTGGGCCTGGCGCCGGCCAAACCTCCCATCACCAGCTCTCTTTCCGGAGTCGCGCCGTGATCGCCACTGGTAGGCCCTCGCACGTTGTCCGTCTGCTCGCTCTTCGGCGATGGAAGGCGGCGTGAACACGACCATTGCCCCCACCCCGGCCCTGGTGGGCGGCGAGAGGCGGCAGGCCGTCCACCTGCCCTACCGACCCGAATCGGCTTCGACAGCCCGCCACCTGGTCCGGACAGTGCTGGTCAAGTGGGGCTTGGAGGACCTGGCCGACGACGCCGAACTGATCGTCTCCGAGCTCGTCGGCAACGCCAGTAAGACCGGCTGCCAGCTCACGATGAGCGTCGAGATCGTCTCGATCACCGGCAGGGACGTGCGGATCGGGGTGACCGACGGCTGCCGGATCCTGCCTGTGAGGGTCGACGCCGGTCCGAACGCCGAGGGCGGCCGGGGCCTCGACCTCGTACACAAGCTCACCCGGGGCCACTGGGGCGCCGCCCTCATGTCCGACGGCAAGACCGTCCACGCCGACCTCAAGCTCAGGACCACACAGTGAACCGGCAGCAGCACGATCCGGTGGGAAACACCATGAAGGTCCTGCTGGTGGCCGGGCGCCCCACCTGCCTCGACCTGCATCGAGGTCCACGACGCCAGCACCAGCCACTCACCGTCCGGGCGGTCGCCCCGGACGACGAACACGGACGCGGCCAGTTCCTCGTCGACGAACTCGCCGAACACTGGGGCTGCGCCAACCGCCCTGGCAGCATCGGCAAGTTCGTCTGGGCCCGCATCGCCCCCTCCTCCCTCACCACCGTCTGAAAGACCGACTCCCCATGCACCAGCCCTCCCTGACCGCCCTCGCCCGACACGTCCTCTCCCGCGGCAGGACCCCTGCCGAGACCTACGCCCTCCTCTCCCGCCGCACCCGCAAGCCGCTGCCCTCCGCCCGCGCCGTCTGTCTGGCCCTCGGCATCCCCCTCACCGACACCCAACTCCGCCTCGACGACTGCTACGACGCCCTCCTCGCCAACCCCCGCCCCGGCTCCGAGGCCGACACCGGCGAACTCCTCGAAGCCCTCGGCGTCTTCGACATCCCCAAGCCCCTCGACGCCACCGAACTCGCCGTTGTCGACCTCTTCCTGGCCGCCATCGACGCCATGGGTGGCATCCGCGCCGGCCACCAGCACGGCCTGGCCCGCTGGTTCACCACCGGGAACCTCACCGCCGCCTACCTCTCCCTCACCGCCGCCCGCCCCCGCCCTACCGTCGGCGACCCCGCCCACTACTGGACCGCCCTCGTCGACGCCGGCGAACTCCTCGTCGCCGCCCCCACCGCAGACATCCGCATCAAGCACGCCCTCGCCCACTGCCGAGACCGCGCCGCCCGAACCACCCGCTCCTGAGCAACACCCCACCGTGCGCAGGAAGTCGGGCCCGCCGACTTCCTGCGCAGCGCGGTCGGCTCGTCCAGGTCAGCCGGACCTCAGGGCCGCCATCCGCCGACACCCTCCACTTCCACTCGCCTCGGCACCACACGGCGGTTTCTAGGGGCCTTTCGTGCGTTCTGGGCCTGTTGGAATCCAACAGGCCCAAGGGCCCGCCGGCCGTTGGACAAGTCCGGCTCCTCTTGCGTGGAGGGGTGTCAGAGGTGTGGCTCTGCCCGGGTTCGTGCAATTTCGTGCATGCGGGGTTGTGCTTCTGACTCGCAGGGCTGACGGTGGTGCACGTCCCTGCAACTCCACAGACGTTGGAGATCGTCATGGCACTAGGTTTTGTGGGCATCGACCCCAGCACAGGCGGCGGAGGCTCGCCTACCGTGTGGGTCGAGGACGAGGCGGAGGAGATCGATCGATTCGCCCGCACCGGCGAGATCGAGCTGGACCCCGAAGCGTCGTGGTGGCCCGAGTGGCTGGGACTCGTCCGCGAGACGGTCGGTCGTGGCGTGGTCATGCGGCGGGCCCGGATCGTGTCCGAGCCGGTGACCGACTACATCCGGTGGGAGCACGCGGTTACCCCGATGAACCTGGCGGCCGGAGAACTGGTTCGGTGGCTGCCGAGGAGTCAGACGTCGAACATCGCGCTGCCGGGGAACGACTTCTGGCTGATCGACGACAAGCTGGTGCTGTTCCACTTCTTCACGGGGTACGGCGACTGGGCCGAGCCCGGGTTCGCCTTCTCCGAGGACTCCGCGACGGTTCATCTCGTCTCCTCTGCGTTCGAGGCTGTGTGGGAGCGTGGCACCCCGCACGACGAGTACAGCGTCTGACCCGCCCTTACCCTGCGAGCACCGGACCGCCAGACCTATGCCGACGTCTCCGTCATCAAGCGCGCAAGCGGCGCGTCTTGCCCTTGCCAACCGCCTTGTCGATCTCCGCAAGGATGCCGGCCTGACGGGTAGACAGCTGGCGTTCCGGTGCGGGTGGAACCCTTCGAAGGTCTCCCGCATCCAGAGTGCGCGAACCCCTCCGTCTGACTCCGACATTCGGGCATGGTGCACTGCTTGCACAGCGGCTGACCAGTCGGACGACCTGATCGCCACGTCGAGAGCGGTCGAGTCGATGTACATGGAGTGGCGTCGGCTGCACCGCGCAGGGATGCGCCAGGTGCAGGAGGACTTCTACACGCTCCACGAGCGGGCGGAGTTGTGCCGGACGTACGTCTCCAATGTCGTTCCCGGCTTCCTCCAGACGCCCGGGTACGCAACCGCCCTGATGCACTCCATCACGGAGTTCCAGGGGACCCCTGATGACGTGGCCGACGCCGTTGCCGCACGGGTGGCGAGAGGACGGCTCCTGAACGAGGGCAGGCACAGGTTCGCTGTGCTGATGGAGGAATGGGTGCTCCGCTCCCGGATCGGTGACGCGGAGACCATGGCCGGTCAACTAGGCCATCTGCTGGCGGTGATGCCGCTGGCATCGCTGTCGCTGGGGGTCATCCCGTCCACCGCACAGCGCGGCATGTGGCCCCTCGAAGCGTTCTACCTGTACGACGATCGGCATGCTGTCGTGGAGACGTTGACAGCTGAGGTCAACGTCACCCGGCCCCGCGAGATCGCTGACTACACCCGGGCGTTCGGCGAGTTGCAGCGCCTCGCGGTCTACGGTGCCCGGGCGCGTGCGCTCATCACGTCGGCAATAGCCGCCCTCGGGTGAATCCGTGCGCGGGGGCCTCGCCGGCGCCGGGCTCCTCGGGCGGGGCGGCCGCGCGTTTCCTGGCCTGGCGCCCCGCGATGCGGCGGGGCGCCAGGCCAGGAAACGGGGGCCCGGGTCTTTCGGCTTGGCTAGGTGCGGGCGGCGGTGGTGCGGGTGCGGCGGGAGAGGGAGTCCAGGACGACGGCGGCGAGCAGGACGGCGCCGGTGATCATGTACTGGATGGCCTGGGCGGCGTGGACCATGTCCAGGCCGGTGGTGATGGACTGGATCACCAGGATGCCCAGCAGCGCGGACCAGGTCTTGCCGCGGCCGCCGAAGAGGCTGGTGCCGCCGATGACGGCGGCGGCGATCGCGCTCATCAGGACGTTGCCGCCGCCCAGTTGCTTGTCGGCGGAGCCCTGCTGGGAGGCGTAGAACAACCCGCCCAGGCCGGCCAGGAACGCGGACAGCATGAAGACGGAGATCCGCACCCGGGCCACGTTGACGCCGGCGCGCCGGGCGGCCTCCACGCCGCCGCCGACCGCGAAGATCTGGCGCCCGTAGGAGGTGCGGCGCAGGACGAAGTCGGTGAGGACGACGACGCCCACCAGCACGACCAGCGGCAGCGGCAGGCCGCGGTCCTGGTTGAGGGCGTAGGCGGTGGCGAGGGTGAGCACGGCCAGGGCGCCGGTGCGCACCACGGTGTCGGCGGTGGGGCGGGCGGTGAGACCGGCGGCGGTGCGCCGGCGGGCGGTGCGCAGGTGGGCAAGCAGGTAGAGGGCGGGGGCGAGGACCGCCAGGGCCCAGGCGTAGGCGATGTCGCCATCGCCGAGGAAGGTGGTGTCGAGGGTGGCGATGAGGCCGCCGTGGCGGTTGTTGACGGTGCCGAGGTCGCCCAGGACGTACTCCTGCAGACCGCTCCAGGTGAGCATGCCGGCGAGGGTGACGACGAAGGCGGGGACGCCGACGCGGGCGAAGAAGAGGCCGTGCAGCAGGCCCATGACGGTGGCCGCGGCGAGGGCGGCGAGCACGGCGAGCCATTCGGCGACGCCCTGGCGCACGGCGAGGACGGCGGCGAGGGCGGCGCTGGCGCCGGCGACGGAGCCCAGGGAGAGGTCGATCTCGCCGAGGATGAGGACGAAGACGACGCCCACCGCGATGAGGCCGGGGCCGGCGATGAAGCGGGTGATGTTGGTGAGGTTGTCGGCCTGGAGGAAGTGGCCGGTGACGGACTGGAAGATGACGGCGATCAGGATGAGGCCGACGACGACGGGCAGGGAGCCGAGCTCGCCGGCGGCCAGGCGCCGGCGGGCGGCGTCCAGGTAGCCGGCGGGGCCGGCGGCCCGGGTGTGCAGGCGGGGGTCGGCGCCGGGGGCCACGGGGTCGGTGCCGGGGGCCGCGGGGGTGTCGGCGGGGGTGCTGGGCGTGGTCATGCGGCGTCCTCCTCCTCGGTGTGGCGGGCCTGGCGCCGGGCGTGGGCGTTGTCGGTGGCTCCGGTGATGGCGGAGACGATCTGCTCCTGGGTGGTGCCGGCGACGGGGAAGACGCCGTTGTTGCGGCCCAGCCGCAGGACGGCGACGGTGTCGGCGACGGCCCGCACGTCGGCCATGTTGTGGCTGACGAGGACGACGGCCAGGCCGCGTTCGCGCAGCCGCTCGACGAGGTCGAGGACCTGGGCGGTCTGTTCGACGCCGAGGGCGGCGGTGGGCTCGTCCAGGATGACGAGGGCGGGCTCGCCGACCAGGGCGCGGGCGATGGCGACGACCTGGCGCTGGCCGCCGGAGAGCGCGGCGACGGGGGTGCGCACGTCGGGGATGCGGATGGCGAGGGTGTCGAGGAGTTCGCGGGCGTGCTGCTCCATGGCGACCTCGTCCAGGAGCCCTCGGCGGCGTTTCTCGCGGCCGAGGAACAGGTTCGCGATGACGTCGAGGTTGTCGCACAGGGCGAGGTCCTGGTAGACGGTGGCGATGCCGAGGGCCTGGGCGTCCTGGGGGCGGGTCAGGCGCACGGGCTCGCCGTGCCAGGTGATGGTGCCCTCGTCGACGGGGTGGACGCCCGCGATGGTCTTGACGAGGGTGGACTTGCCGGCGCCGTTGTCTCCGACGAGGGCGAGGACTTCACCGGTGTGCACGTCGAGGCCGACATCGGTGAGGGCCTGGACGGCACCGAAGCGCTTGGAGACCGAGCGCAGCTGGAGGACGGGTGCGCCTGTCACATGAACCTTCTTCTGCGGTGGTGGACTTGGACCCGGGTCGAGCTGGGCGGGGCCGGGCTACTTGAGGCCGGCGGCGGCGCAGGCGGCGGCGTAGTCGGCGGTGCAGATGTCGGAGACCTTGTAGAGGCCGTCGGCGACGACCGTGGTGGCGATGTTGGCCTTGGTGACGACCTTGGCGTCCAGGAACTTGGCGGGGATGGCCTTGTCGGTGGCGCTGTCGACGGTGGCGGTGGCGACGGCCTTGACGTCCTTGCCCTTGAGGAGGGCGACGGCCAGTTCGGCGGCGGAGTCGGCGAGCGGGCGGTAGGCCTTGTAGATGGTGAAGGCCTGGTCGCCGTTGACGATGCGCTGGATCGCGTCGAGGCCGGCGTCCTGGCCGCCGACGGGGACCTTGATGCCGGCGCCCTGGAGCTGGGTGATGATGGCGCCGGCCATGCCGTCGTTGGCGGAGTAGACGGCCTGGAAGCCGTTCTTGCCGAGCTGGGTGACGGCGGCGCCGATCTTCTGGCCGGCGACGGTGGCGTCCCACTGGCCGGACTGCTCGTAGACGATCTTCTTGACCTTGGCGTCGAGGATCTTGTGGGCGCCGGTCTTGAAGTCGGCGGCGTTGGGGTCGGCCTCGTCGCCGTTGATCATGGCGACGTTGGCGTCGGCGGCCTGCGGGCCGAGGGCGTCGACGAGGGCCTGGCCCTGGAGTTCGCCGACCTTCTCGTTGTCGAAGGAGGCGTAGGCGGCGACCGGTCCGGTGGCCAGGCGGTCGTAGGCGACGACCTTGACGCCCTTGGCGGCGGCCTCCTGGACCCAGCCCTGGGTGGACTTGGCGTTGAAGGGGTCCAGGATGATCACCTTCACGCCCTGGGCGAGGAGGGTGTCGAACTGCTGCTTCTGCTTGGCGGCGCTGCCCTCGGCGTTGTTGTACAGGACCTTGCAGTCCGCGCACAGGGCGGCCACCTTGGCCTCGACGAAGGGGCGGTCGAAGGATTCGTAGCGGGTGGAGGAGGCGTTCTCGGGTAGGAGCAGCCCGATGGACTTGCCGTCTCCGGAAGCGGCCGCGTCCTTCTTGTCGCCGCCCGCCTTGCCGCAGGCGGCCATGGACAGGGCCAGTGAGATGCCGGTGGTGGCGATGAGGACGCGACGCAGTGCTGCGTTCATGGGGGTGCCTCTCCCTGACGTCGCCGCGGCTCTGCGGCGGGGTGGGGGGAGTTAAACCTGAACGCGTACATGACGTCAATAAGTAAATTCAGACTGCGGGCGATGCGCCTCTACTCGTTATCTTCATGAACACTGACGGGGAGTTGAAACCTGGAGGAAGCTCCAAATGACGGAACGGCGGCGCCCGTTGCGGGGCCCGCCGTTCAAGAGTCGATCAACCTGTCGGAGCGTCAGGAAGGCGGGGCGCCCGCCGTCCCCCGTGCGGCGGGCGCCCCCGTGCGGAGGTGGTACCGGTGCGTCAGGAACGACGCGTCAGGGGCGGTCGAGGGTGATCGAGTTGATCGGGCCCAGGTCGTACCAGACGCCGTTCTGCGCCGGGATGTCGTAGACGCAGCTGCCGCCACCCGAGCCCCGGCACAGGTGGGCGTGGGCGCCGCCGGACTGGTTGTTGAGGACCCAGTGGTTGCCGTACTGGTTGCTCAGGTTGTGCGCGCCGTAGCTCCAGTACACCTCGCTCGGGGCCGAGGCCGGGTTCTGGTTCTGCGGGTAGACGCAGACCGCCCCGTACGGACAGCCCGCCCAGGAGCCGTCGGCGGCGCCGGCGCTGCCGGCGCCCAGGGTGGTCAGGGTGGTCAGGGCCGCGGTCGCGAGGGCGAGGGCGGCGACGGCGTGGGTGATCCTGCGCATGGATGGTTCTCCCTTGGCTGGTGAGCGGCCTGACGTGGGGTCCGGCCGGTGCTCAGCAGCCTAGGAACGCGGGCGCGGCGGCGGTCCCTGACATCTGACAGGGGCGCGCCGCCGCACTCCGGGAGCCGGTTCGCCGGCTCACCGGGCTAGAGCTTGCCGAAGGTGTCGCACTGGGCGAGGTCGCCGGTGCGGTAACCGGTGGTGAACCAGGTCTTGCGCTGGTCGGAGGAGCCGTGGGTCCAGCTCTCCGGGTTGACCCGGCCGGTGGCCTGCTTCTGGATCCGGTCGTCGCCGACGGCCGCGGCCGCGTCCAGGCCCTGGGCGATGTCCTGGTCGGTGAGGGAGGCGATCAGCGGCCGCCCGGTGGAGGGCTGCGGGGTGGTGGTGGCGTGGTGCGCCCACACCCCGGCGTAGCAGTCGGCCTGGAGTTCCAGCTTCACGGAGGCGCTGTTGGCGCCCTGGCGGTCGCTGCCCACCTTCTGCATGGTGCCGAGGAGGTTCTGGATGTGGTGGCCGTACTCGTGGGCGACGACGTAGGACTCGGCGAAGGGCCCGCCCTTGGCGCCGAAGCGGGCCGAGAGCTCGTTGAAGAAGCCGAGGTCGAAGTAGGCCTTCCGGTCACCGGGGCAGTAGAACGGGCCGACGGCGGAGGTCGCCGGGCCGCAGGCGGTGGAGACCTGACCGGTGAACAGCACCGTCTCGGCGTTGCGGTACGCGGTGCCCGTGCGCTTGGGCAGTTCGGCGCGCCAGAACTCCTGCACGCTGTTGGTGACCGCCACGATCCGGCAGTCCTGGCGCCGGTTGGCGTCCGCGCCGGTCTTGCAGGCCTGCTGCACCTCGCCGGCGGTGTGCGCGCCGCTGGAGGTGGTGGAGCCGCCGCCGGAGGACAGGCCCAGCAACTGGGGGTCCACGCCCAGGACGACCGCGAACAGTACGACGATCAGGCCCACCGCCCCGCCGCCGATGGCGACCTTCCCGCCCGGGATCCCGCGCCGGTCGTCCACCTGCGAGGTGTCGAGGTCGCCCTGGTCGTCGAACTGCATGCCCCTGCCCGCTTCTGTCGTGTTTGTCAGTACTGGTGACGGTCTGTGCCGGTGACGGCCCGCCCAGCCTACGGGCAGCGGGCGCCGGCGCGGCGCAGCGGGGCGCGGGCGCCAGGGGCCGGTCAGGACGGGGCGGGGCCGGGCGGCGACTGCGGCCGTGGCCGTGGCCGCGGCGATCGGGCACCGCTCCCCCGAGGCCGCGCGCGCCGTCCTGGACCATCACCTGGCCCGACTGTTGGACTGTCGGTCCGTCAATTCTTGACGCGGGTCATAGATTTGGCCACGACTGAGGCTTCGGCAGGGCGGGCGGGCCCGCGGGGGCGGCCGAGCAGGACGCCGGCCAGGACCAGGGCCAGCCCGCACACCTGGCGCGCGCCGAGCCCCTCCCCCGCGAGGCCGGCGCCCAGCAGGACGCCGGCGAGCGGGTTGAGCAGGCCGAGCAGCCCGACCGTGCCGGCCGGCAGGTGGCGCAGGCCCGCGAACCAGAGGGCGAAGGCGAGGGCGGTGGCCACCAGGGCGACGTAGCCGAAGGCCGGGAGCGTGCGGGCGTCCATCGCCGGGGGCGCGCCCTCCACGGCGGCGGCCAGGGGCAGCAGCATCAGGCCGCCGGCGGTCAGCTGCCAGGAGGTGACGGCCAGTGGGGCCGCGCCCTCGCGCCAGCGGGCGGCCAGCACGTAGCCGACGCAGGAGACCAGCATCGCCGCCACCGACGCCGCCAGCCCCGCCCCGCTGACCGTGCCGCCCGCGCCGAGCAGCGTCAGCGCCACCCCGCCCAGGCCCACCACCGCGCCGACCAGGTGGGCGCGGTGCGGGCGCTGCCCGGCCAGCGCCCAGGCGGTGAGCAGCATCGCCAGCGGGGAGGCGGCCATGACGGTGGCGGCGGTGCTGGTGGGCAGCAGTTGGGAGGCGAGGTAGAGCAGGACGAAGAACACCGCGGTGTTCAGCAGTCCGAGCAGGGCGCTGCGCCACCACCAGGGCCCGTGCGGGCGGCGGCGGGACAGGGCGAGCAGGACCAGTCCGGCGGGCAGGGCGCGCAGGGCCGCGCCCCACAGGGGCCGGTCGGCGGGCAGGTAGGCGTGGGTGACGTAGTAGTTGGCGCCCCAGGCGAGCGGCGCGACCGCGGCCAGCAGCACCCACCGCAGATTGGCTTCCATGGAAGGCAATATACCTTCCCGGGAAGGTACTGGCGGTAGGATGGCCCCATGGAGCACCACCAGCAGCACCCCCGGACGCCCTCCCCGCCGGGCGCGGACGCCGACCACGTGGCGCTGATCCAGGCCCAGTGGCGGCGCGAACGCCCCGACCTCGACGTCTCCCCGCTGGCCGTCATCGGCCGCCTGCACCGCCTCGCCGCCCGGCTGACCGGCGAACTCGCCCTGGTCTACTCCCGCTACGGCCTCGGCGAGGGCGAGTTCGACGTCCTGGCCGCGCTGCGCCGGGCCGGCGCCCCCTACGAGCGGGCCCCCGGGGAGCTCGCCGCCCACACCATGGTCACCACCGGCGCGATGACCAAACGGATCGACCGCCTCGAACGCGCCGGGCTGGTCACCCGCCGCCTCGCCGAGGGCGACCGGCGCGGGCGCCTCGTCGCCCTCACCGACGCCGGCCTGCGGCTGATCGACGAAGCGTTCACCGCCCACATGCGCAACGAGCACCGCCTGCTCGCCCTCCTGTCCCCCGAGGAGGCCGCCGCCCTGCAGACCCTCCTCACCGTCTGGCAGCACCGCCTGGACGGCACCGCACCGGGCGGCGGGCCAGCAGAATGTGACGCATGACCAGCACTCCGCCGCCGTCCCAGCCCGAACCCGAGCCCGGACCGCAGCCCCAGCCGCCCCAGCCGTCGCCGTCCGGCAGCCCGGAGAGCCCGGGGGCCCGGGCCGACCGGCGGCTGGTGGAACTGCTGCAGGAGCTGCGGGTGCTGCAGACCGGCGTGCAGATCGTGTTCGCGTTCCTGCTCGGGGTCGCCTTCACCCCGCGCTTCGCCACCCTCACCGACGGCCAGCAGGACGTCTACGTCACCACCCTGCTGCTGGCCGTCATCTCCTCGGCCGTGTTCGCCACCCCGGTGGCGCTGCACCGCGGGCTGTTCCGCCACCCCGGCAAGGCGCGGATCGTCAAGGTCTCCGCCCACATCGCCCAGCTGGGCCTGATGCTGCTCGCCTGCGCGCTCACCGGCGCCGTGCTGCTCGTCCTGGACGTCGTGCTCGGGACCGCCACGGCCCTGGCCATCACCTCCGTCGTCGCGCTGATCTTCGCCGGGCTGTGGTTCGTCCTGCCCTGGGCAGTGCGCCGCCCGCTGCACGACGACTGAACCGGCGCCCGGCGGCCGGCACCACCGGGGACAGTGCGCCCGCTTCCCGTCACCCGCGCCGCACCGGGGGCGGGCGCGGCGCGGGTGACGGACGGGACCGGGCCGGGGCCGGCTGTCGGGCGCCGGGGGCCAGGCGAGGAAGTCCCACATCTCCCTCACCCCTCAGAGCCCGCCCGCCCCCGAAACCGCTTACCGCCCCACCCCGCGCGGCGGGTACCGTGCCCGGATGCACAGCAACGACAACAACGGCAGCAGGGACGGCAACGGCAGCGCCCCCACCTGGGACGTCCTGCTGCTCGGCGGCGCCTCCGGCCTCGGCAAGAGCCGCGCCGCCGCCGAACTCGCCCGGCACAGCGGCGCGTTCGTGGTCGAGTTCGACGACGTCGCCGCCGCCCTGCACGCCGCCACCACCGCCGAGGGCCACCCCGGCCTGCACCACTTCGACGGGCTCGACGACCCCGACGCGCTGCCCGCCGACCGCGTCCTGGAACTGCAGATCGCCACCGCCCGCGCCCTGGACGACGCCCTGCTCGGCGTGGTGCGCAACCGCCTCACCGTCGACGTGCCCGCGATCGTCGAAGGCGACTACCTCACCCCGGCCGCCGCCGCCCGCGCCGCCGCCGAGGCCGCCGGACAGGGCCGCGTCGTGCGCGCCGTGTTCCTGCACGAGGGCGACGCGGCCGGCATCAGCGCCAACTACGCCCAGCGGGAACCCGACTGCGGCCCGCAGGAGCGCCGCGCCGCCGTCAGCGCCCGCTACTCCCACTGGCTCGCCGACCAGGCCCGCACCCACCACCTGCCCGTCCTGGACTGCCGCCCCTACCCCACCCTCGCCGACCGCCTGCTCCGCGCCCTGACCTGACCTGACCTGGCCTGACGAAAGGGGTCCGAGATGCTGATCGTGGTGAGCGGCGGGCCGGGCAGCGGGAAGACGACGCTGGCCCACGCGCTGGCACAGGCCCTCGGCTGCCCGGCGGTGTGCCGGGACGAGCTGAAGGAGGGCCTGGTGCACGCGGGCACCCGGGCCGGGAACCCCGACGAGGCGGTGCGCGCGGCGTTCTTCGACGTCCTGGAGGTCCTGGTGCGCGCGGGGGTGAGCGTGGTGGCGGAGGCCGCGTACCAGGACCGGCTGTGGCGGCCCGGCCTGAGCCCGCTGGCCGAACACGCCGAACTGCGCATCGTGCACTGCCGGGTGGACCCGGCAGTGGCCCGCGCCCGGATCCGCACCCGCCTGACGACGCACCCGCACCGCGCCGCGCACGCCGACCGCACGCTCCTCGCCGCCCCGCCCGGCCCGGGCAACCTGCTGGACGACTTCACCCCGCCGTCCCTGCCGGCGCCGCACCTGCACGTGGACACCACCCACGGCTACCGCCCGCCGCTGGCCGACATCGCCGCCTTCGCCACCGGACCCGGCGACTGACGAACCATCAATTCTCCGGCTGCGAACAGCCCCGGCCGGCCAACTGCGCCGCCCCGCTCGGCGCCGCCACCCTCGGCGCGGTGCGCCGCCGCGGCGCCTTCGTCGCGGTGGCCGGCGGCAGCCGGCCGGCGGGCCTGCGCGGCATCCGCGGCATCCGCGGCATCCGCGGCATCCGCGGCATCCGCGGCATCCGCGTGGCCAACGCGTGGATCACCGCCGACGGCCGCCTCACCCTGCGCCTGGCCCGCGCCGCCGACGCCCGCACCCGCCTCGCCGCCGGCGGCCTGCGCGAGCGCCCGGTGCTCGTCCCGTGAACAGGGCCCGCCCCTGCCAAGGCCGTTCGGGAGGCACCGGGTACCGCCCCGGCCCTCCGCCATGCTCGGCGCTCCTCGATCCGGTCGGATCAACTCCTGCTGGCAGAAGGTGAGTTCCGCACAACACGGGCGCGCCCAGCGGGTCTCGCACGCAAGGCGGCCTCGCCGGGCCCACTGCGCCCGACCGTCCGTCGGCGGGTGGAGCCCCAGGGGCGGGCGGGGGCCGCCACGATCGCCGCAGTACCGGCCGTCACTCCGACGGCCGCACCTTGACGGTCCGTCCGCTATTGCCGGCCCGTCCCTGTGGGCCGCCGGGATGACTTCCCCCGCGTGCCGAATCGGCCCGGATGGTGTATACGGCATAGTCGTTTCGTCACCTTATGGCGTATTTATGCCGCCATCCACGCGTCCCGTGAACACCCTGGGGAGTCCCCGATGCCCGAAGTCAGACGCCGCTGGGGCTTGGCCCGAGCCTTCGAGGCACCGGGGAGAGCCGCCCCGAATCGGCGCGGCTGGTCCGGAGTACTCGCGGCCGTGCTGATGCTGGCGCCGGTGCCGCTCGTCCCGCTGCTGGCCGCCCCCGCCGCGCACGCGGCTCAGGCGTGCCCGGCGGATGCCGGCTACACCGACTGCCTGTCCTTCGCCTACACCGGAAGCGACCAGGACTTCACCGTCCCCACCGGGGTCTCCTCGATCAGGGCGAAGGCCTGGGGCGCGGGTGCGGCCGCCGACGGCGACACCGCCGCGGCCGGCCGCGAGCACGCGAACCGGCCGGGCGCCGCCGGCGCCTACGCGACCGCGCTGCTGGAAGTGACGGCCGGACAGCGACTGACGGTGGTACCGGGTCAGGGCGGGCGCTCGCACCCCGACGACGCCGCAGACTCCCCGGCGGCCCGCAACGGCGGCGCCTCCACCATCCGGTCGGGCCAGTCCCACACCCCCGCGGACACCCTGCTGGCAGCCGACGGCGGCACGGCCACGAGCGCGACTGAGACCGCGACCGCGAGCGGCGCCGGTGCTGCCGGGGCCGGTCCTGAAGACGGGCCGCAAGGCCTTGCCCCTCACGTGACCGAGCGCCAGTACGTCACCGGGGCGGCCTTCGGCGGCTTCGCGCCGTCCATCACGGACGTCAACGGCGCCGATACCGACGCCAACACCGGCGCCGACGCGGCCAAGGGCGGCGGCCACAGCGGCGACGGCGGCAACGGCCTCGTCGTGCTGGAGTGGAAGGATCCCGGCGCCGGCGCCACGACGGCGAAGGCCGACCCGTCAGCGGCCTCGACGCCCACCGGCCAGAGCAGCGCTCCAGGAGCCCCGTCCCCGGAGACCACGCCGTCCCCGGAGACCACGCCATCCGCAGCGGCCGGACCGGCCGGCCCGAGCAGCGCCGCCCCGCTCGGCCGCTTGCCCCGGGCACCCGGCGACCCCCTGGACTGCACGGGCAACACGATCTACGCCATCCAGCGCGGCTCCTCCACCGCCGCGACCGGCACCCTGCTCGCCCTGGCCGCCGGCACCGTCGGCGGATCCAGCGTGACCGCGACGACGGTCAGCACGCTCCCCGCCGGGTCGGGCTTCACCAACGCCCTCGGAATCACCGACGGCGGCACCGCCGCCTACGTGGTCGACCAGACCCCGACCGTCGCCGGGTCCGTCAACGTGTACGGCTACAACGCGGCCACCGGGGCCTGGACCACCTACACCGGATCCGCCGGCGCCACCACCGACTCCTTCGTCGCCGGCGCGGTGAACCCGGCCAACGGCATCTACTACTACGCCAGCTTCGAACCCGGCACGGCGACCACACCCGGCGTGGCCACCCTCTACGGCTTCAACACCGTCACCAACACCGCGATCCCCGGCGTGATCGCCACGTTCGACCTGCCGGTCACCGGAGCCTCCGGCCCCAACGGCGACATCACCTTCGACGCGGCCGGCAACCTCTACGTCCTCTCCTCCGTCGGCACCGACGCCGCCATCGGTCGGGTGGCCGGGCCGATCCCCACCACGGGGTCGGCCACCGGTGTGCCGCTGACCGACACGGTGCTGAGCACCCTGCCCAACCCGAACGGCAACTCGTTCAACGGGGCGGCCTTCGACAACGCCGGAAACCTCTACATCGAGTTCGCCTCGGGGAGCACCACCTACCTGGAGCAGCTCAACCCGAACACCGGCGCGATCACGGCCGGGCCCACGCCGTACTCCAACAACGCCTTCCTGTCCGTGGACCTCGGCGCCTGCTCCACCAACCCGACCCTGGCCCTGCAGAAGAACATCGTCGGCCGGTTCGCCGAGTCGACCACCTCGAACGACCAGTTCGGCCTGGCGATCACCGGCGGCGGCATCACCCAGGGCAACACCGCCACCACGACCGGCACCAGCACCGGCGTCCAGACACCCCCCGCCGGCCCGGTCATCGCCGTGTCGGGGACCACCTACACGCTGACCGAGACCGCCGCCTCCGGCAGCCTCGCCAACTACACCACCGCCTACGACTGCGTCGACACCGCCAACGGCAACGCCCCGGTCGCCTCGGGCACCGGAGCGACCACCTTCAACCTGCCGTTCCCGCCCACGGTGGAGGGCAAGAACAGCCCGATGGTGCTCTGCACCTTCACCAACACCCCGGTCCCCGCGACGCCCTCGCTCACGATCGTGAAGACCGCGTCCCCGACCACGGTCACCGCCGTCGGGCAGACCGTCGACTACAGCTTCCTGGTCACCAACACCGGCAACGTCACCCTCACCAACGTGACGGTGAACGAGACCGCGTTCTCCGGCACCGGCACCCCGCCCGTGATCACCTGCCCGGCCGGCGCCGCCTCCCTCGCCCCCGGCGCGTCGGTGACCTGCACCGCCCCCTACACGGTGACGCAGGCCGACATCAACGCGGGCTCGATCACCAACACGGCAACGGCGACGGGCACTCCGCCCACCGGCCCGCCGGTGACCTCACCGCCCTCCAGCGCAACCGTCACCGCGACACCGGCTCCGGCGATCACGATCATGAAGACCGCGTCCCCGACCACGGTTTCGACCGTCGGGCAGGTCGTGGACTACAGCTTCCTCGTGACCAACACCGGCAACGTCACCCTCACCAACGTGACGGTGAACGAGACCGCGTTCTCCGGCACCGGCACCCCACCGGTGGTGACGTGCCCGGCCGGCGCGGCCTCGCTGGCGCCCGGCGCGTCGGTGACGTGTACTGCGAGCTATGCGGTGACGCAGGCCGACATCAACGCGGGCAGCATCACGGACACCGCGACGGCCACCGGCACACCGCCCACCGGCCCGCCGGTGACCTCACCGCCCTCCAGTGCAACCGTCACCGCGACGTCCAACCCGGCGCTCACCATCCTGAAGTCGGTGGATGCGACGGAACTGACCGGTGCCGGCCAGGTGCTGCACTACTCCTTCCTGGTGACCAACACCGGCAACGTCACCCTGACCAACGTCACCGTGAACGAGACCGCGTTCTCCGGCACCGGCACCCCGCCCGTGATCACCTGCCCGGCAGGCGCCGCCTCCCTCGCGCCCGGCGCGTCCGTGACCTGCACCGCCAGCTACACCGTCACGCAGGCGGATGTCGACAGTGGGAAGGTCACCAACACGGCGACGGCGACAGGTACCCCGCCCACCGGCCCGCCGGTGACGTCCCCGCCGTCCTCGACCAGCGTCCCGAACACCCCGGCCCCGGCGCTCACCATCGTCAAGTCCGCCTCGCCGACCACGGTTTCGACCGTCGGGCAGGTCGTGGACTACAGCTTCCTGGTGACGAACACCGGGAACGTGACCCTGACCAACGTCACCGTGAACGAGACCGCGTTCTCCGGCACCGGCACCCCGCCCGTGATCACCTGCCCGGCAGGCGCCGCCTCCCTCGCGCCCGGCGCGTCCGTGACCTGCACCGCCAGCTACACCGTCACACAGGCTGATCTCAACGCAGGCAGCATCACGGACACCGCGACGGCCACCGGCACACCGCCCACCGGCCCCCCGGTGACCTCACCGCCCTCCAGCGCAACCGTCACGACGACCCCCAACCCGGCGCTCACCATCGTCAAGTCGGTGGATGCGACGGAACTGACCGCCGTCGGCCAGGTGCTGCACTACTCCTTCCTGGTGACCAACACCGGCAACGTCACCCTGACCAACGTCACCGTGAACGAGACGGCGTTCTCCGGCAGCGGCACCGCTCCCGTGGTGACCTGCCCGGCGGGCGCGGCCTCGCTCGCACCGGGCGCGTCCGTGACCTGCACCGCCAGCTACACCGTCACGCAGGCCGACCTGGACGGCGGCAAGGTCGCCAACACGGCAACAGCGACGGGCACTCCGCCCACCGGCCCGCCCGTGACGTCCCCGCCGTCCTCGACCAGCGTCCCGAACACCCCGGCCCCGGCGCTCACCGTGGTGAAGTCGGCTTCCCCGACCACGGTCACGGCCGCGGGTCAGACCGTCGACTACAGCTTCCTGGTGACCAACACCGGGAACGTCACACTGACCGACGTGACGGTGAACGAGACGGCGTTCTCCGGCAGCGGCACCGCTCCCGTGGTGACCTGCCCGGCCGGCGCCGCCTCGCTCGCACCGGGCGCGTCCGTGACCTGCACCGCCACCTACACCGTCACGCAGGCCGACCTGAACAGCGGGAAGATCACCAATACCTCGACGGCGACGGGCACTCCGCCGTCCGGTCCGCCGGTGACCTCCCCGCCGTCCAGCGCGACGGTGACCGCGAAGCCGCCGCACGGCCACCTGCCGAGCACCGGCGCGAACACCCACCTGGCCGGGCTGGCGGGGAGTCTCCTGCTCCTCGGCGGTGGGCTGGCGCTGGTGACGCGCCGCACCCGTCGTCGCGGCTAGCAACGGCGGCTGACGGCGGCGGTCCCCGGAGCATGGGCTCCGGCCACCGTGCTCGGCACCATGGTCGCCTTCGCACTGGCCCGCTACCGCTTCCGCGGCCGCTCGGCCACCACCGCGATGATCTTCCTGCCGATGGC
>NZ_JBFBIR010000068.1:0-37381 GCF_040685715.1 Kitasatospora sp. NPDC088264
GTCGAGGAGGGCCGGGGCAGGAGTGCCGGCTGCTGGAGGCGGACGTCCGCTCCGGCCCGCTGGCCCGCGAGCTGGCGTTCCCGTACCACCCCGGAGCGCCGGCTCCACGCCGACCCTGCGAAGCCGGGGGCCGTCGGGGGCGGTCAGTCGGCGACGGCTCGCCAGGCGGGGCCGGCCCCGTCGAGGTGGACCCGGCCGAACACCACGTCCGCGAAATGGACGCCGAAGCCGATCGTGCCCGGTCGGGCCAACTCGGCGACCAGGCGACGGCGTTCCCGCACGGCCCGGTCGGGGTCGAGGTCGGCGGCGGCCGACCATTCGGGGTGGTCCACCTGGACCGGTGAGTGCATGGCGTCGCCGAAGGCGATCAGCCGCTCGCCGCCCCCGGTGATGACGTAGGACGCGTGTCCGGCGGTGTGGCCGGGGGTGAGCAGCACGTGCACGCCGGGGAAGATCTCGTCGCCGTCGAGGACGGTGCGCACCTGTGGTGCCATGGCCTGGAGAATCTCGTCGGTGATGCCGCGCGCCGCCAGGAGGTGGCGGTGTGCCCATTCGGGTGCGGCGACCAGGAGGTCGCGGCCGGCGAACGCGGGCAGGTCGCGGTCCGGGGCGGGGTGCCAGGCCCAGCCGATGTGGTCGAGGTGCAGGTGGGTGATGGCGACGGCCTCGATCGTGGCCGGCGGACGGCCCAGTGCGGCCAGGTTGTCGAGCAGCGCACCGCCGTGGATGGCCCCGCGCGGATTGCCCGGCTGAGCCGGAATCGACTGCGGGCCGAAGCCCGTGTCGATCAGCAGCGCACGGTCGCCGTGCTCCACCAGCAGCGCGCCGATGCCCGCCGCCAGGTTGCCGGAGTCGTCGAGGTACTCGGGGTGGGCGGCCCAGTCCTCGTCCGTGCTGCGGGGGAACCAGCCGCGCGCGCTGAGTTCCACCGCCCCGTCCGGCACGTAGGTCACTTTCGTGTCGCCGAGTCGCAGTGATCGTGTCAGCGCCGGTCGCCGCAGTCGCTCGGCCAACGGCGTCCGGTCCGTGCCCTGTTCCGTCGTGGTGTCCGTCATGGTCGCTCCTTAAGAACGGTTGGCGGTCCGGGAGGACCGGGTGCGGCGCCGGCCCGGTGGCGGGTGTGCCGGGCAGGGCACGGCCCGCGGATCGAGTGGGCAACCGTGGTCGGCGGTACCGGCCGCGTCGGCGGCGGTGACCCGCGGGTGTCCAGTTCACTCCGGTTGGAGCTCGCGATCCAGCAGCACTTCGAGTTCGCGGCGATCACGAATCGCGATCGTCGCGCGCCGCCTCCCGACAGGCCTCCAGCAGGAAGCGCACGCGCTCGGGGGCGGCGGCTCGGTGCACCGCCAACACGGTGGGCAGGGAGAGCGCCGCCTCTGCGCTCCGCGCCCCGGCCGGGGAGCGCACCGGCAGGAAGGCCACCTGGCCGGCGCGCAGCTGGTGGGCGTGCGCCGCGTACACCACCGTCCAGCCGGCAACACCCGCGCCCAGCGCCGCAAGGGTGTCCTGGAGCGAGCTGTGCGGTGGTCCGGGCGCGGGCTCGAACCCGGCGTCCCGGCAGGCAGCCGTGACCAGATCGACCAGCGGCGGGTTGCTCCGGCGTTCCGTCAGGTGAAGCGGTAGCTCCGAGAGCCGGGCGAGGTCGACCGCGTCCGCCCCGGCCAGCGGGTGGCGGGCCGGCAGGGCGACCACGAGTTCCTCCCGCCACACCGGGATCAGCCGCACGCCCTGCGGCGCCGCCACCTCCCCGCGTACGAAGGCCGCGTCCCACTCCCGGTCGGCGACCCGCCGCAGGCGTTCCTCCGGCGCCGCCGAGGCCAACTCCACCCGGGTGCCGGGCGCGATTCGCTCCAGCGCCTCCAGCACCCGTTCCAACCGCACGCCCATTCCCCGGCTCGTCCCGACGCGCAGCACGCTCTCCCGCTCGGCGACGAAGCCGCCGACCAGGTCCAGGGCCCGCTGTCCGGCCGCCAACACCTCACGGGCGCCGGGCAGGAACGCCGCCCCCGCGGCACTCAGCCGCACGCGGCGCCCCGAGCGGTCGAACAACTCGACGCCCAGCTCGCGCTCCAGCCGGCCGATCTGCTGGCTGACGGCCGACTGCACGATCATCAACCGCTCGGCTGCGCGACCGAAGTGCAACTCCTCCGCCACCGCCACGAAGTACCGCAACTGACGAAATTCCATGACCTCGACCGAACCGGGAGCAGGGCACCGCCAGGCTACGGCAAGCACCAGCGCCCCGGTCCGACCGCTCACCCCACCCGGTCCCGGGGGGGGCCTATCCCTGGGCGGTGGGGCGAACGACGATGTCGCCGACGTCGACACCGTCCGGCTGCTCGATGGCGAAGGCGATGGCGCGGGCCACTGCGGCCGGCGGGAGGGCGATCTCCATCAGCTTGTCGATCTGGGCCTTCGCAGCCGGGTCCATGTGCTCCGCGAAGTCGGTGCGGACAGCGCCGGGTGAGACGACGGTCACGCGCAGGTTGGCGCCCGCCTCCTGGCGCAGGCCCTCGGAGACGGTGCGCACGGCGTTCTTGGTGGCGGCGTACACCGACTGGAGCGGGACGATGCGCAGTCCGGCGGTGGACACGGTGTTGACGAAGTGCCCGAATCCCTGCTCCCGGAAGAGGGGAAGGGCCGCGGCGATTCCGTACAGGACCCCTTTGAGGTTGACGTCGATCATCTGCTCCCAGTCCTCGACGCGCAGGTCGTCGAGGGGGGAGATCAGGCCGATCCCGGCGTTGCTGACGAGGACGTCGAGCTTGCCGTAGCGCTCGCATGCCAGCTTGACGAGGCCGGGGAGGTCCTCGCGCCGCGTCACGTCCGTGCGGATCCAGGCAGCCTCGCCACCGGCCTGTTCGATGCGGGCGGCCAGGGCCGCGAGACGCTCCGGACGGCGTGCCCCGAGGACGACCTTCGCGCCTCGCTCGGCCAGCAGAAGCGCGGTCGCCTCGCCGATGCCGCTGCTGGCGCCCGTGATCGCCACGACCTTGCCTTCGATTCCCGGCATGCTCGCCTGTCCTTCCAGAGTGCGGATTGCGGATTGCGGTGTGTGGAGTGTGGAGTGCGGAGCAGAGGGGGCGTCCGGGCAGGTCGGACCATGCCCTAGAGTGAAAGTGGAGGCTCCGCCACTTCGCCCAGGTTAAGTGGCGGAGCCTCCACTTAGCAACGGAGAAGGGAACGAGCCGCCGATGACCCGAGAGGCAGGGCGCCCGCTGAGGGCCGACGCGCAGCGCAACCGGGACAAGATCCTGGCCGCCGCGGTGCGCGTGTTCAGCGAGGAGGGGCTCGACGCCCACTTCGAGCGCATCGCCAGGGAAGCGGGCGTGGGAACGGGCACGCTCTACCGCAACTTCCCGACCCGAGAGGCGCTGATCGAGGCGGCGTACCGCAACGAAGTGGCCCGGCTGTGCGAGGCCGCCGCCGGCCTCCTGGCGACGATGCCGCCCGCCGAGGCCCTGCGGGTGTGGACTCGCCGCTTCATCGACTACGCCACCGCCAAATACGGCATGGCCGACGCCCTGCGAGCCGTCGTCGCCTCGGGCAGCAACCCCTACGCCGACAGTCACGAGATGATTCAGGGCGCCCTCAACTCCCTGATGGAGGCCGGTGCCGCCGCCGGAACGATCCGCTCCGACATCCGTCCGACCGACATGTTCGCCGCCCTCGCCGGAATCGCCCTCACCTCGGCCAAACCCGAGCAGCGCGAGCAGGCCGAACGCCTCCTCGACCTCACCCTGGACGGGCTGAAATCCGCGCCGCCCCAGCTGCCCGGACACTGACGACAGAACCCGGACGTCACCTCGGCCGGTGCCCGGGTGTGGTGGCGGAACGGGACCGCCCGGTCGCCGGCTCGGGTGAGGCGGCGACCGGGCGGTCGGGGTGTGTCGGGGTGGGTCGGGGTGGGTGGTGGGCCGCGCCTCGGGGTCAGGCAGCGGCCCGTTCGGGCTGCTCCGCCTGGCGGTCGGCGGGCTGTCCGGTGGCGGCGGGGGTGTTCTCCCGGGGGGCGGGGAGTGCTGCCATGATCGCGGCGGAGATCACGATGGTCGCTGCCCAGGCGAGCCCGTACCTGCCGACCGGGGTGTCGGAGAGCGGGCCGGCGAACCAGTCGCACTTGGTGAAGGCGAGCCCCAGCAGCAGGGCGAGCACCCAGGACACCATGGCCTGCCAGCAGAAGCCGCCCGTGTACCAGTAGCGGCTGTTCCTGCTGGTGTCCATGAGCCCGGCGGCGTCGTAGCGCACCGCGCGTGAGCGGCGCCGGAACATGTCCACCGCGTAGACGCCGATCCAGGCCGAGAAGGAGACGGCGAGCAGGATGAGGAAGGTGATGAAGGAGCCCAGGAAGCTCTTGGCGACCAGCATCAGCAGCAGGCCGCCGACCAGTGAGATCACGGCGTTGATGCTGACGGCCGTGGCGCGTGGCAGCTTGACGCCCATGGTCTGTGCGGTGAAGCCGGCCGAGTACATGGAGAGGCTGTTGATCAGCAGCATGCCCACGATCGCGGTCAGCAGGTAGGGCACGGCCAGCCAGGTCGGCAGCAGGTCGCCGAGGAAGGAGACCGGGTCGGCGGCCTGGGCCAGGCCGGGCGAGGCCACCGCCATCACGGCGCCCATGAGCACCATGGGCACCATCACCAGGCCGGCGCCGGAGACCGTCACGCCGACGATCTTCCTGCCGGAGGCGGCGTGCGGGAGGTAGCGGGCGAAGTCCGGGCCGGTGGGGACCCAGCTGATGCCGCCGGCGGCGATGGTCCCGATGCCGGCGATCATCATCGCGGTGGTGCCCGCGGGCTTGGCGAAGACCTCGCTCCAGTGCATGGTGGCGACCAGGTAGCCCAGTACCAGCACGCTGAAGACACCGAAGAGGTACGTCGACCAGGTGTTGCAGACGTTCAGCGCCTTACGTCCCATGCCGGAGACCAGGAAGGTGCAGGCGACGAAGGCGAAGAGCGTGATGACGATCAGCGCGGTGTTGGTCTTGACGCCGAAGAGCAGGTCGAGGACGGTCAGCACGGCGTAGGCGCCGGTGACGGCGTTGATCGTCTCCCAGCCGAACCGGGCGATCCAGAGCACGGCGCCGGGGAAGAGGTTGCCGCGCACCCCGAAGGTGGCCCGCGAGAGGGTCGCGCCCGGCGCCCCGCCCCACTTGCCGGAGACCGACAGCACGCCGACCAGGCCGAACGAGATGAGCGCGGCGCTCGCCGCGACGATCAGGACCTGCCAGAAGTTCAACTGGTTGAACACCACCAGGGCGGCGCCCATGGTGAGCAGCAGAACGCTGATGTTCGCGGCGACCCAGGTCGGGAAGAGCTCGCGGACTCTGCCCCCGCGCTCGTGGTCGGGGACGGGTTCGATGCCGCGGGTTTCTATCGCGCCGCCGGTCTCGGCGTTCGACGGGTTGTCCATGAGGGTGGCTCCGTGCGTGTGAAGCGGAGATAAATCGAACAAATAGGGCATTTATGGAACTCTTCGCGCGTAGCGCGGGAGTTGAGCCATCCTACTTTGTCCGCTTCGGTTCCAGGTCGGCCCGGTATCGGAGGGGAGGGCGCCACCCCCGCCCGCGCCCCCTCCGCAGACGCCGCAGACGCCGCAGACGCCGTGAACGCCTTGACCGCCTTGAACACCGGAAATGCCGCGAACGCCTCGAACGCCGCGAACGGCGGGCCCGGCCCACGGCCAGGCCCGACGCGCTCGCGGCGCCGCCGAGGAGGAGATCGCGACCGGGATGCGCCGCCGGCCCGGGAGCGCGCAGGCCCGACCAGGCGCCGCCTGATCCAGGCGCTCAGCGCGCACCCGGGGGGTCTCACCTGGCGAACAGCGAACTGCCGCTGACGACGCGGGTGGTGCCGTCGGCGAGGGTGACGGTGACCGTGTCGGGGACGGCGCGGTGTGACATGGTCCCGGGCCACCAGGCGGTCCAGCGGCCGTCCGCCACGGTGACCTGGAAGGTGCGTCCGGCGACCTGCATGGTGATCGCCTTCACACCGGCCCCCACGGAGCCCTGCGCGTAGTTGAACATGGCGTCCCCGTCACCGTGGGAGCCGCCCGTGTCGTACGTGACCGCATCGGCCGCCACGTTCTTCACCGGGTCGATCGCCTCCCACAGGCCGCTGGTCTCCGAGGCGACGTAGCAGAGCATGGTCTTGCCGCCGCGGTTGACGACCATGGAGGCGACCTTGCCCCGCAGGTCCGCGTTGGTGATCTTGACGGGTGCCCCGGCGCCCGGGCCGCCGGCCATCCGGTCCAGGCACCACTTCTCGGCGGTGGCGCCCGGGCCGGTCGAAGCGGCCAGCGGTGTCGGGACGCCGGTCCAGCTGGCCAGTTCCGCAGAGCTCAGCGGCCCGCTGACGCCGCCCCGCGAGGACTGCGCCACGGCCACGGCCACGGCCGTACCCACGACGAGCGCACCGGCGAGGGTGACGGTCAGCCGCCGCCGAAAGCGCGGCCTGGCGGGGGCCGGGGCCGGGGTGGGGGCCGTGGTGGGGGTGGAGGTGTCGAGGTCGATCTGGCGCATCAGGCGCTCCCGGTGTAGGGCGTGGCGTCCTGCGGGGAGGTCGCGCTCGGCCGGCACGGGCACCTGCCCGAGCAGTTCCGCGCGCTCGACCGGCTCCGGCCGCTGTCCGGCGTTCACTGGTGTACCTCCTTCGGGGACGGGGCCGCGCTCGCGGACCCACCCTGGATCTGGTTCCGGCCACGGCCGGGTTCCACTTTTTTCCGCTGCGCCCGGCGCTGGGCCGTCTCGGCGAGACGGTGCAGCCGGGTCCGGGCCCGGGACAGGCGTGAGCGTACGGTGCCCACCGGTACGCCCAGGGCCTCGGCGGCCTCCTGGTAGTCCAGGCCCGCCCACACGCACAGGGCCAGCACCTCGCGGTCCGGGCGGCGCAACCGCGCCAGCGACTGCTGCAGGGCCGCGATCCGCGCCGCGTCGTCGATCCGCCCGGCCACCTCCTGCGCGAAGTCGGGAACGTCCTCGCGGGCTGGCGGGAGCTGCGCCAGTACCTGCCAGTGCCGCCGGGCGGCCCGGCGCTGGTTGCTGACCAGCTTCGTGGCGATGCCCAGCAGCCAGGGCCGCAGCGACCCGCCCTCCGCCTCGACCCGGTCGTGCCGGCGCCAGGCCTCCAGGAACGTCAACGACATCACGTCCTCCGCCGTCGACCAGTCCCCGGTGAGCCGGAACACGTGGTTGTACACCGCGCGCGCATACGTGTCGAAGAGCTGCCCGAACGCGTCCCGGTCACCGGCCCGCACCCTCGCGCGCACTTCTCGATCTGAAGAGTCCACGCCCCCTATCTGGTGCCCCGCCCGCCCGGGTTCCTATGACCTGCGTCACGGCTCCGAGCTCGCACAGCTACGGCGAAGTGACAAGTAGCCCAGAGTGGCTATCGCAACTCTCTGCAATCGCCTTTCGGGGCCAATAGCGTGACGTAGAGGTGTCATACCGTCGGTAGCGCAACGGCTTCACGTCACGCTGCGAGCCTCGCCCGGCGAGCGGCGCGCAGACGGTACGCCCGGGACCGGCACCGCCCCGAGCAGAACCGCATGTCAATCCGATAGGTCGCCCCGGCGAAGGTGATCACCCCGTGCGCCGGGCAGGTCAGCAGCCGGATCATGCGCCTGTGTCCGCGATGCTCGGCCTCGGCAAGCATCTTCCCGAGCGTCCGGATCCGATCCGCAGCATTGTGAGCATCGGTTCGAGCGAGGCGGCCTGGTGGAGAAGGGGTCCCGGTGGGAACGGAAAGTCCGGGTTGCTGTCAGAACTTTTGACGCCCGGCGCTTCGGTCCTGGCCGGGGCCTCCGACTGTGTCTGATCATCGAATACCGGATGCGGAGAGTAGTTGCGTGAGTACGCTTGGTCCATGCTTACCGATCTGATCGAAGACCGCAGTGACGACTCCTACGTCCTCGAAATCCAGGACATCACCCTGACGCCCTCCTCTCCCGAACCGGGGAAGGAACTGCGGTGGGAGATGGCCGGCCGACTCAAGGAGCAGGTCGATCTGACCCAGGTGCAGTGCCAGGTCCAGGTGAAGCTGGGACTCGTGACGCTGCTGCGGAAAACGGCCACGCTGCCCGAGGTGCTGAAGATGCTGGGGGCGGAGTTGGAGGGGGCCACCCGGCCGCCCGCCGGGAAGTGGAAGCAGACCTGGACCTTCACGCTTCCCCGGGAGATCCCGATGGGGGACGTCCGGATCTACCTCCAGTCGTACACCGGGGGCGGGGAGGAGAAGGACTTCATGGACCTCAACCTGCGCATCGACTTCCGCCGCCGGTAGCCCGTACGCCCGCCGAACCGGTCCCGAACACCGCCCGCCACACGCCCCGTGTGGCGGGCGGCCACGCGCCAAGGTCGCACCGCCGCCAGCACCGCAGCTCGTCTTCGGACCGGTCGGCCGACCCGTCGTCGTGCTCCTGGTCGCGCTCGTCGGTCCAGGTGCCGAACGGGCCGGGCTCGCCGTGGGCCTCGGCGCCGAGCAGCGGCGCGCCGCCCTTGAGCCGGTGCTCGTCGGTGCTCGCCGGGGATCACCGGGTGCTCGCTTCGAGCTGGGCAGGGATGCCGGTGCGGCTGGCGCGCACCTCGCGCGGGTCGGGGGTGTGGTTGCAGAGGGTGCCGGGGCTGACGCCGAGCATCTTGGCGATCGAGGTGATGGAGTGCTCGAGGTGGGGCAGCAGGTCCCGGGCCACCTTCAGGACCAGGGCGACGGCGTGGGCGGGCAGCGAGACGAGCGTGCTGCTGTAGTACGGGGCGGTGGTGTCGGTGGTGCTCCGTTCGGTCACGGGTGTCCTCCCGGGGGTGGGCGGGTGAGCGCGAGGTCGCCGACCTGCCCGCCCCGCCGTGTCCCCCGGGTTACAGGAGCCGGAGGTGGTCCAGGGCGAGGTAGGCCGCGGCGGTGTCGGTCATCTCGCCCGTGCGGAGCACGCGGGTGCGGAACTCGGCCAAGGCGAGGGTGGCGACGTCGATGAACTCGGTGCGTTCTGGGGTCGGTTCGGCGACCTTGGTGCAGCCGGTGGCGACGAAGACGAAGCGGCGGGTGTCGGAGTAGGCGTCGTGCCAGTACGGCCCGACCACCTGGACCTCGCCCTGGTAGCCGGTCTCCTCCAGCAGTTCCCGGGCGACGGCGTCGGCCGCTTGCTCCCCGGGTTCGATGAAGCCGCCGGGCAGTTCGAACAGCACGCGGCCGGGGCCGGGCCGGTACTGGCGGGCGAGGATGACGCGCTGGTCGGGGGTGAGGGCGAGCACCGCGCCGGCCGGGCGCTCGCTCTTGAGGTAGAACTCCTCTTTCCTGCCGTCGGGCAGTTCGAAGTCGACACGGTCGACGGATCGGCCGAACTTGCTGAAGACGGTGGTGCGTTCGATCTCGCGCCACGACGCGGTGGTGATGTCGGTCGTCATGGCCAGGACTGTACGGCTCTGGCCGGGTGCGGGTTGCCGTTTCCGCCGCCGGTTCCTGACGGCGGGTGGGGCATGTCCAGGAGACCACCGGATCGGGTGACAGTGCGAGGGCATTTCAGTGGGCAGTCCATGGCCTGGCCGATACGCTGAATCGTCTCCCTGAAGCGAGAGTTGGGGGTGGAGCGTCATGGTGAACGCGCTGTTCAGGCGCGCGCGGCTCTCCCGGAATCTGACACAGCGCCAGGTCGCCGAGCGGGTGCGAGGGCTGGTCGAAGAGGCGACCGAGCGGGAATCGTCGTTTGACGCCGGCTACGTCTCGCGCATAGAACGTGGCCTCATCACCTGGCCGCACGAGCACTACCGGCAAGCCCTCTGCCTGGTCCTGGGAGCGGGGACAGCGGCCGAGCTGGGCCTGGGTCGCCAAGCAGGCCCACCACCACGATCACCACGATGAGGTGAGTTCCTCGAACCGCCGAGACGTTCTCGCGGTCGCACTGGCCGCCATGCTGCCACCCGCCCGGCCACTCTCCCGCCTGCGCAGGGGCGATGTCACCGCGATCACCGAGCGCACCAGCGTGCTGGAGCACTGGGACCGGACAGCAGGCGGCCGGGCGGTGCGCGACTTCGCACTGCGCGAGCTGCACGCCGCCTCCGCCCTCACCGACATGCGCCACGCCGCCGTACGGTGACCGCCCCAGGAGCCCGGCAACCGGTTCCGCACCAGTAAGACGCGGCCGGGGTGGGCGCGCCCTCTACCCCGGGACCGACGGTGTCCACCCTCCAGCCTGAGCTGACTGGAGGTCGCCTGGTGCCTTGCAGCACCGGGTCCTTCAGCCGCCGCTTTCCTGCCATCGCGCGACTTCAGCTTGACGGGGCATCATCAGGGGTTCACTTTCGTTCGCCCGTTCGGCCTTCCCCCCGCTTGTAGCGTCCCGATGGCCAGCACCCTTGAGCTTGAACGCTCCGCTTCACACCCCGCCGTTACCAGCGACGCATGGGAGCGCGGGGACGGGCCTTGGACACTGGCCCGAAGCCCAGCCGATCGACACCTCCCTCACGTGGCTGGCCTTCGTTGCACGGTGCGACCTCGTGTCGCACGCTACAGAGAGCTACTTGTCACTTAGCCGTAGCTGTGCGAGCGCAGGGCCGTCAGGGCGATCGTGGGAGCGAGGCGAGGATGGCGTCGAGGCCGAACTCGAAGACGTCCCGCTGGGTGAAGGTCGGGAAGTCGACGGTGGTGGCGTGCATCGCCGGGTACACCTCGGCCGGGAGGCGGGCCCACTGTTGGCGGACCCGTTCCCAGTGCTGCGGGTCCTCGTCCCAGGCCCGGCGGACGGGGTAGAGCGTGGCGCAGCCGAGGACGAAGCGGATCAGCGTGGCCAGCAGGCCGATCGCCGTCCGGTGGTCGACCCGCAGTCGCTCCAGGCGGGCGTAGATCTGCTCGGACATGCGGGCCTCGATCTCGCCGACTCCGTCGGAGGGGGTGTTGATCTGCAGGAGGACAGGGTGCGTGATGAACAGTTCGAAGTAGGCGTGCATCACCTGCCGGAGCCATTCGACGTCGTCGAGGCCGGGGTCGGGCCACCGGAATCGGCTCAGCAGCTCCGCGGTGACGGCGAGGAGGATCGCGTCCTTGTCGCGGAAGTGCGTGTAGAGCGACATCGGGCGGACGCCCAGTTGGTCGGCGAGCCGACGGATGGTCACCGCGTCCAGTCCGTCGCGGTCGATCAGTTCGATCGCCGCGTGGACGATGGCCTCGGGGCTGAGGGTGCCGCGGGGTGCGCGAGCGGGCGTTGTCTTGCGCCTGGGCGATGGCATCGGGGTTCCTGATTCGTTCGGGACCGCAGTTCCATTACTGTACCGTACGCTGTACTGTTCCTGGATCGAGACTGATTCCAGGAGGTCGGATGTCCACACATGCACTCCCCGCCACTGCCTACGACCGAGCTGAGCGGATGCTGCTGCACAACCGGTCCCGGCTCGCCCTGCGGGCCAAGGCGAAGCCCGTCTGGATCGGCGGCGGCGAGAGGTTCTGGTACCGGGTCGAGACCGAGCGGGGCGGCGAGTTCGTGCTGGTCGACCCCGCCGCCGGGACCCGGGGGCCGGCGTTCGACCCCGAACGGCTCGCCGCCGCGCTGGCGTCCGCCGCCGGCCAGCCGGTCCAGCCGTACGCGCTGCCGTTCCGGGCGGTCGAGTTGGCGGACGGGACGGTCGCGTTCGACGCGTTCGACGCGCGCTGGACCTGCCGGCTGGCCGACTACCGGTGCGCGCGGGACGAGAAGCACGTCCAACCCTCACCGCTGGAAGTCGTCTCGCCGGACAAGAAGTGGGCGGCGTTCCTCCGCGACCACGACCTGTGGGTGCGTTCGGTCGAGACGGGCGAGGAGTTCGCGCTCACCGCCGACGGCACCGCGGATCGCAGCTATGCGGCCCAACCCGACGCGGCGGTCCCCACGCACCTGCTCGGCAAGCTCGGTCTTGCGGACATGCCGCCGGCGCTGCTGTGGTCGCCGGACTCGGCGCGCGTCCTCACCCACCGCACCGACCAGAGCGATGTCGCCCTGATGCACCTGGTCGAAGCCGTCCCGCCGGACGGCGGCCGGCCGCGCCTGCGCAGCTACCACTACCCGGTCCCCGGCGAGCCGATGGCCCGCGGCGAGTGGATCGTCTTCGACATCGCGTCCCGGACCGCGACACCCGCCAGGACCGACCCGTTCCTGCTGCCCTACCTGTCACCTGTCACGCTGAAGAAGGCGTGGTGGGCCAAGGACAGCGCGGCCGTCTACTACCTGGATCAGCCCCGTGACCTCCGGACGCTGCGGCTGCACGCACTCGACCCGGCGACCGGCGAGGTGCGCACCCTGGTCGAGGAGCACGGCGACACGCGGGTGGAGGCCGCGCAGGAGGTCGCCCAGAAGCCGATCGTGCACGTGCTCGCCGGCGGCCGCGAGACGCTGTGGTACTCCCAGCGCGACGGCTGGGGGCACCTGTACCGCTACGAGGACGGGGCGCTGGTCGAACAGCTCACCCGAGGGCCGTTCGCGGTGCAGGAGATCGTGCACGTCGACGAGGCGGAACGGGCCGCGTACGTCGTCGTCTCAGGACTGGTCCAGGCCGACCCGTACCGACGGTCGCTGCTCCGGGTCGGCCTGGACGGCGGCGGGACCGCCAAGCTCACCGACGACGATCTGGACCACGTGATCACCGCGCCGGAACACGGCCGCTGGTTCGTCGACTCCGCGTCGACCGTCGACACCCCACCGAGGATCACCGTGCGTGACCGGGGCGGAGCCGTGCTGGTCGAGCTGGAACAGGCCGACATCACACCGCTGCTGGCCGCCGGCTGGACGCCGCCGGAGCGGGTCAGGACCCTGGCCGCCGACGGCGTCACCGAGATCTACGGCGTCCTCTACAAGCCCCACGGCTTCGACGCCGCGCAGCGCTACCCGGTGATCGACCACCCCTACCCGGGCCCGCAGACCCACCGGGTGGCGGCCTCCTTCGACCCGGGCGCCTACGGCTACGACGCCGAGGCGGTGGCGGCGCTGGGCTTCGCGGTGCTGGCCGTCGACGGCCGCGGAACGCCCGGCCGGGACAAGGCCTTCCACGATCACGCCCACCGCAACATGGGCAGCGCGGGCGCACTCGAAGACCATGTCGCGGCGCTGCGCCAACTCGCGGAAACGCGTCCGTGGCTGGACCTGGACCGGGTCGGTGTCTTCGGCCTCTCCGGCGGGGGGTTCACCACCGCCCGCGCCCTCCTGGCGTTCCCCGACTTCTACAAGGTCGGCGTGGCCGAGGCCGGCAACCACGACAACCGCCACTACCACGCGCTGTGGGCCGAGACCTACGACGGACCGTTCGACCCGGACGCCGGGGCCCGGCTGTCCAACACCCAGCTGGCCGGGAACCTGGTCGGCAAACTACTGCTCGTCCACGGCGACATGGACGACAACGTGACACCGCATCTGACGATGCGGCTGGTCGACGCGCTGATCGACGCGAACAAGGACTTCGACCTGCTGATAGTCCCCGGCGTCGAGCACAGCTTCCTCGGCCGCAACGGCTACGTCGCCCGCCGCCGCTGGGACTACCTGGTGCGCCACCTCATGCACCGCGAACCGCCGGCCGGCTACCGGCTGGCGGACGTCCCGCTCTCCCTGGAACGGCTCGAAGTCCTCTTCAGCTGACGTGGAAAGGACCTTCCCCATGCCCACCTTGATTTTGTCGGGTCATATGGGAGCCACTGCTCCGGTGTGAACGGGAGCCAGGTGTAGGCCATTCGTGGCGGTGATGTACTCGACCCCGGTGGGTGTTCTTCGGCGAATTCGGGAGCCGTTCCGGCGAGATTGGGAGCCACTGATCGGGTGACCTGTTGGGCCCGGCTGGAGTGTCCATGGGGGGGTGGTGGCGTCGGTAGGGTGTGATTGCGGGCCCAGGTCGCCTCCCTGACAAGTCGCGGCCGGGGCCTCACCCTGGATATGCGGAAGGGCTGGACCCGTGGGGTCCAGCCCTTCCGGCTGTGGCAGCAAATTGGACAGTGAGATTCGTTCTTCTGGGGTTAGTACTCCAGCCGTAGATCGTGATCACGGATGGGAAGGTCAGGCCCGGGACGCTCCGAGGAACCGCAGCACGGCCAGGACGCGGCGGTGGTCCGCGTCGACCACGGGCAGGTCGAGCTTGGCGAAGATGTTGTTGATGTGCTTCGCCACGGCGCTCTCGCTGACCACCAGCGCCTGCGCGATGCCGGCATTGGAGCGCCCCTCGGCCATCAGGCCGAGCACCTCCCGTTCGCGGGGGGTCAGCCGCGCGAGCGGGTCGCTGTCGCGCCGCAGCAGCAACTGGGCGACGACCTGCGGGTCCAGGGCCGTACCCCCGTCCGCCACTCGCCGGACCGCCGCCACGAAGTCGGCGACATCGGCAACCCGCTGCTTGAGCAGGTAGCCCACACCGCTGGTGTTCGCAGACAGCAGGTCAGCCGCGTACCGCTCCTCCACGTACTGCGAAAGCAGCATCACCGCCGTCCCCGGCCAGCGCCGACGGATCTCCATCGCCGCCCGCACCCCCTCGTCGGTGAAGCCGGGCGGCATCCGGACATCGATCAAGGCGAGTTCGGGCCGGTGCTCCGCCACCGCCGCCAACAGCCCCTCCGCATCGCCGGCTTCGGCGGCGACCTGGAACCCGCCCATCTCCAGCACCTTGATCAGCCCGACCCGCAACAACACCGAATCCTCGGCGATCACCGCGCGCACGGCAGCTCCGCGGTGACGGTGGTGGGCCCGCCAACGGGGCTGCTGACGTGGAAGGCCCCGTCGAGGGAGCCGACCCGCTTGGCCAGCCCGGTCAGCCCCGTGCCGGCGGCGGCGTCGGCACCGCCCAGCCCGTCGTCGGTAACGCGCACTCGCAGTACCTCGCCGACCTGACGGACTATCACCTCCGCATGCATCGCGTTGGCGTGCTTCGTCGCATTGGTCAGCGCCTCAGAGATCACGAAGTACGCGACCGACTCCACGCTGGGCGCCACCCGCTCCTCCAGATTGACCCGCAGCCGCACCGGCAGGGGCGTGCGGGCAGCCAGCCCGGACAACGCCGCGTCCAGACCTCGGTCTTCGAGCACGGCCGGGTGCAGCCCCCGCACCAGATCATTGAGTTCGGTGATCGCCTCCTTCGCCTCCAGGTGCGCTCTCGCGATCACCTCGCGGTCATCACTCGGCAGGTCCGGGCGGGTGGCAAGGGCCAGACCCAGGTTGACCGCGAGAGACACCAACCGCTGCTGGGTGCCGTCGTGCAGGTCGCGCTCGATCCGGCGGCGCTCCGCGTCGACGGCCTCGATCAAGTCGGTCCGGCTCACGGCCAGCTGATCGACCCGCTCCTGGAGCCGCTGCGCCCGGCTGGGCCCGAGCAGGCCCAACGCCAGCCGCGCCTCGGCCCGGGCTACTGCCCGCGCGGTCCAGGGCAGGGCGCACAGGAGGAGGAGTCCAGCCGCTGTGTAGGCCGGCAGCTGGGTCAGGTAGCCGAACCAGTCCTGGCGGATTCCGGTTGGCAGCGCCCATGACCAGGCGTAGGCGATGACGCCCGCCAGGCACGCCGCTGCCACCGCGAGCACCAGCAGCTCCAGCAACGCGAGCAGCGGGCCCAGCAGGAGGTGGTAGCCGATCTTGCGCCAAGGCCGCGTCGCCGCGAGCCACCGGGCGGTCGAGGCCCACGTCCATTGTTCCGGCGCGGTGGGGGTGAGCCGGGGGACGTCCACACCGATGAGCACCCGGTAGCGAGCCCGCTGAACGACCGTCAGCACCGGGGTTCCGAGCAGGACCAGGGCGGCCGACATGGAAACCGTAAGGAGCCAGTTCCCCGTCCTGGCGGTAGTCGCCGCCGCCCAGGCCCACACGGGCACCAGCGCCAGGTGCGGCAGCACACCAGCGGCAAGAAAGCAGGTGTCCCGCCGCGCCCGGAGGACCGTGCGTCTCAGTCGAGCTGGAATCGTCATGGCACGACGCTAGGGCACCGCACGAGGACGGTGCCATGAAACCTGTACCCGATCTCATGGTGAACCTAGTACCAGCTGTAGATCTTGATCTCGGCCTGTGGGCGGACAGCATCTCGGGTCGGCAGGTCGGCTTCTGCTGGCCGTCGGCAGGTAGACCGGGCCCGGTGGAACAGGTACTATGCCCCGGTGCGAACGCGCTGGTGATCAGCGCCAGTTCGCCTCCCGCGACGAACTGGCCGAGGCCATCGACACCTTCGTCTTGGCCTACGACGAACACGACGCCAAGCCCTACCGCCGGACCTACGACGGCAGCCCGCTCAAAGCCGCATGAACCCCGAAGGATCAACGCGGCGCTGGACTAGGACTGGAAGGCTACTTCCGGATTGTTCGGCGAGGGGCCGTCCAGCAGCGGACTGTGGATCCCCTTCAGCGTCTGGTCGAAGAACGCCGTCACGTACTCGCGGGTGATCGCCACCCCGCGTTCCGGGGAGAGGGGCCCCGTCGGGAGCCCGGCCTGCTCCTGAAGCACGTCCAGGTCGGAGAAGCTGAAGTGGTCGGCGCCGACGACCGTCAGCCACTTCTTGTAGCCGCCGAGGGCGGCCCAGGCCCGCCCCGCGATGCCGTCGCCGCTGCCGGGCGTGTGGCCGTCGCTACCCAGCATGAGGAAGGGCCGGTTGATCTGGCCGGGCATCGGGACCGGGTGGAAGGCGCCGTCCATGTCCACTCCGGCCCGTACTCGCGGGTCGGCGATCATCGTGGCGGCCGCCGCCGCTCCGCCGAGGGAGTGTCCGGCCATGCCGATCTCGTGCTTGTCGATGAGGTGTGCCAGGTGCCACGCGGTGTTGCCGTGCGTCAACTGGTCGATCACGAAGGACACGTCCCGCCCGCGGCTGACAGCTTCGGCGTCGAAGTCGATCGTTTCCGGGTGATCGCAGATCGCGCACGGCGGCGTCTGGCCGTTCGCCAGCGTCTCGCCGCTGTCCTCGTAGGTGTGGCCGATGAGCGCGACGACGTAGCCGTGACTGGCCAGGTCGGTCGCGAGCGAGGTGAGCATCATGCGCGGGTTCTCGGCTGCGGCTGAGAGGACCACCAGCGGATGCTTGCCGCGTTGCGGCCGCGCGCCGTCGAAGGCGTGAGTGGTGACGCTGGAAAGGGTCTGCGGGGTGACGCCGTAGCTCGCCGGTATCTTCCGGCGCTCGGTGATTCCGGCTGCCTCGGCGAGGGTCATGTAAGGGGCCGGAGTCCCGGTCCCGGGGACGGCCGGGTAGACCATCGTGACGGTCAGTTGGCGGGGGCCGGACGACGGCACCCACGGGTCGAGGCGGCTCGTGTCGGTGAGGTGGATGATGTCCTCGCCGGCGGCGTAGGGGCCGGTCGGCGCGGGGAGCGTGCCGTGGAAGGACGGCGTGGACGCGGTGGCCGTGGCCGTGGCCGTGGCCGGTGCGGTGTCGAACGCGTGCGTGGCCACCGGTGTGGCCGACGGTGTGGTCGTGGCGGCGAACCCGGCGCCGGTTCCGGTGATGAGGGCGGCGAGCGTCAGCACCGCGACAGCGCTGATACGGCGATTGCGTTTCATGGGATCGACGCTAGGACACCTCGACGGGGGTCTGCCATGAGCCTGGCACCCGAATCCATGGTGGCACCAGTGCCACGGTTGCTGATTCTGTAGTCGGACAAGAGAGGCGCGTCGACGATGCCGTTCTCCTGGGTGAAGGCGGCGATGAGGGACTGTCAGGCGATGTTGTCGACCGCTGCCCACCCAGCCCCTGCCCACTCTCATGTCCACCCCCGGTGACGCCGACCCCGCCTACGTGCTCACGCAGAGATTCGTCCAACAGTGCGTCAGTTCTTGGCTGGGAAGAGGGATTCCTGGGTGGCCTGGTAGCGGTAGGACTCGGTGCCGGTCTGGATCAGGGTGCAGCGGAAGGTGATCCGGTCGGCGATGGCCGCGCAGAGGCGGGCGTCGCCGAAGGTCTTGTCCCATCCGGTGAAGGGTGAGTTCGTGGCGACCGCGGTGGCCTTGCGCTCCTCACGCTCGGTGAAGATCTGGAACAGCAGTTTGGCTCCCTTGCGGTCAAGGTTGAGGTAGCCGAACTCGTCCAGGCACAAAAGGTCGATCTTGCTGTAGCGGGCGATGACAGAGGACAGGCGGCGGCTGGCGTCGGCTTCGGCGAGCTCGTTCACCAGCGCGCTGGTGGTGGTGTAGCGCACCGACAGGCCGGTCTCGGTGACGGCGGTGCCGATGCCGATCAGCAGGTGGGACTTGCCGGTGCCGGAGTCGCCGATCAACACCAGAGGCCGGCCTTCGCGGACCCAGGTCGGGGACTTCAGGTCCGCGACGACCTCGGGGGTGATGTTCGGGTTCTTGGAGAAGTCGATCGCGGCTAGACGCTCGTTCAGCTCCGCCTGCGAGTCGACCGCAGGCGGCGGGACCAGGTGTTTGCGGCGGAACCGCCCGCCCTCGTGCTCCACCCCGCCCTTCTCGTGGGCACCGTCCTCGCCGGGCGCACAGTAGAACGCGGAGAACTGGTACCAGGACTTGAACGACGCCCACCGCGCCGACTCCAGCCTGGAGCGGCCGAACAGCACCTGCTTGACCGCCGGCTTCAAGTTGTCGTAGCGGATGTGCACCGACGGAACCCCGCCCAGCACGGTGAACGCCTCGACGTGGCTTTCCAGGAACGCCTCCTGGGACGCTGTCGCGTAGACCCGGTGCACCGCCTTGCCCGAGTAGGAAAGCCGCAGCGTGAACAGCACGCACTTGCGCCGCTGCCCGGCCAGGTCCAGCCAGAAGTCCGCGAAGGCGACCTCCGCCTCCTCGCCCGGCCTCTTCGCCTGCGGCACCATGCCATCGAGATGCCGCCGGCCCTCCAGAGCCTCCGCGCGGATCTGCGGGCGCCGCTTGGACACGTAGTCCCAGACCGTGGTCGAACGGGCCAACTCGAAGTCGTGCTCCGCAGCCAGACGCTCCATCATCCGCGGGATCGTGTGCTTCTGCTTCGCCGGAGCGTCCAGGTCCTCGCGCAGCATCGCGTCGATAGAGCCCTTCACCGGCTCCAGCACAGCGTGACGGCCAGACGGCGCAAGCCTCCACGATTGCTCCGAAAGCGGCATGCTCCACACCATCACATCGGTTGGCTCCCGATCTCACCGGAGAACCCCTGGCTCCCATTCACCCCGAAGCCGTGGCTCTATTTCACCCCGGTAAAAACACCCACCTTCTCTGCCCGGGCCCGGCCCTTCTTCTCGAACCGCGGGTAGCCGACGGCCCGGCCGGCGCGACGGCCGGCCAGCGAGTCGAAGTTGGTCGGCGAGACGGCGCGTGCGCTGCTGATAGCGCTCGATCAGGCCGGGAAGCTGCTCGCGGAACGTCTGCCGCGGGCAGCCCCGGCCCGGGCAGACCGTGCGTCGGACCCGCACGGCTGCGACGACCCGCCGCCCGTCCACCGGCACGTCCGCGACCACCCGCCCGTGGAAGGCGTGCACCTGCCCCGTCGGCCGTCCGTACATCGGGCACGGCACCGGACAATCTCCCGGTACGGACGGCCGACCCCGGGCAGTGGAGGGCGATCCGTGCTCAGGCGGTCGCGTCGAGGGCCGGGGGCTGCCAGTTGTACGTCCGGGCGGAGCGGTTGAGCAGGGTGCGGGCCGGGAGGAGGCCGGCGAGGGTGAGGGCGGCGTCGCGCAGGCGGGTGGCGGCGGGGGTGCGGAGGGCGACGAGGCCGCCGATGCGGCGGGAGCCGGTGACGATGGCGGTGGTGCGCGGGAGGCGTGCGGCGGTGTAGGCGGGGAGGCTGGTGGCCGGGTCCGCGGCGGGGGTCAGGGCGGAGGCGAGGACGACGGCGTCCTCGATGGCCTGGCAGGCGCCCTGGCCCTGGAAGGGGCACATGGCGTGGGCGGCGTCGCCGAGGAGGGCGACCCGGCCCTGGTGGTAGGCGGGCAGGGGGTCGGAGAGGTCCCAGACGTCGTGGCGCAGGACGCGCCCGGGTTCCGCGAGCGCGAGGAGTTGGGGTACGGGCGCGCACCAGGTGCCGTACCTGCGCAGGAGTTCGGCCTTCTCGTCGCCGTCGGCGGCGCGGGCGCCGGCCGGGGCGAGGGCGGCGCCGTACACGTAGACCCGGCCGTCGGCGAGCGGGACGACGCCGGCGAGCTGTCCGCGTCCCCAGACCTCGCCCACGGCATCCGGCCGGCGGGTGGGGGACACGATGGTGCGCCAGGTGGTGAAGCCGCTGTAGCGGGGGCCGGGGTGCTGCGGGAAGAGCTGCGCGCGGGTGGCGGAGCGGAGGCCGTCGGCGGCGACCACCAGGGCGGCGGGCCGGTTCCCGTCGGGGGTCGAGACGACGGCTGGTTCGGTGGTGCCTCCGGGGGTGACGAGGGCGGCGGGCGAGTTGGTGCGGACGGTGCCGTCCGGAAGGGCGTCGACCAGGGTGGCGATGACGTCGGCGCGGGCGACGGCGGTGATCGTCTCGCCGAAGCGGGCCTCGAAGGTGGCGGTGTCGGTGCGGGCGAGCCAGCGTCCGGAGGGGTGGCGCAGGCCGATGGCGGGATGTGCGGTGGCGAGGGCGCGCAGGCGTTCGCCGACGCCGAGCCGGTCGAGGGCGCGTAGGGCGTTGGGGGCGAGGGCGAGTCCGGCGCCGACGGGTTCGAGCGAGGCGGCGCGCTCGTGGACGGTCACGGGGATGCCCTGGCGGTGGAGGGCGAGGGCGGCGGAGAGCCCGCCGATGCCGCCGCCGATGACGATCGCCTGATACGCGTCCATGAGTGAACCCCTCTCCCGACACTACGGCTGTAGTGACCACTTCCCGCACCGTACTACACCTGTAGTTGGGATGGGCTAGTGTTGACGTGAATGGGGTTCGGGCCCGCCCCGGGTCGAGACCCCCCTGAGGAGAGAGGCCGTGATCGGATCCATGACACCGCCGCGCCCGACGCTGATCGCCGACGCCGCCATCGCCCTGATCGCCGAGCGCGGCCTGCGCGGGCTGACCCACCGCGCGGTGGACGAGGAGGCCGGACTGCCCGCCGGCTCGACCTCGAACCTCGCCCGGACCAGGGCCGCCCTGCTCGACCTCGCCCTCACCCGCATCGTCGAACGCGAGACCGGAGGCCACCCGCTCATGGCCGGCGGGCCCCCGCCGGACGCCTGCCCGCGCAACCTGCTCTCCCAGGGAGTGGCCGAGCTGCTGTACGAGGCGCTCACCACCGGGCGCAGCCTCACGCTGGCCCGCCTCGAACTCGCCCTGGAAGCCACCCGCCGGCCCGAACTGCGCGCCGGCTACGACCGGCTGGGCGCGCGCTTCACCGACACCGCTGCCGTCCTGCTGGCACAGAGCGGCTCGGCCGACCCCGTGGCCGACGCCCGACGGCTGATCCGCTGGTGCGACGGGCTGCTGTTCAACGGCGCAGCGGGAAGCGGGCACTGGCACGTGCCGACACCGGAGGAACTGCGCGGCGAGGTCGCACGCTACCTCGCCGCACTGCTCGACCGGGGACTGCTCGACCGGGCCTGACCGGCCGGGACCGATCGACCGTCGCGGACACAAGATTCCTGAACCGCGGCAGCGGCCCAAGGGCTAGCGTGAGGCGAGGATCTTCGATCGAGTCCCATGAGCTGAATGAACGGCAGAGGGGTGCGGGGGTGCGAATGGCACTGGAGATGATCCCGGACCGGCCCGGTCGGGAGGTCGCCGTCGAGCCCAAGCTCGATGGGCTCCTTGCGATCTTCTACTCTGACTGGGTGATGCCGCAGACCACGGCGGTGAGGGCAACGCTCGGCGGTGTCGTCACGGCGGTGGGGGCCGGTGGCTTCGCGGTCGTTCCGGTGGATCGCCGACCCCTTGAGCGGCAGCGGTGGTGACGTGCCAGCTGACGGGGAGGGTGAGCGGTGACTTGCTCGGGGATTCGTCGTCCCAGGCGGGTTCCTGTCCTTCGGCGAGGCGCAGTCGCGGGAAGCGGTCGAGCAGGGCTTCCAGTCCCACGGCCATCTGGGCCCGGGCCAGGTGCGCGCCGATGCAGTTGTGCGCACCCCGGCCGAAGGTGAGGTGCGGGTTCTCCGCCCGGCACAGGTCGAGCCGGTCGGCGTCGGTGAACACCCGCTCGTCGCGGTTGGCCGAGGCGAGGACGGGCAGAACGGCGTCGCCCGCGCGGATCCTGCGGTCGTGCAACTCGATGTCCTCGACGGCCTGGAGGACCACGACGCCGTTCATGACCGGTACGTACCGCAGGAGTTCCTCCACCGCGCCGGGTATGAGGCCGCGGTCGTCGCGGAGCCGGGCGTACCGGTCGGGCGCGGTCAGCAGGGCCACCACGGCGTCGGCCAGGAACATGGTGCTCGTGCGGTAGCCGGCGACCAGCATCGAGAGCCCGAAGGTCACCGCGCTCTCCCCGTCCAGGGTGCCGGGCCCGCACGCGTGGACCAGCCCGGTGAGGACGTCGTCGGCGGGCTCGCGCCGCTTGCGGTCGAGCAGTGACGCGATGTACTCGCGCAGTTCGGAGGTGACCTCGCGGCCCTCGTCCAGGGTGACCATCGCCCCGAGGGCGGCGTCCGCCCTGGGCAGGAAGTACTCGCGGTCCTCGTAGGGGATGCCCACCAGCTCGCACATGGCCAGCAGCGGGAAGGGCTCCAGGAAGCCGCCGACCAGGTCGCCGGGCTGCCCGGCGGCCGTGAAGTCGTCCAGCAGCCCATCGGCCGACCGGCGCAGTCGCGGCAGCCGGCGCCGGACGGAACGGACGCTGAACGGCTCGGCCAGAGCGCGGCGCAGGGCCTCGTGGCGGGGGCCGTTCAGTTCCATCATCGTGATCAGGCCCGGCTCGTCGTCGTCGGCGGCCCGGTCAGGTCGGGGCGGCCAGTCGTTGATGGTCGGCCGGATCAGCCGGGGGTCCGCGATCAGGTCCCGGACGTCCTCGTAGCGGGTGGCGTACCAGGCGGTGGCGCCGATCGGCAGCCGGACCTCCGTGAGCGGGCACTCCCGGCGCAGCCACCCGTACTGCGTGGGCGGGCCCATGGTGCCCGGCGGCGGGAGGGGCAGGTCGATGGCGGGCAGGTTGATGGCGGGCGGGTCGGCGGCGGGTTGCGGCGGTGAGCTGCTCACTGGCGGTGCTCCCTGGTCGCGTACGAGGTGGTCGCGTACGAGGTGGTCGCGTGGGAGGTGGTCGCGTGCGAGGTGATCGCGTGCGAGGTGGCCGGTCGGGTCTCACCAGCTGACCGGTAGGGTCAGCGGTGACTTGGTCACGGATTCGTCGTCCCAGGCGGGTTCCTGTCCTTCGGCGAGGCGCAGCCGCGGGAAGTGGTCGAGCAACGCCTCGACTCCCGCGGACAGTTCGGCGCGGGCCAGGTGGGCGCCGAGGCAGTTGTGGGCTCCTCGTCCGAAGGCGAGGTGGCCCCCGCGGCCCGTGGTCGCGCCGGCCCGGTCCAGGTCGAGCCGGTCGGCGTCGGCGAACACCCGCTCGTCGCGGTTGGCGGAGGCCGGTACGGGGATGACGGCGTCGCCCTCGCGGATCGTCCGCCCGTGCAGTTCGATGTCCTCGGTCGCCAGGAGGATCACGGTGCCGTTCATCACCGGCATGTAGCGCAGGAACTCCTCCACCGCGCCGGGCATCAGCTCCCGGTCGTCGCGCAGGCGGGCCCACAGGCCCGGCCGGTCGAGCAGGGTGTGCACGGTGTCGGCCAGGAAGAAGCTGCTGATGCCGAAGCCGACGGTGAGCATGGACAGCCCGAAGGCCATCACGTCGTCGTGGGTCAGCTCGCCGTCGTCGCACCGGCGGACCAGCCGGGTCAGGACGTCGTCGCCGGGCCGGTCCCGCTTCCGGGCGATCAGTGCGGCGACGTACTCGCGCAGCAGGCCGGTGACCCGGCGCCCCTCCTGCGAGGTCACCATGCCGCCGAGGGCCGCGTCCAGCACCGGGAGGAACCGGTCCCGGTCCTCGAAGGGGATGCCGACCAGGTCGCAGAGCACGAGCAGGGGGAAGGGGTCGGTGAAGCCGGCGACCAGGTCGCCGGGCGGGCCGTCGTCCTCGAACGCCCGCAGCAGTCGCCCGGCCAGCCCGCGGATGCGCGGCAGGTGGTCGCGCACGGCCCGGGAGCTGAACGGCTCGGCCAGCGCCCGGCGCAGGGCCGCGTGCCGGGGGCCGTCGAGCTCGGCGATCGTGACCAGGCGCGGCCCGTCGTCCGCGGGTTGCCCGGGACGCGGCGGCCAGTCGTTGATGGTCGGCCTGATCAGCCGGGGGTCCGCGAAGAGCATCCGGACGTCCTCGTGCCGGGTGGCGTACCAGGCGGTCGCGTCCATCGGCAGCCTGACCCTAGCCAGGGGGCAGTTCTCGCGCAGCCGCGCGGACTCCTCGGGCGGCCCCATGGTGCCCGGCGGCGGGAGCGGGAAGTCCAGGACGTCCGGCTCGGCGCCGGGCCCCCGCGCACCGGGCGGCCGTGCGCTCATGAGTGCGCCCCTTCCGGGTGGCGGGGGCAGGGGCGTTCGATGTAACCGGTGGTGTAGAAGTACTCCAGGTAGCGGTCCAGCAGCTCCGCGTCGACGGGAGGGCAGTGCAGGCCCGAGGTGGCCAGGTCGTGCTCGACGTTGGCCCGCCCGACGGTCGGGAAGGTGCCCTCGAAGTACATCTCCTTGACGGACATGTCGGCCTGCTTGCAGCGGTCCACGCACAGCGAGACGAACGGGGCCGTGGGGCTCGTGGGGTGCTGCGCGACGTGGCGGACGAGCTCGCCCACCCACTCCTCGTAGGGGAGGCGGGAGATCCGGTGGCCGGCCCTGTCCATCCGGTCGAGCATGTCGCACAGGCTCGCGGCGCGGGGGTTGGTCATGTGGTAGGTCCGGCGCGTGGCGCGGTGGGTGGTGGCGATGTGCACCAGGGCGTCGGAGAGGAAGTCCACCGGGACGAAGTCCAGCGGCAGCCGGATGTCGGGGGCGAGCCCGGTCTCGCTGATGGTCTTGAACAGCGAGCAGATCGCGGTGTCGGTGTTGCACGCGCCGGTGTGCCGGTCGCCGGTGATCTCGTACGGACGGTAGACCGCCACCGGCAGGCCCTGGTCCTGGTCCGCGGCGTCGCGCAGCACCTCCTCGGCGACCCACTTGCTCTCGGCGTAGCCCATGGTGAGCCCGTCGGCGTGGTCGAGCGGCAGGTCCTCGTCGACGTGCCGTACGCCGGCGGTTCCGAAGCCGGCGAGCACCGCGATGGTGGAGAGGAAGTGCACCGGCACCCGGCGCCCGGCCGCCAGTCGGATGAGCTCCCTGGTGCCTTCCACGTTGGTGCGGCGCAGCGCGTCGTACGGATAGATGAAGTTGACCTGCGCGGCCGAGTGGATCACCAGGTCGACGGTGTCGGCGAGTTCGTCGGCGCGGCCCGGCTCCAGTCCGAGGCCGGGCTCGGCGAGGTCGGCGGGGAGGCACACGACGCGGTCGGCGGCTTCGGGGGTGGCGAGGCCGAAGCGGGCGAGGTTGCGCATCACCTTCTGCCGGGCGTGGGCGGGGGCCCGGCTTCGCACCGGGCAGCACACCCGGGCGTCGGTGCGGCGCAGTAGCGCGTCCAGAAGGAAGGCGCCGACGAAGCCGGAGGCGCCGGTGAGCAGCACCTCCGCGGGGTGGTGCCAGTCCGGCTCCGGCCCGCGCGTCGGCGGGAGGGTGAAGCCCAGCCGTGCCTCGGCGCGGAAGTCCACCGGGCCCGCGTCGGCGTTCACCCTGCCGTGCGGGCCCTGGACGGCGGCGACGGCGGCGGTGAAGTCCTCCAGTGTCGGGGAGCGCAGCAGGCTGTGGACGAGGGTGCGGCCGTGCCGGGCGTCGAGGCCGAAGGCGGCCAGCGTACGGGTGACGGCCTCGGCTGCCAGCAGGGAGTCGCCGCCGATGTCGAAGAAGCTGTCACCCGGCGCCGGGTGCACACCCAGCACCACCTGCCAGATCCGGGCCACCGTGTCCTGCGGGCCGGACGCGGTGCCGTTCACCGTCGCCGGGACGGCCGCCTGCCCGGTCGCCGCCAGGCTGCGCAGCCGGGCGCGGTCGACCTTGCCCCCGGCCGTCACCGGGAAGCGCGCGAGTTCCACCAGCCGCGCGGGCACCGCGGGTGCGGGCAGCCAGGCGGCGAGACCGCTGCGGATGCGGTCCAGGGTCAGTGCCTGGCCGGGGCGGGCCGGGGTCACGTACCCGATCAGGGCGTCGCCCTCCCGTTCGACGACGGCCTCGCCCACCGCGTCGTCCGCGCGCAGCCGCGCCTCCACCTCGTCCGGCTCGATGCGGTGCCCGCGCAGTTTGATCTGCCGGTCCACCCGGGCCCGGTACTCCAGTACGCCGTCCGGGCGCCGGACCACGCGGTCACCGGTGCGGTAGAGGCGCGTACCGGGCTCGACGAGGTCGTCGACGAAGCGCTCGGCGGTCAGCCCGGGGTCGCCGAGGTACCCCAGGGCGAGCCCGTCCCCGCCGACGAGGAGCTCGCCTTCCTCGCCGGTGTCGGCGAGCGTGCCGTCCGGGCACAGCACGTGGCAGGTGGAGTTCTCCAGGGGGAGGCCGATCGGCACGGCCGTCGCCTCGGGAGGCAGGTCGTGCAGCGCGTGTGCGGTGGACACCACGCTGTTCTCGGTCGGGCCGTAGAAGTTGACCACGGTGGTGTCCGGGCAGGCGGCCAGTATCGCGCGGGCCAGTTCCGCGTCCATCGCCTCGCCTCCGGCCGAGGCGAACCGCAGGGACCGCAGCGCCGAGGGCCTGGTGCGCGCGATGTGGTGGAACACCCCGGTGGTCAGGTAGGCGATGCTGACCCGCTCGGAGAGCAGCAGCGATTCCAGGGCGGTCGGCGACAGCAGTTCCTCCTGGTCGGCGATCACGATGCAGGCGCCGGCGAGCAGCGCGGGCCAGATCTCGATCGTGGAGGCGTCCGAGGAGAGGTCGTAGGCGTGCAGAACCCGCTCACCGGGCCGCGGCCGCTGCCGGACCAGGTCGGAGGCGGCCAGCCGGACGATTCCGCGGTGCGGGATCGCCACGGGTTTGGGGCGGCCGGTCGAGCCGGAGGTGAACATCACGTAGGCGCAGTCCGCGGGGAGCACCCGGGCCTGCGGCACCGCGGCCGGGGCGGTCGGGGCCAGGCCACCCAGGTCGATGCGGGAACGCACGCGCCGGATACGGCGGGAGCTGCCGGGCAGCGTGACGACGGTGTGCACCCCCGCGTCCTCGGCCATCGCCTGCAGGCGCGCGGGTGGTGAGGCGTCGTCGAGCGGGACGTAGGCCGCACCGGTCTTGAGGATGCCCAGGAACGCGACCAGCGCCTCCGGAGAGCGGGCCCCGCACACCCCGACCGTGTCGCCGTACCGCACGCCGGAGTCGTGCAGCCGGGCCGCCACCGCGTCGGAGCAGAGCTTGAGTTCGCCGTAGCTGATGCCGCGGCCGTGCTGTACGGAGGCGATGGCCCGCGGGCGGTGCACCGCCCGGGCGTCGAACAGCTCGTGGAGGCAGCGATCGCGTGGATACGGCACCGCCGCGGCGTGCTCGGCCGTCTCCTGATGCGTCGTTGTTCGGGTGTTCATCGGGACGTCACGCTCTCTGCCGCACACGGACCGCGCGCGGGTGGCTACGGTTCGAACTCCTTGGCGAAGGCGGCGAAGTCGGCGGTCCGCCATCTCTCGGGCCTCATGCGGATGAGGACGTCGTCGGCCAGCTGCCGCCGGTTGGCGTCCAGGTACGCCGCCGCCGTGTCCGCGTCCAGATACCGGCAGGCCAGCTCCTCGCGTGCGGCCGGCGGCAGCGGGTCCTCGACGGCCACCACCGGCCCCTCCACGCTGACGTAGCGGTAGGGCGCCGACTCGACCTGCGCGCAGAGGCTGAACCGGCCCGCGCTGCGGATGAGCCGGGCCTTCAGCGTCGTCCGCCCGGTCTGGATCGTCACCAGCCCGCCGGGCCGGTAGGAGTACCAGAGCGGGACGAGCAGCGGTCCGCCGCCGTCGCGCGCGTCGTCCACCCCCAGGATTCCCACGTGCGGGCTTGCGAGGAACGCCTCCCGGGCTTCGACCGACATCCTGAGATCCACTGGTACCGCCTCGATTCGGCAGGAGCCGCATCCGGTATCGATTCGCGCAAGGGAGCGTGAGCCGGCGGGGGCCTCCGGGCGGCCGGCGTGTGACCGCCGCAGGTCTGTGCGGGTCCTCGGTCCTTCTCGTCCGGTGCACACGGCCTTCGGGAACCCGGTGGGGCGGCCAGGGCCGGGCCGGGCTCTCCCTTCCACATTTCCACCACACCCGGGTGGCTCGCATCCCGGAGGCCGCGCACGCGGTGCCTCCGCTTCCCCGCCGAAGAGCACGACGGGTGCTCCGGGGGGATCCTGCCAGTGCCGGCCGTCAGGTGGTTCCCGGCTGGTTCCAGGAGAAGGAGGGGCACATGAGGGCGGCCATCCGGGCCGAGGGCCTGGTGAAGGACTTCGGCGACGTACGGGCCCTGGACGGGGTCGACCTGGACGTGCCGGAGGGGACGGTGCTGGGCCTGCTCGGCCCCAACGGCGCCGGCAAGAGCACCACGGTACGGGTGCTCACCACCCTGGTGCGGCCCGACGCGGGCAGCGCCCACGTGGCGGGGGTGGACGTGCTCAAGCACCCCGGCCGGGTCCGCAGCCTGCTGGGCCTCTGCGGCCAGTACGCGGCGGTCGACGAGTACCTCACCGGCCGGGAGAACCTCCAGATGGTCGGCGAGCTCTACCAGATGCGGAGCAGGGACGCCAAGGCGCGCGCCCGGGAGCTGCTGGAGTGGTTCGACCTCGCCGAGGCGGCCGACCGGCCGGCCAGGACCTACTCCGGTGGCATGCGCCGCCGGCTCGACCTGGCGGCCGCGCTGGTGGTGCGGCCCCCGGTGATGTTCCTCGACGAGCCCACCACCGGTCTGGACCCGCGCAACCGGCTGGCGCTGTGGGAGGTCATCGAGATGCTGGCGGCGGAGGGCACCACCCTGCTGCTCACCACCCAGTACCTGGAGGAGGCAGACCGGCTGGCGCACGACATCGTCGTGGTCGACCACGGCCGGGTGATCGCACGCGGATCCGCCGACGACCTCAAGACCAGGACCGGCGGCGAGCGGGTGGAGGTGGTGGTCCACGACCGCGAGCAGATCGGTGCGGCCGTCGCGGCGCTCACCCCGTACGGTGGGGGCCCGCTCAGCGTGGAGCAGCACACCCGGCGAATCCTCGTGCCGGTGGACGGGGGCGCCCGGGTGCTCGCCGACGTCATCCGCGAGCTGGATGGGCTGGGCGTCCTCATCGACGACATCGGCCTGCGCAGGCCCACCCTCGACGACGTCTTTCTCTTCCTCACCGGCCACGCGGCCGAGGAGAACGAGCTGGGGAAGCCGCCTCGGACGGCTTCCGGGGCCGGGCGGCGCCGGTGGGCACGGAACGCCCGTGGGAACTCCCGGCGGGGGCTTCGGCGCTCCCACCGGAAGTAGTAACTCCAGTGATGGTCGAAGCAGTGATGGTCAAGGGAGTGGAAACCACGGGACAGCTGGATGGGAAGGTCGCCGTGGAAGCCGAGAGACAGGCTGCGGCCGCCGAACTCGCGGACGACTACGAACGTGAAGCCGTGGCCGCAGAGCTGGTTGCGCCGGTCCGCGCCGGGGGAGGAGGCGAGAGGACCGGGGGAGGAGCCTGTGGTGGTCCCACTTCACGGCCTGGATCCGCGGCCTGCTGGCCGGGAAGCGATCAGCCGGCGCCGACGATCAGCCGCCCGAGGCGCGGCGGAGGCGGATCAACGCCGTCCCGGCCGGTCCGGAGAACGCCGGAAGGCCGGACGGCTCGACGATCGTCGTGTGCCCGCGCAGCGGGCGGAAGCCTGCGGCGCTCAGCACGGCGAGGGTCCGCTGGTATCCCTGGGCGCCGTTCAGGAATTTCGGCGCGGTGGCCACCACGCAGGGCCCGCTGCCAGCGCGTGCCACGAGCTCGCCCATCAGCAGCACGCCGAGACCGGGATCGTCCCAGCCGTCGTCGAACGTGAACTCGTTGACGATGAGGAGGTTTCCGAGGTCGCCGTACGGCCCTTGTCCGAGCATCTTGCGCAGCACCGTGGTGAACTCGGACCGGTCGTTCTGGTTTGTGAGCGCATCCCGGTGAACCGCGCTGATCACCTCCGACCCGCGCGGGATCGTGTTCTCCAGGTCGGCCAGGAGCGCCGTGCTCACCGACCCGCTGTCCATGGGGATCTGGCAGAGACCCAATAGGGCGACTTGGCTGAGACCGTCGTTCGGGGGACGCCGGATCTCGGCGGCATCCCGTTCCTGCGGGTAGCGGGCGAGCAATCGGTGGGTCTGCGAGCGTTCACCGGCTGCCAGGACCGGGCCGATCTCGCAGGTTATGGTGAGGTGCAGCCGATCAGGGTCACCAGGAAGCCCGGTGGACAGCGGAACTGTCGGGGTGTCAGTCACGATGCGCCTTTCTGCGGACCCGTACGCGAACCGGGCGATCCGCAGGCTGACAGAGGTGCGCCACGGGTGCCCGACGATTGGCAGTATCAGCCGAAGTCCACGGAATATGCCAGGGTGCCGACGAACGGCTCCCGGCCGCATGGGCCGGCCGCCCGGCCGGGGGCGGGGTCTGTCGGTAGCTCAAACCCGGGACGTAGGTCCTCCAGCCCGGGGCGGAGAGACCCCCCGCCCGCCCGTGTGCACGCCAGCGTACGGGCGTGGTTACGCAGTTCGTCGAGTGCGCCGAGGTCGTTGACGTTGACGATCTTGTCCTCGGCGCCGGGCGGGAGAGTCTTCCCGTCCGGGGTGACGGCGACCGCGGTGATTGCGCCGGTCCGGGTGCTGGTACCGCCGAGGTGTACGTCAACACGCTGAGGTCTTCGGCCGGTTCACTTGTCGAGGCGGTGTCCATGGACACCAGCCTGTACCACTGAACGACTGACCGCTCGGCCGGCCTCCCCGGTCAGCGTCTGACCGGGACGACCGGGACGACCTGCGCGACAGGCCAGCGGGGGCCGCCCGGGCCGCCCTGCCACGCCCACTGTTCCTCGGGGGTGACGGTGATCCCGTAGTCGTACAGGTGCGGCGACCCGAGCGCCTCCCACTGGGACCAGGCGGTCATCACCTCGTCGCCGATCCGCCGCGGCCCGCCCTGGAACAGCACCGCGCCCCCACCACCGTCCGTGGACAGCGCCGCCCACGAGCGGTCGCCGTCGTGGAACCAGACGTTGACACCGTCCTCGTCCCGTCCCGTCAGAACGACGGCGTCCGGGACGGCGACGCGCACCGCGAAGCGCAGGTGCCAGTCGTCGGCCAGCGGCGCCGGATCGCGTTCCACCACCCGCCGCACCTCGGGCTCGCCACCACCGCGCACCGCCGTGTACGTGGCGTGGTCACCGCGCGTCGGAGCCGGCCCGCACCGGTCGGCCATGAACTGCGCCAGGCCCTGCACCCAGCCCGTCGCGCTGCGTCCGTCGTCGGCAACGGTGAGGGCGACGTGGCCGAGCCTGCCCCAGGGGTAGACGATCCGGCCGCCCGGCTTCGTCGCCTCCACCCAGTCCCACGGGACGGCCTCGACGGCGTAGGTGGCGTGGAGCCGGTCGACCCTGGCGCCGCCGAGCGGCCCCGCGTGGGTGGCGTCGCCGGCCAGCACCTCGGCGCCGACCCCCGCGGCCGCCAGGCGCTCGCGGGCGAACGCCGCCAGCCGCTCGTCGACCTCGGTCGACACCACCCGGCCGGGTCCGGCCTGCCAGGCCGCCAGAGCACAGGTCCAGCCCTGCCCGCCGCCGACGTCCCACACCGTGTGCCCGGGCTCCAGCATGAGGCTGTCCAACATGTCCGCCACCACGCCGGGCGCGGACAGGCTGGAGGACGGCAGACCGTCGGTGACCTGGGTGATCGCCGCGGCGTTGACGTCGCCGTACAGCTCGTCGGCCCACCCGCCCGGATCAGTGGCGCGGTCCATCGCCACGTAGGCGCGATCGTCCCAGCGCCACAGCCGATCCGGTGCGAACAGGTCGCGCGGCAGCGCGGCCATGGCCTCCCGCAACCACGGCGAGTCCTGGGGCCACGCCCCGCCTTGCTCCATCGCCGCGTCCATGCGCACCCGACGCTCCACCAGATCGGCGTCGGGGCTCACGACTTCTTGTGCTTCCCGCCCGACGGCGGCGCGGGAGGCACCTGCCCGTCCTGGTTGCCCGGCGGCGGGCTCCCCTTCTCCAGCGGCGCCGGCGGCTTCTGGTGATCGCCCATGCTGCTCCCCCTTCCTTCCGCGTACACGCTGACTGGCCGACCATCCTGGCGCAGCCCGGCGCCGGCCGGTAGACGGCGTGCGGTCGCACTTCGAGGGCGTGCGGGTCTCGGGCGCGCGCATCCGGGGAGCGCGGCCAGGTACGGGCAGAACCGGAGCCCGCCGTGCCGCAGACAGCTCCCGCCGGGCGCCTCGCCGCACCGGAAGTACGGCGACGGAGCCCGCCGGGTTGCGGCAAGTCGTCAGCGGCAGTGGGCCGCACCTGTCATCGCTCTCATGCTGCTGGCGGAACAGGCCCGCGAGGAACGGTGGCCTCGCTGGGCAGCGGGACTGGTGCCCGGTGTGCGGCGGCATCCTCCAGTCCGGGTTCGGGACCGGCTCTCGCTCAGATCGCCGGCCGCGTGGGATGCTGCCTGGCATGATCGACTCTCCTGCTACCGAAGCGCCGGGTGGGGCCTGGTCGTTCGCGGCGGCGCGTGAGCCGGCCGAGTTCCCCGCCGCCGGGGTCCACGGTGTGCCCGGTGTCTGGCACGCCGGGGACAGGGGGCGGACCCTGTGCGGGATTCGTGGCCGGTACCTGTCGTTCTTCCTGCACCACTTCCAGCCGCAGGACCTGGCCTCGTGCCGGAAGTGCCGGGCGCTGGCCGAGGCGGCGCCGACGCGGCCGTGCGGGCAGGAACGCCTGCACGACCTGCTCCTCCAGGAAGCCGACGACGGGCCGCTGCGGACGGACCTGCTGGCCGCGCTGCGCCGGGGCGCGCGGATCGCATACTGGGGCACCGGCCCGGCACGCGACCTCACTCGGTCCTACGCGCGGCTCGACCGGATGACGGAGGAGGCCGGCCCGGCCGCCGAGGCACTCGCGGCGGCCGGCACCTCCCTCACGCTGGCCCGCGTCGAGGACACCGACCAGCAGTACCTCGTCGTCCTGCCGTACGACGGCCGCGCCCGCATCGCCCGCGGTCCGGCGACCGTCCCTCCTACCGCTTCGCCCAGCCCTCCTCCGACGCCACCAGCAGCGCCGGGCGACGGGCGGGGCGGCCCCTGAGGCCTGTCCCGGCCCCGGTCAGCGTGAACCCGTTTCAGGGTCGCGTTGGCGGCCACTGCGACACAATCTCAGGATGATCGGCAACCGGATCATCCGTCGCACCGATCGAACCAGCATGCGATTGCCTTCTTCAGCAACTCCACTCCGACAGCCCTCCACCCAGCCGACGTCGCCCAGGTGTCGACGTGGCTCGGGGGAAGATCGACATGCAAGCGATCCTCCGTTCGGTCGTGGACAGTGGTGCGGGCTCCACACTCGGTCACGGGTTCATCGGCGATCCGACGGAGTACCTGCTCGCCCACTTCGGCGCGCTACGCGGGTTCTACGAGGAAGCGGCCCGGAGGCGCCTCCTTGTCGTGCTGTGGTGGGACTGACTCACCTTCTCGTAGAACCGCGGTGGCCAGAGCAGTGCCGTCGGCCGTACCGAGCGCAGCACGTCCCGGTAGTCCTCGATGGGGCAGTACGTGACCACCGGCCGGGTGAGCAACGGCGCCGAGAAGTGTCCTGTTGCCTGTACCTCGTCGGGTGCAGCAGCATGTCTTTCGTGCTCGGACAGTACCGGGGCGCGAAAGGGGAAAGGGCTCTCACTCATGTCCACATTCCTTCTGATACACGGTAGTTGGCACAGCGGGCGCTGCTGGGAGCGGGTGGTGCCGCTGCTGGAGGCGTACGGGCACCGGGTGTTCGCGCCGTCCCTGACCGGCTGCGGGGACAAGGCGCACCTGCTCGGACCGGAGGTGGGACTCGACACGCACGTCGACGACGTGGTCGGGCTGGTCGCCGAGCTGGACCTCGACGACGTCGTCCTCGTCGGCCACAGCTACGCGGGGCTGGTGATCTCCTCCGTGGCCAACCGGATCCCGGAGCGCATCGCACACCTCGTCTACCTCGACGCGCTGGTCCCGCAGGACGGCGAGTCCGCGGTCGACGTCCAACCCGTGGGGCGGCGGATGATCGAGCTCGCCGAGAAGTCCGAGAGCGGCTGGCGCGTCCCCCCGATGCCCGAGCTGCCCGCGCCCCTCGGCCTGTTCGGCGTCACGGACCCGGCGGACGTGGCCTGGCTGCGCGAGACGCTCACGGACCAGACGGTGCGCTGCCTTCGGCAACCCGTGCGACTGGACAACCCGGCTGCGGACGCGATCCCGCGCACGCACATCCACAACGTCGGCCCCACGCCGCCGGGCATCACCCGCCGCCCCGTCCCCCCGATCCAGCCCAATGGCTCCGCCGCGCAGGTCTGGGAGCTGCCGACCGGCCACGACTGCATGATCACCATGCCGAGGGAACTGAGTGAACTGCTCCTCAAGCTCGCCTGATTAGTACATCGTTGACCTGAGGTGATCTCGGTCTGCGGGTCGGGCATCGGGTCGGCGTGGATCCGGGGGAGATCGGGCAACTCCGTGGTGAGCCGGCCGCGCGGGTGGGGCTTCGTCGTAGGTCAAGCTCGCTGTGGGTCTACTGCTGGTCGTCCTTGAGGGCTTCGATCATCTGCTCGTCGATGGCCCTGATCTGGTCGCGGTAGGGGTGGAGGGTGGCTTCGATGCCGCCGCTTGGCGCTGTCGGCCGCTGGGCGGGGCACGGGCTCAAGCTTGAGCCTCGTGGTCGCGATCAGCCGTCGTGGTGGTCCGCCTGCTCCTTCCTGTGGCGTGGGAGTCGGTGGGACTCGACCGGTCGTCCGCCGGCGAGGTGCTCGGTGACGATGCGGCCGGCGACAGCCGGGTCGATCTTCCCGTACCAGATGTCGTCCGGCTGCACGCTGGCGACGGGGGCCTGGTTGCAGGGGAACTGGCACCCCGTCTGGGTGACGAGCACGTCGTCGTCGCCGAGGCCGTGCTCGGTCAGTTTCTGTACCAGGGCGCGTAGTCCCTCCTCCGCGCCCTTGGCCGCGCAACGCGGGCCGCGGCACACCAGGACCTGGTGCCGGTGGCCGGGGACTTCCTCCCAGGCCGCGGACGTGAGGCCGGGCTCCTGGCCGGTGATGGCCCTCGTCACCGCGGCCACCGCGGGGACCGCGTCCGGCGAGTCGGCGAGGCGGGTCGCGACGAGGAGTTCGGGACGGTGGCCCGCGCGCTCGCGCCACCAGTACGCCGCGATCCGCCGTAGCCAGGACTGGGCCGGGCCGGACGCCGCGAGGCGGACGCCGATCACGACCACGGTCTCGGCGCCCGCGTCGGCCAGCCTGGTCAGCTCGGCCGACAGGGAAGGGTCTGCCTGCTGCAGGAACGCGATCGAGGCCTGGTGCGACGCCGCTGTCCGGAGGAGTTCGTCACGGCGGACGGCTTCCCCCATCGACATGCCGACCAGGAGCGTGGCACTGCGGCGGGCGAGCGCGCCCGGGACGGGGCGGGTCATGGTGTTGTCCCTTCGGGGAGCAGTCCGTTCCACCGGATGTGCGGTCTGTCGTGCCGGGGGTGTCGTTCCACGGTGACGTCGACGCCGTAGACGTGCGCGATCGTCGGCGAGGTGAGCACGTCGGAGCTGGGCCCGTGGGCGACCAGTCGGCCGTCGAGCAGGACGGCGACCTCGTCGCAGTAGGCGGCGGCGAGTTCGAGGTCGTGCAGCGCGGCTACCGTGGTGATGCCCAGCCCGCGTACGGTGCCGAGGAAGCCGAGTTGGTGGCGTAGGTCGAGGTGGTTGGTGGGCTCGTCGAGCAGGAGCACGCCGGGCTCCTGCACCAGTGCCCGCGCGAGCTGGACCCGCTGCCGCTCGCCACCCGACAGCGTCGGCCAGGACCGGTCGAGCAGGTGGCCGACGTCGGCTGCGGCCACGGCCGCGGCGAACACGGACCGCTCGTGGGCGTCGGTGGCGGAGTTCGCCGGCACGGGCCAGCGGCTGCGGTGCGGCGTGCGGCCGAGATCGATGACCTGACGGACCGGCAGCGACAGCCGGGTGTCCGCCTGCTGCTCCATGAAGGCCACCTGTCGTGCTCGTCGGCGAGCCGTGAGTGCGTGGAGATCCTCTCCGTCCAGGAGGACCCGCCCCTCGCTCGGCCGGGTCAGTCCGGCGACCGCGCGCAGCAAGGTGGTCTTCCCGGCGCCGTTGGGTCCGAGCAGGCCCGTGATCCGGCCGGGGGCGAACGCGAGCGAGACCGCGTCCAGCAGCGTGGCTCCGCCGATGCTCACGCGGAGCTCCTCCGTGCGCAGCTCGGCGGGGGGCGTCACCGTCACTGCCCCCTCCCGTCGGCCCGCCCCTGGCGCCACAGCAGCCAGGCGAAGAAGGGCGCTCCGAGCCCAGCCGTGATGACGCCGACGGGGATCTCCCGGTCGGGGAGGACCGAGCGCGCCACGATGTCGCTGCCCACCAGGAGGGAAGCGCCCACCAGTGCCGACACGGGCAGCAGGAGGGCGTGGCGCGGGCCGCAGACGAGACGGACGACATGCGGTACGACCAGGCCGAGGAACCCGATGACGCCGGTGTGGGCGACCAGGCACGCGGTTACCAGCGCGGCGGTGGCGACGAGGACCCAACGGGTGCGCTCGACGTGGACGCCGAGGGAGCGGGCGGCGGTCTCGCCGAACGCGAAGGCGTCCAGGTCGCGGGCCGAGGAGGCCAGGACCGTGACACCGGCCAGCGCGACCGCGGTCAGGAAGACGGCGGTGGGCCACCGCACGCCGGCGACCGAGCCCAGCGTCCACTCCATGACACCGCGCGCCGCGTTGCGGTCCCCGAGGACCAGCACGACGAACGAGGTGTAGGCCCCGCACATCTGTCCCACCGCGATGCCGGCGAGCACGGTCCGGGTGGTCGGTAGCGACCGGGTGCGCGCGCCGGCCAGTGCCAGGACGACGACGGCGGCTAGCAGGGCACCGGCGAAGGCCGCCGTGGACACCGCGCCGGTGCCCACGGCGCCGGTCACGCCGACGCCGAGGACGATCACGGTGACCGCGCCGGCGGCGGCTCCGTCCGAGATCCCGAGCAGGAAGGGATCGGCCAGGTCGTTCCCGGTCAGCGTCTGCAACACCGCACCGCAGACCGCGAGGCCGGCGCCGGTGGCAGCCGCTCCCAGAACCCGGGGCAGCCGCAACTGCCAGACGATCTGGTCGGCCAGCAGCGTCACGTGCGGGTTGCCCAGCCCGAGACGGCGCACCACGACGTCGATCACCGTCCGGACCGGCTCGTGTTGCGAGCCCACGGCGAGGCCGAGGAGCACGGTGGCCAGGAGCAGGGCCGCACCGATGGCCAGGGCCGCCGTCGCGCGGCCCGGACCAGGGGGACCCGCAGCACCAGCTCCTGGTGGCGCAGGTCCAGGGCGGCGGTCGGCTCGTCCAGGAGCAGC
>NZ_JBFBIR010000069.1:0-37302 GCF_040685715.1 Kitasatospora sp. NPDC088264
GTTCTTTTTTCACAAACCCTATCCCACACCCCCCCCCCGCCTCGGTCACGCCGTGCGGCCGCTGACCTGAATCCCGGTCAGCGGCCGATCGGCGTTTCCGCGTCCTCAGGGCGTGTCCGACACGCCCTGAGGGCCGGGCGACGGGTCAGTGCGGCCCGCGCGGGTCGTGCGGCCTGGGGTGGTCGCCGTCGCCGTCGCCGTCGCCGTCGTTGTCGGGCCGGCCGGGCGGCGGAGCGGGCTCGGTGGCCGCGTCCCCGGCCCGGGGCCCGGCGGGAGCGGCCGGGGCGCTCTGCGGGGCGCCGGCCGCGTCGACCGGCCCGGGGGTCGTCGCGCCGGCGGCGTGCGCCCCGGCGGGTTGGTCGGCCCGGTCGGTCGGGGGTTCGACCAGCCACTCCGGGTTGCTGTGCCGGCGCCACCACTGCCAGGCCACGATCCCGCCGCCGATCGCCAGCGCACCGGCCACGGCGAGGCCGGTGGCCAGGCCGTTGCACCGCTTCCTCCGGGCGTTGCGGGCGGCGAGGTGGCTGATCTCGGCCGAGGTGACGTTACCGTGCAGCGCGGTCAGCGCGGCGGCGCCCCGGGTCTGGGCCTCCTGGGCGACCGGGGTGACGGCGGCGCGGGCCTCCTCGACGGCCTGGGCGACCCTGGGGCCGACCGTGGAGCGGGCCTGGTCGGCGGCGCGGGCGGCGGAGAGCCGGGCCGCCAGAGCGGCCTCCTGGGCGCGGTGGAAGGCCTTCAGGGCGTTCTGCTGGGCTTCGGGCGGCAGACTGGCGAAGGCGTGACCGAACTGCGGGGCGATGTGCCGGTCGTACTGGACGCGGAGGCTCTGGGCGGCCTGGGCGGCTTTCGGCCCGAAGGTGTCCAGGGCCGGGCCGAGGCGCTGCTTGGCGCCGTCCGCGAGGTGCGCGGCGGTGTCCCGGGTCTTGGTGGCCGTCTCACGAGCCGAGTCCGAAAAGGTCACGAGTCTCTCCTCCTGGGTGGCGTCCTTTATGCACATATCCACCTGAATGCTGATCATGCATGCTGATTTGTCCACCGGCATGTCGGAGTGGGCCGTACGCGGGGTGCGGAAGGAGTCGGGGAGCGGGCCCGATGTCGGATCCGCCGCAGTAGGCTGGCGATTTCGGCGTCCCGTACGGGAGGGGAAGAACCTCATGCTGACCGGCTGCTACCGGCATCCGCAGACGGCCACCGGCGTCTCCTGCACCCGCTGCGAGCGGGCGATCTGCCCGCAGTGCATGGTGACCGCCTCGGTGGGCTTCCAGTGCCCGGAGTGCGTCGGCGGCGGGCACGCCGGGACGCGGCGGGCGACCACCCGGTTCGGCGGGGCGATCGCCCAGGACGGCGGGCTGGTCACCAGGGTGCTGATCGGCATCAACGTGGTCGTCTTCGTGCTGGCCGCCTACGTGCTCACGCCGCGGCTGGGCCAGGTCTGGGAGCTGTACAGCGCCGGGCGGGCCATCCTGGGCGGTCCGGACGGTGTCGCCGCCGGGCCCTCCCAGTGGTACCGGCTGCTGACCTCGGTGTTCCTGCACCTGCAGTGGTGGCACATCGGGATGAACATGGTGGTCCTGTACTGGCTCGGTCCCGCACTGGAGACGGCGCTCGGCCGGCTGCGCTTCCTGGCCCTCTACCTGCTCTCCGGCCTGGGAGGCAGCACCCTGGCCTTCCTGATCGACGGCAACGCGCTGCGGTCGGTGGGGGCCTCGGGCGCGATCTTCGGGCTGATCGGCGCCACGGTGGTGATGCAGCTGCGGAACCGGGGCCCGCTCGGCCCGGTGATGGCGTTCCTGGTCTTCAACCTGGTCGTCACCTTCTCGCGGACGAACATCGACTGGCGGGCGCACATCGGCGGCCTGGTGGTGGGCGCGCTGACGGCGGCCGGTCTGATGTACGCCCCGCGCGAGCGCCGCGGCCTGGTCCAGGGGCTGGCGTTGGCGGGGTCGCTGGCCGTGGTGGCGGCGATGCTGATGATCGGGATGGCCCGCTACGGCGCGTGACGCCGAGGGCGTTTGTCCACAGCGGGTGCGGGGTTGTGCACAGGCTGTGTGCCGCCCGGGGTGTGGACTGCTGTTCTACGCGTGTCCTGCTGTGCGGTTTTCCCACTTTCGGGAAGTTGTGCACAGCTGTGGAAAGCCCCCGGCCGAAAAGTTATCCACAGGCTGGGGAGACTTTTCCCCAGTGTGGATAACCATGTGGATAAGCAGGACAGTCTGATGATGGGGATAACCGACCGGTTTCCCGCCCGTGTCCGGGCATGCCTGACCGCCGCCCGGCACCAGCGGTCCGAAGCGGCGGAGGTGGCTCGACCGGAGCCTCAGGAGGAGCGGGAGGTCACTTCCACTGGGTGGAGACGCCGAACCCCGCGGCGATGAAGCCGAAACCGACCAGGATGTTCCAGTTCCGCCAGCTCTCGACCGGGTAGCTGCCGCTGGTCACGTAATAGGTGACGATCCAGACCAGGCCGATCAGGAACAGTGCCAGCATCAGCGGTGCGACCCAACTGCGGCCCGAACTGATCTTCACCGCGGCCGTGGTCGGCGGGGTGTAGTCGGACTTCTTGCGGAGTCGAGACTTCGGCACGAGGAGCTCTCCTGTCGATGCGCTGTGAGACCGCGCAGAGGTGCAGCGGGGGTCGGTCGGCCGGTGACGGGCGGTGCGGAACGCACGGGACCGTTCCCGCACGCGCCACCGGCGTCCGTTAGCGTAGTGGCTCGGTGGGTCTTAAGGAGATAAGGGTACGGTGCCTAATTTGTCGATTCCCCCTCGGCCGACCACTACCCGCCGCTCCGGCACCCGAATTGTCGGGCGTGCCCTGACCTGTGCGGTCTTCGCGCTCGCCGGACTGCTCTTCTACATCAGCGCGCAGACCGCCCGCGGCACCGACCTGCGGACGGACAACTCGCTGCTGAGCCTCGGCGACGTGATACGCCAGCGCAGCTCGCAGAACCAGCAGGCCCAGGCCCAGCTGGCCGACCTCCAGGCCCGCGCGCAGGAGCTCACCGGGCAGCAGGGCGGCAACCCCGCCGACGCCGCCCGGCTGGACGGCCTGCGGCTCGGCGCGGCCCTGGAGCCGCTGCAGGGCGGCGGCCTGACCGTCACCCTCAACGACGCCCCGCCGAACGCCACCGCCCGCATCCCGGGCGTCCCCGAGCCCGGCGTCAACGACCTGGTCATCCACCAGCAGGACATCCAGGCCGTGGTCAACGCGCTGTGGCGGGGCGGCGCCGAGGGCGTGCAGGTGATGGACCAGCGGCTGATCTCCACCAGCGCCGTCCGCTGCGTCGGCAACACCCTGCTGCTCCAGGGCCGGGTCTACTCGCCGCCGTACGTGGTCCGGGCGGTCGGCCGCACCGATGCGCTGAAGGCCGCCGTCGACGGCGACCCGACGATCCGCAACTACCTCCAGTACGTCCAGGCGTACGGACTCGGCTGGAAGGTCCAGGAGAGCGGTGATCTGAACCTCCCCGGATACTCCGGCACCACCGAGCTGCGGTCGGCGGGCGGGCAGCAGTAGCGGACCGGCCCCGCGGTCGTTGATCCCGGGTCTACTCTTGACCCCAGTCCGCTACGTCGAGGGAGCACCATGTACGGCTGGATCTGGCGTCACCTCCCGGGAAACACCCTGGTCCGCGCCGTCATCTCGCTGCTCCTCATCGTGGGGATCGTCTATCTCCTCTTCACCTACGTCTTCCCGTGGGCGGAACCGTTGCTCCCCTTCGGTGACGTCACAGTGGACGGCGGCGAAGGTGCCGCGGCCGGCTGAACCGGCGGCCCTGCTCCTCCACCCTGCCGACCCCGCCCCGCATCCCACGGAGACCACGCGAGAATGACCACCCAGCCGACCGCGCCCCGCATCCTGGTCGTGGACAACTACGACAGCTTCGTCTTCAACCTGGTCCAGTACCTGTACCAGCTCGGTGCCACCTGCGAGGTGGTGCGCAACGACGAGGTGACCGTCGAGCACGCCGTCCGCCGGTCCGGCGGCGAGGACGACCAGGGTTTCGACGGGGTGCTGCTCTCCCCCGGGCCCGGGGCGCCGGAGGAGGCCGGGGTCTGCATCGGGATGGTGCACCACTGCGCGGGGATCGGGCTGCCGGTGTTCGGCGTCTGCCTGGGCCTGCAGTCGATCGCGGTCGCGTACGGCGCGGTGGTCGACCGGGCACCGGAACTGCTGCACGGCAAGACCTCGCCGGTCGAGCACGAGGACGGCGGGGTGTTCGAGGGACTGCCCTCGCCGCTGACCGCCACCCGGTACCACTCGCTGGCGGTCGAACCGGCCACCGTGCCGGACGAACTGGTGGTCACCGCGCGCACCGACAGCGGCGTGATCATGGGCCTGCGGCACCGCGAACTGCCCGTCGAGGGCGTGCAGTTCCACCCCGAGTCGGTGCTCACCGAGGGCGGGCACCGGATGCTCGCCAACTGGCTGGCGGAGTGCGGCTACCCGCAGGCCGTGGACCGGTCGGCCGGGCTCGCCCCGGTGATCGGCCGGGGCTGAGCGGCGTGACCGCGCTGCGTCCGGAGGGGCGTTACCAGCCGGAGGCGGGCCCGGGCGACGGACGGCCGTACGGCGGCGCGCAGTACGGCGGCGGTCCGTACGGGGACGGCCGGTACGGCGACGGGCAGCACCACGGTGACGCGGCGGCGTACCCGCAGCCGTACCCGGCGCAGCCCGGACAGGGCGCCGCCGAGGACGCCTGGGGCGTGTACGAGCAGGCCGAGCAGCCCGCCGCGTCCGGCCCCGAGTACCCCTGGCTGCCCGACCAGACGCTCCAGCTGCGCCTGCCCCTCGACATCGGCGGGCCGGCCGTGGAACCGGCCCCGCCCACCGGTGGCCGGGCCGAGCGCCGCAGGGCCGCCCAGGGCCGGACCTCCGTGCGCGCGGGCGTCGGTCGGCGCCGGGCGAGCGGCCGGGGCGCCGGGGCGAAGGCGCGGCCCAAGGAGTCCGCGGTCGTGGTGGCCGCGCGGCTCGTCGGGGAGCTGTGCATCACGCTCGGCGTGGTGATGCTGCTCTTCGTCTCGTACCAGCTCTGGTGGACCAACGTGCAGGCCGACGCGGCCGCCGACGGCGCCCGCAACCGGCTGGAGCAGCAGTTCGACGCCGCCCTGGCGCCGCCGAAGCCCGGGCAGCCGGCTCCGGACCCGGCCAAGCCGGAGTCGTTCGAGCCCGGCAAGGGCTTCGCCATCATCTACCTGCCCAAGCTGGGGCTGAAGTTCCCGATCGCCGAGGGCACCTCCAAGCCGGCGGTGCTCGACAAGGGCCTGGTCGGCCACTACACCGGCACCGGGATGCCGGCCGACAAGGCGGGCAACTTCGCGCTGGCCGCGCACCGCAACACCCACGGCGAGCCGTTCCGGTACATCAACCAGCTCGGCAAGGGCGACAAGATCGTGGTGGAGACCGCCACCTCGTACTACACGTACGAGGTCACCAGCAGCATCCCGGAGACCTCTCCCAACAACGTGAGCGTGATCAAGCCCGTCCCCAACGGCGCCGGTTACGCGGGCGCCGGCCGGTACATCACGCTGACCACCTGCACCCCGGAGTTCACCTCCAAGTTCCGCCTCATCGTCTTTGGCAAGATGACCGAGGAACGGCCGCGCAGCCAAGGCAAGCCGGCCGCGATCACGGGCGGGTGACCGCCCGGGCACCCGGCACGAAGGGGGAGCACCGGAGATGACGGACGAGACCGCGCAGTCGGCCGAGCCGCGGGAGGAGGCCTTCCCGCCGCCCGAGGCCGGCCCCGCGCCCGCCCGGCGCGGTCGCAGTCGGGCGCTGGCCGCGCTCGGCGTCTTCGGCGAGCTGCTGATCACCCTGGGACTGGTGCTCGGCCTGTTCGTGGCCTACTCGCTGTGGTGGACCAACGTCGAGGCCGACCGCTCGGCGGCTGCGGCCTCCGACCGGCTGCGCGACACCTGGGCCGCGAGCCCGACCGGTACCCCCTCGGCGGCCCCCGGCGGGACGTCCGCCCCCGCCGCGCCGTTCGCGGCCGGGGACGCGGTCGGCTTCCTGCACGTCCCGGCGATGGGCCGGGACTACCAGGTGCTGATCCGGATGGGCACCGACAGCGACACCCTGGCCGAGGGCGTGGCGGGGGTGTACGAGCAGCCCTACCGCGCCGCGATGCCCTGGGACCAGGCCGGCAACTTCGCGCTGGCCGCCCACCGGGACGGCCACGGCGCCAAGTTCCACGACCTGGACGCGGTGCACAAGGGCGCCGCGGTCGTCGTCGAGACCAAGGACAAGTGGTACGTCTACCGGGTCGACAGCACCCTGCCGGAGACGTCCAAGTACGACACCGGCATCGTCGCGCCCGTCCCGGTCGGCTCCGGCTACACCGGCCCCGGCCGGTACATCACGCTGACCACCTGCACGCCGGTGTACACCTCGCGCTACCGGATGGCGGTCTGGGGGAGCCTGGTGCGGGTGGACGACGTGGACGCCAAGCGCACCCCGCCGCCGGAGCTGCGTCAGCCCTGAGCCCGCCGGCCGCTGCTGAGGTCCGGCTGCTGCGGCCTGGAACCCGCGGTCCGGTTGCGGTAGCCCGGCACCGAGAACGCCCGGCATCGAGAACGCCCGGTACCGAGAACGCCCGGTACCGAGAACGCCCGGTACCGAGAACGCCCGAGGGCCCGTCGCAACCGCTGCGACGGGCCCTCGGGCGTACGGCCGGACAACTCCCACCAAGCCTCAGATCCAGGGGAACCAGGGCTTAGTTGTTGTTCCCCCCTTTGGTGTTGGAGGGTGAGGGGGAGAGGGGGTCACCCCCTTTGGGCGGATCGGCCGGCTTCGTGATGAGCATCACCTGGGTGTTCGGGTCCAGCTGGGTGCCGGCGGCCGGGTTGGTGCTCACCACGATGGCGTTCGGGTCCGACGGACCGGACACCACCGTGTAGAGCAGCCCGACCTTGCTCAGCTGCGAGATGGCGTCCGACAGCTTGACGTTCTGCAGCGGCGGGACCTGGGGCTTGTCCTGCATCTTGAAGATCGTCAGCGTGATCTTCGTGTTGGCCGGAACCTTGGTGTTGGCCTGGACCGACTGCGCGGCGACGGTGTTCGCCTTGCTCTGGTCGGTGGTCTGCACCGTCTTCGAGGCGTCGACCTGGAAGCCCAGGCCCTCCAGCTGGGCCTGCGCCACCTCCTTCTGCGCGCCGCCCACGTTCGGCACGGTCACCTTCGACTTGCCCTGCGAGACGGTCAGCTTGACCGGCGCGGTCGGGTCGCCGGCGGTGCCCGCCGCCGGGTCCTGGGCGGTGACGTTCTCCTGCGGAGCGGTGTCGTCGTCCTTGTACTCGGTGGTGACGTTGGTGAAGCCGGCGTCGCCGAGCGCCTTGGTCGCCTGGTCCTTGGTCTTGCCGACCACGTTCGGCAGGGGGGCCTTGGCCGGGCCGGAGGAGAGCTGCACGGTGATGGTGCTGTTCTCCGCGACCTGGCCGCCGACGGCCGGGTTCTGGGTGCAGACCTGGTCCTTCTTGATGTTGGCGTCCGGGCAGGCGAGCTTGTCGCCCTCGGCCACCACGAGCTTGGGACCGGCCGCGGCCGCGGCCGTCTTGGCGTCCGCCAGGCTCTTGCCGACCAGGTTCGGCACGGCGACCTTCGGGGTCTCCGTGGTGCCGCCGCCGTTGCCGTTGAACATGGCCTGGGCCACGAAGAAGGTGCCGACCAGGACCAGCACGGCGGCGACCGCCAGCACGATCCAGGAGGTGTTGCTCTTCTTCGGCGGCTGCTCGCCGCGCCGGCCGCCGTCCCGGCCGTAGCCGTCGTCGTGGCCGCCGCCCGCCGGGCCGTCGGCGTAGGCCTGGCCGTAGCCGTCGTCCTGGTAGCCGCCCTGCGGGCCGTAGCCGGGCTGCGCGCCGGCCTGCGGCAGGACGGTGGTCGGGCCGCCGCCGGGCTGCTGCGGCAGCACGTTGGTCTGGCCGTACGGGTCGTGCTGCTGCGGGTAGCCGTTCTGGTCGTAGCCGTACCCGGCGCCCATGCCGTACGCGGCGGCCTGCTGGGCGGCGGCCACCGGCAGGCCGTCGAGGAAGCGCTCGATGTCGTCGCGCATCTCGTCGGCGCTCTGGTAGCGGTAGTCGCGCTCCTTGGCGAGCGCCTTCAGCACGATCGCGTCGATCTCGGGGCGGACCTCGGGATCGAAGACGGACGGCGGCTGCGCCTCCTCCCGGACGTGCTGGTAGGCCACCGCGACCGGGGAGTCGCCGACGAACGGCGGGCGGACGGTCAGCAGTTCGTAGAGCAGGCAGCCGGTGGAGTAGAGGTCGGAGCGGGCGTCGACCTGCTCGCCCTTGGCCTGCTCGGGGGAGAGGTACTGGGCGGTGCCGATGACGGCCGAGGTCTGGGTCATGGTCATCCCGGCGTCGCCCATCGCGCGGGCGATGCCGAAGTCCATGACCTTGACGTTGCCCTGCCGGGTCAGCATCACGTTGGCCGGCTTGATGTCGCGGTGCACGATGCCGGCGCGGTGCGAGTACTCCAGCGCTTGCAGGATGCCGATGGTCATCTCCAGCGCGCGCTCGGGCAGCAGCCGTCGGCCGGAGTGCAGCAGCTCGCGCAGGGTGGACCCCTCGACGTACTCCATCACGATGTACGGGATGGAGATGTTGTCGATGTAGTCCTCGCCGGTGTCGTACACGGCGACGATCGCGGGGTGGTTCAGGGACGCCGCGGACTGCGCCTCGCGGCGGAAGCGGGCCTGGAACGACGGATCCCGGGCCATGTCGGCCCGGAGCGTCTTCACTGCGACGGAACGGCCGAGCCGGGTGTCATGGGCGAGGTACACCTCGGCCATGCCGCCGCGTCCGAGGACGCCGCCGAGCTCGTACCTGCCGCCTAGGCGACGAGGCTCTTCCATAGTTCCGACCCTCTCCCTCACCTGCCGGCGAGGTTGTGACGTAGGTGTCCCCGCACGCTCTGGGTGACGCCGAGCGGGTCTCGACCGGTTCTCCGGCCGGGCCGTGCGCCGTCTCGCGGGCGGCAACGGGCACACCCGCTGCTGGCGGATACGCTACCGGTCGCACCGCATCGGACCGGAGTCGGCCGTCGGCCGATATCAGACCGGTATACCGGACGGGGTGTCGATCGTGACTTTCCACTCACGGCCGGGCCTCCTCCTCACTTGCCGAGGACGGCCTGCATCACCGCCTTGGCGATCGGGGCGGCCAGCCGGCCGCCGCTGATGCCGTCGCGATTGTTGGAGCCGTCCTCGACCACGACCGCGACCGCGACGGACTGGCCGTCGGTGGTCTTGGCCCAGGAGGTGAACCAGGCGAACGGCAGCCCGGCGTTGTCCTCGCCGTGCTGCGCGGTACCGGTCTTGCCGCCGACCTGGAGGCCGGGGATCTTGGCGTTCTTGCCGGTGCCGTTCTCCACCACCGAGACCATCAGGTCCTGCATCTTCTGCGCGGTGGCCGGGCTCATCGCCTGGGAGAACTGCTTCTCGGTGTGCTTGGAGATGGTGGTCAGCGAGGCCGAGCGCTCCTGGTCGACCAGGTACGGCTGCATCAGGCTGCCGTTGTTGGCGATCGCGGCGGACACCATGGCCATCTGCAGCGGGGTGGCGCGGGTGTCGTGCTGGCCGATCGAGTCCTGCGCGGTGCCGTCCAGGCTCGCGCTGTTCGGGAAGATGCTCTTCTCGGAACGGACCGGGGTGTCGATGGTGCTGTTGAAGCCGAACTTCTCGGCCTGCGCCCGCATCTTGTCCTTGCCGAGGTCCGCGCCCATCTTGGCGTAGACCGTGTTGCAGGACTGGTCCATCCCCGACTTGACCGTGGCGTTCCCGCACTTCTCGAGCGGCGACTCGTTGTTCAGCACCGTCTGGGTGCCCGGCAGGGTGTACGGGTCCGGCGTCGCGGTCTGGTCGTCGATGTTCTGGTACAGGCCGTTCTCGAACGCGGCGGTCGCGGTCACCAGCTTGAACGTGGAGCCGGGCGGATAGGTCTCCTTCAGCGCCCGGTTGAGCATCGGCTTGTTGGGGTCGGCGTTGAGGTCCGTCCAGGCCTTGGAGTCGCCGCTCTCGCTGCCGGCGATGGTGCCCGGGTCGTAGGACGGGGTGGAGACCAGCGCCAGGATCGCGCCGGTCTTCGGGTCGATCGCGACGGCGGCGCCCTTCTTGTCCCCCAGGCCGTCCCAGGCGGCCTTCTGGGCCTTCGCGTTGATCGTGGTGACGACGTCGCCGCCGCGCTGCTGCTCGCCGGTCAGCATGTCCAGGGTGTTGCGGAAGAACAGCCGGTCGTCGGTGCCGGAGAGGATGCCGTCCTCCAGGTTCTCCAGCTGGCTGGAGCCGAAGACCTGGGAGGAGTAGCCGGTGACCGGGGCGTACATCGGGCCGTCGACCCAGGAGCGCTTGTACTTGTAGCGCAGGCCGTTGACGAAGTCGGACTTCGTGACCGGCTGGCCGCCGACGATGATGTTGCCGCGCGGGTGCGCGTACCGGTCGTACTGCTGGCGCTTGTTGTTCTTGTTGGTGGCCCAGGCATCGGCCTGGACACCCTGCACCCAGTTGGTGCGCACCATCAGGGCCAGGATCAGGACGAGGCAGAAGATCGAGACCCGGCGGATCGGCTTGTTCATCGAGCGGGTCCTCCCTGGCCCTCGGTGGCCGGGGTCGCTTCGACCCCGGGTCGGCGGGCGCTGTCGCTGATCTTCAGCAGGATCGCGACCAGCGCCCAGTTGGCGACCACGGACGACCCGCCCTGGGCGAGGAACGGCATGGTCATACCGGTGAGCGGGATCAGCCCGGTGACCCCGCCGGCCACGACGAAGACCTGCAGCGCCATCGCCGACGAGAGCCCGACGGCGAACAGCTTGCCGAACGGGTCGCGGGCCGCGAGGGCGGTGCGCAGGCCGCGCTGCACCAGCAGGGCGTACAGCAGGAAGATCGCCATCAGGCCGGTCAGCCCGAGCTCCTCGCCGAACGAGCCCAGGATGAAGTCGCTCTTCGCGGCGAAGTTGATCAGCCAGGAGCGGCCCTGGCCGAGGCCCGAGCCGGTCACCCCGCCGGAGCCGAGCGCCATCAGCGACTGGCCGATCTGCTCGGTGGCGCCCTTCGGCGGGTGTGCTCCGAAGGCGGCCATCGGGTCGAGCCAGGCGTCGATGCGGACCTTGACGTGGCTGGTGGTCATGGCGACCGCGACCGCGCCGCCGATCGACATCAGCAGGCCGAACAGGATCCAGCTGGTCCGCTCGGTGGCGACGTAGAGCATCACCACGAACAGGCCGAAGAACAGGAAGGACGTGCCGAGGTCGTTCTCGAAGACCAGGATCAGCAGGCTGAGCAGCCAGATCACGATGATCGGGCCGAGGTCGCGCCCGCGTGGCAGGTACAGGCCCATGAAGCGGCGGCTGGCCAGTGCGAGGGCGTCGCGCTTGACCATCAGGTAGCCGGCGAAGAACACCGTCAGGATGATCTTGGCGAACTCGCCGGGCTGGATGGAGAAGCCGCCCATCCGGATCCAGATCTTGGCGCCGAAGTCCTCCGCCCGGGCCGGGAAGAAGGCCGGCGCGGCGAGCAGGACCAGCGCCGCCACCATCGAGATGTAGGTGTAGCGCTGGAGCACCCGGTGATCCTTCAGGAACACCATCACGGCGATGAACAGCCCGATCCCGAGGGCCGACCACATCAGCTGGTTCCGGGCCGCCGGGAAGTTGGCGCTCAGCAGCTTTCCGGCCTTGTCGAGCCGCCAGATCATCACCACGCCGAGACCGTTCAGCAGGGTGGCGATCGGCAGCATCAGCGGGTCCGCGTACGGTGCGAAGCGGCGCACCAGCAGGTGCGCGACCAGCGCCAGCGCGCCCATGCCGAGTCCGTAGCCGACCATGCCGCTCGGCAGCGTGGAGTCCATCGCGAGCCCCACGTTGGCGTACGCGAGGATCGGCAGCACGACGGCGAAGGCCAGCAGGGCCAGCTCGGTGTTGCGCCGGTTCGGCGCGCCCTGGAGGGAGATGGTGGTGTTGGCCCGGCGCCGGGTGGCGGCGCGGTCGGTGGCCGTCCGGCGCCTGCCGGCCCGGCCGGTGTCGTCGCTCAGGTCGTAGGTGCTCACGTGGTGACCGCTCCCTGACGGCCGGCTGCCCCGCTCGGGGCGGGCCTATGTCGGATCACGGAGGTCACTGCTTCGGGCAGGAGTCGGCCCGGCTGCGCTCCTCCTCGGTCAGCCCGGACAGGTCGCCCGACGGGCCGGTGTTCGGCGCGGCGGCGTTCGGCGCCGGGGCGGACGTGCTCGGGGCGGACGTGCTCGGGGCGGTCGGGGTCGGGGTCGCCGGGGTCGGGGACGTGGGAGCCGCCGGGGGGCGGGTCTTCTCCCCCGGGGTGGGCGTGACGGCCAGGAACGCGGCGTGGGTGGCCTGCGCCGCCTGGGTGGCCGGAACGGTCCGGGCGTCGGCGACCTTCTTGCAGAGCTTGACCCAGCCGTCGAGCTCCTGGACGGTCGCGGTGGCGGCGCCCAGGCTGTCGGCCGCGATGGTCTTGTTGAGGTGCTCGGCCTGGTCCTGCGGCAGGTACTTGAGCTCGACGTCCTTGTACGCGGTGTGCACCGAGGACAGGCTCAGGCCGGCCAGGTTCTGGTTGATGCCCTGGTAGACCGCGACGTGGTCGCCCTGCTTGCCGACGTAGTACTGGTCCTGGGTCCACTGGTAGCCGAAGAACCCGGCACCACCGAGCAGACCGAGGGTGACCAGGACGGCCACCGAGACGGTGAGGCCCTTGCGCTTGCGCTTCGCGGGCGGCTCCTCGTCGAACTCCTCGGCGCCGTACACCGAGGGCTCGCCGGAGCCGTAGCCGTACTCGCCCTCGTAGCCCTCGGCGGGGCCGAAGCCGCCCTGGGCGGCGTCGTAGCCCTCGGCCGGGCCGAAGGCGCCCTGCGGGGCGCGGCCGAGGCCGGCGGCGCGGCCGGCCGGGGTGTCGGCGATCGAGCGGTCCGCGGCGGCCGAGGACGGCGGGGTGTCGGCGACCGCGCCGACCACCACCGGCACGTCGTTGTACTGGCCGCTCGTGGTGTCCGTGGCACCGACGTCGATGACGTCCGCCACGATGCAGGTGATGTTGTCCGGACCGCCGCCGCGCAGCGCGAGCTGGATCAGCTCCTGCACGGTCTGCTCGGGCGAGTAGTAGCTGCCGAGGGTGTCCTGGAGGGTCTGGTGGCTGACCGGGCCGGAGAGGCCGTCGGAGCAGATCAGGTAGCGGTCGCCGGCGCGGACCTCGCGGATCGACAGGTCGGGCTCGACCTGGCCGCGGCCGTCGAGCGCCCGCATCAGCAGCGAGCGCTGCGGGTGGGTCTCGGCCTCCTCCGGCGTGATCCGGCCCTCGTCGACCAGGCGCTGCACCCAGGTGTGGTCCTGGGTGATCTGCACCAGCGAGCCGTCGCGCAGCAGGTAGGCGCGGGAGTCGCCGACGTGCACCATGCCCATCCGCTGGCCGGTCCAGAGCATGGCGGTCAGCGTGCAGCCCATGCCCTCCAGCTGCGGGTCCTCCTCGACCATCTGCCGGAGCCGGTCGTTGGCGCCCTGGACGGCGTCGCCCAGCAGGGTCAGCAGGTCGGCGCCCGGCACGTCCTCGTCCAGTCGGACGATCGAGCCGAGCACCTCGGAGGACGCGACCTCGCCGGCCGCGGCGCCGCCCATGCCGTCGGCCACGGCCAGCAGCCGCGGCCCGGCGTAGCCGGAGTCCTCGTTCCCCTCCCGGATCAGTCCCTTGTGGGAGCCGGCGGCGAAGCGCAGCACCAGGGTCATGCGACCTGTGCCCCCCTCTGGGTCATGGACGGGATGCTGTCCCTCATGCGCTACTACTTCCGCAGTTCGATGACGGTCCTGCCGATACGGATCGGCATGCCCGGCTGGAGCGGGGTGGGCGCGGTCAGGCGCTGCCGGTCCAGATAGGTGCCGTTGGTGGAGCCTAGATCCTCGACCGTCCACTGCCCAGTCTGATCCGGATAGATCCTGGCATGCCGGGAGGACGCGTAGTCGTCGTCCAGCACGATGGTGGAGTCGTGCGCGCGGCCCAGGGTGATGGTCTGGCCCTGGAGCGCCACGGTGGTGCCGGCCAGCGAGCCCTGCACCACCACGAGCTGGGTCGGGGCGCCGCGACGGCGGCCGCCGCCCTGGGTCTGGCCCGCCGCTCCGGCGGCCGGGGCCTGTGCGGCGCGCCCGGCGGCCGGAGCGGCGGCGGCGCCGCCCGGAGCGGCGTTGGCACCACGACGGGAGGAGCGGGGGTTCACCTTGGTCCCGAACAGGTCGCTGCGGATCACCTGGATCGCGACGATGACGAACAGCCACAGCACGGCCAGGAAGCCCAGCCGCATGACCGTGAGGGTCAGTTCTGACATGGCCGGCCCGCCTGTCGGTGAGCGAGGCGCGCGAACAACTCGGACACTACCCTTCGACCTGTCGGTAGACGATGGTGGTGGAGCCCACGACGATGCGGGAGCCGTCGCGGAGCGTAGCGCGCTGGGTGTGCTGTCCGTCCACCACGATGCCGTTGGTGGATCCCAGGTCGAGAACCATCGAAGGGGTGCCGGGGCGGATCTCGGCGTGCTTGCGGGAGACCCCGGGGTCGTCGATCCGCACGTCCGCCTCGGTCGAGCGGCCGAGCACGCAGGCCGCGCCGGTGATCTGGTGGCGGGCGCCGTTCACCTCGATCCAGCGGCGGACCGAGGCGCCGTGGCCGGCGCCGGGGAAGGCGCGGACGTTGCCGCCGGACGTCGCGGGCGGGCCCGGGGGCATCGCCGGGGGCGCGGCCGGCGGCGGGGGCGCGCCGTACTGGCCGGCGCCGGTCTGCTGCCACGGTGCGCCGGGGGCCGGCGCAGCCGGCTGGCGGTCGTAGCCGGACTGCTGCGGGGCGTACTGCTGGGGCTCCTCGGCCGCCAGAGTGCGGCTGCGCACCCGGTACAGGCCGGTGTCCAGGTCGTCGGCCTTCTCCAGGTTCACCTGGAGCGGGCCCATGAAGCTGTACCGCTGGGCCTCCGCGTACTCGCGGACCATGCCGGCCAGCTCGGCGCCCAGCTGCCCGGAGTAGGGGCTGAGCCGCTCGTGGTCGTGCGGGCTCAGCTCGACGATGAAGTCGTTCGGCACGACGGTGCGGTCGCGGTTCCAGATGCTCGCGTTGTTGTCGCACTCGCGCTGCAGCGCACCGGCGATCTCCACGGGCTGGACCTCGGACTTGAACACCTTGGCGAAGGTGCCGTTGACGAGACCCTCAAGCCGCTGTTCGAACTTCTTCAGCACTCCCATGGGACACCCCCTTCCAGGGTTCGTTCGCCTGCCTGCCGACCGGATCCCGCCGGGAGTCGGTCGTGCCTACTTGCGGTACTTCCGTACTGATCGTATCCACGCCGGGCCCTTCCGTACGGTTCCCGGACAGCGTGGTGCCCGGGGGTGGGCTCGGACACACAGGGTGACGCATACCGGGTACGGCACGCCAGGTGTGCCCGCCCGGATGGGCTCCCGTCACTCGCTCGCCCGTTCGTCGTGCATCCGTTCGGATGCGCTTCGTCCCGCCGGAGAACGGATTCGGAGCGGCCCCCCGGGTCGTGCTACTGTTTTCCACGTCGGAAGGGCCGCCCACCAGGGAGGCCGGTCCAAGGGAACGCGAAGACCACATGGTACCGAGCGGTTCGGAAGATCGGTCGGCAACGAAGACGACACCCATGCGCGGGTGGCGGAATAGGCAGACGCGCTGGATTCAGGTTCCAGTGCCCGAAAGGGCGTGGGGGTTCAACTCCCCCCTCGCGCACAGCGAAGCCCCGCAGATCTACGGATCTGCGGGGCTTTCTCGTTGTCCCGGTCAGGAACGGGTGGCGGGCAGCTCGGCGCGGACCTCGAAGCCGCCGTCCTGGGTGGGGCCGGCGCTGAGCGAGCCGCCCAGCAACTGCGCGCGCTCGCGCAGGCCGACCAGGCCGTGGCCGCCGCCCGGCAGGATCTCGTCCGGGTGGACCGGGGGCGCGTCGTTGCGCACCTCGACCCGCAGTCGGCGCCCCTTCGCCCGGACCTTCACGTGCACCGCCGCCTCCGGGGCGTACTTGGTGATGTTGGTGAGCGCCTCCTGGACGGTGCGGTAGGCGGCCCGCTCGACCGCCTCCGGCCACGGGCGGTCACCGGGGTTCAGTTCGGTGTCGGCGGCCAGCCCGCTCTCCGCGATCAGCCGGGGCAGGTCGGCCAGCCGGGGCTGCGGGGCGAGCGGGGCGTCCGGGCGCGGGCTCGCGGTGCTGCGCAGCACCCCGACCATCTGGCGCAGCTCGTCGAGGGTGCGGACGGCCAGTTCGCGGATGGTGCGGGCGGTGGCCGCGGCGGCCGGGTCGCCGGTGCTCACCTGGAGCGCGCCGGCCTGGATGCTGATCAGGCTGACCTGGTGCGAGACCACGTCGTGCATCTCCCGGGCGAGCCGGCCGCGCTCGCTGATCAGCACCCGTTCGGCGAGCAGCCGGCTCTCCCGCTCCTGGCCGCGGGTCAGCTCGTCGAGCCGGGCGGCCAGCTCCCGCCGGGTGCGGGCGAGCAGCCCGGTGGCGGCCGGGCCGGCGGCCAGCATCACCGACTGGATGGCGTAGAGCGCGGTGTCCCGGCTGAGTTCGAGGGTCTGTTCGGACAGCGGCCAGTGGAAGAACTCGACCAGCGTGAACAGGGTCGCGCAGGGGATGACGATCCGCGGGCGGGGGCGCTCGGCGGCCACCGTGTAGACGGCGGTGATCGGGGCCAGCCAGATGTCGTCGACGTAGCTGCCGGGCATGGTGAGCAGCAGCGCCGCCACCGGGAAGCGGCGGCGCCAGAGCAGGGCGACGGCGGCCAGCGTGGAGAGCGCGATCTGCCACCACGGGGAGTTCCGGGCCACCAGGGCGGCGTCCAGGAGGGAGTAGAGGGCGGGCAGCAGCAGCATCAGCCAGGGGGCGGTGCACCAGCCCGGGAGCCGTCTGGACGGCAGCTGTTCGGTGGCCGTCATGCCCCGTCGCCGGGTTTCGGCCGGACCAGCCCGGCCCGGTGGGCGAGCACCGCCGCCTGGACCCGGTTGGCCGCGCCGAGCTTGCCGAGGATCGCGCTGATGTGGTCCTTGACGGTGCCGGTGCCGAGGAAGAGCCGGTCGGCGATCTCGGCGTTGGACAGTCCCTCGCCGAGCAGGGCCAGCACGTCGAGCTCCCGGCCGGTGAGGGTGCGGGCGAGCGAGGTGGCCTCGGCGTCCGGGCCGCCGCCGTCCACGTAGCCGCCGATCACGGTGCGGGTCACGGTCGGGGACAGGATGTTGCCGCCGGCCGCGAGCACCCGGACGGCGTGGACCAGCTGCTCGGGGGCGGTGTCCTTGAGCAGGAAGCCGGCGGCGCCGGCCCGCAGCGCGGTGCCGATGTACTCGTCGCTGTCGAAGGTGGTGAGCATCGCCACGGCGGGCGGGTCCGGCAGGGCGCGCAGCCGGCGCAGCACCGAGATGCCGTCGAGGTCCGGCATCCGGATGTCGAGGAGCACCACGTGCGGGCGCAGGCGCTGGACGTGCTCCTCGGCCTGGCCGCCGGAGCAGTCGCCGACGACGTCCAGGTCGGGGGCGGAGCCGACGATGAGGCCCAGGCCGGAGCGGACCAGGATCTCGTCGTCCACGATCAGCACGCGGGTGTCGGTGATGGTGCCTCCTCGGTTCTGGCGGCCGGGGTCGGGCGGTCCGCGCGGGTCGTTTCGAGGGTAGGGGTAGCCGGGGTGGGGCGCCGAACGGATGGCGGTCCTCACCCCCGCCACATGGCGGGGGTCGGAATCCGCTACCCGGTTCACGCAATTCTCAGGCCGGGTGGGGAACCATGGAGTTGGCTGCCCTTTGTCGGCCTGCTCCATTCAGTGGGCGCCCGGTCGAGGTGAGGGCCGCCGGTCAGTCCGTCGGGCCCCCTGCGGGCACCCGTCGCCGGGCCGTGTGCGGATGCGCCCCACCATCTGATCGTTTGGAATTGAGCTGTGTCGTCCACTGTGAAGTCGGAGCCTTCCGCCACGTCCACCGGGCCCCGGCCCGTCGGCGTGCTCGACCGCTGGCGCCCGCGGGCCGCCGCCGTCTCCGTGTGGTACCTCCGGCTGCTGGCGCTGCTGAACGTGGCGACGGTGCTGCTGGTGCCGTGGGGGAACCAGGTCAACGAGCACAACGAGGGTGAGTACTTCACCCCGTACCTGATGACCTCGGGTCTGGCCAGCGCGGTGCTGGCGGTCTTCCTGGCCATCGCGATGCGGCGGCGCAAGCGGGCCGCCTGGATCTTCAACGCGGCCCTGGCCAGCATGTTCGCGGTGCTGTACCTGCTGGCCATGGTGATGCCCGGCGAGCGGTTCAAGGACCACCCGCTCAACTACATCTCCACCGTGCTGACCTGCCTGTTCGTCCTGGCGCTGGTCATCGGGCGGAAGGACTTCACGTCCAAGGGCGACCGCTCCAACCCGAAGACCGCGGCGGCCACCTTCGTCGGCGGGCTGCTGTTCGGCGGGGTCGTCGGCGCGCTGCTGGTCTGGGCGACCAACGGGCTCGGCGGCGCGGGCTTCTGGGACCTCTTCCGCTACTCCGTCGGCCGGATGATCACGATCAACCCCTCGGAGCACCTGCGCTCGGTGATCTCCTCGCCGACCTGGGTCAACGCGGCGATCAACGCGATGGGCGCGGTGCTCTTCCTGCTGGTGCTCTACGTGGCCTTCCGCAGCCCGCGCGGCAAGGAGCTGCTGAACCCCGAGGACGAGGCGAAGCTGCGCTCGCTGCTGGACAAGCAGGGCGAGCGGGACTCGCTCGGCTACTTCGCGCTGCGCCGGGACAAGGCGGTGATCTTCTCCCCCAGCGGCAAGGCGGCGGTGACCTACCGGGTGATCGGCGGGGTCTCGCTGGCCTCGGGCGACCCGATCGGCGACCCGGAGGCCTGGCCGGGCGCGATCGACTCCTGGCTGGCCGAGGCCCGCGAGCACGCCTGGGCGCCGGCCGTGATGGGCGCCTCCGAGGAGGCCGGCGTGATCTACGCCCGGCACGGGCTGGACGCGCTGGAGCTGGGCGACGAGGCGATCGTCGAGCTGGACGAGTTCTCGCTGGACGGCCGGGCGATGCGGGTGGTCCGCCAGGCGTACAACCGGGTCAAGCGGGCCGGGTACACGGTGCGGATCCGCCGGCACGAGGACATCCCCGAGTGCGAGATGGCCGAACTGGTGGCCAAGGCCGACCAGTGGCGCGACGGGGCGACCGAGCGCGGCTTCTCGATGGCGCTCGGCCGGCTCGGCGACCCGGGCGACGGCCGCTGCGTGATGCTGGAGTGCCACGACGGCGACGGTGAGCTCAAGGCACTGCTGAGCTTCGTCCCGTGGGGCCCGGACGGGCTCTCGCTGGACCTGATGCGCCGGGCCCGGGACACCGAGAACGGCCTGATGGAGTTCATGGTCATCGAGCTGCTGCAGCGTGCCGAGGAGGTCGGGCTGAAGCGGGTGTCGCTGAACTTCGCGATGTTCCGCTCGGTCTTCGAGCGCGGTTCGCGGCTCGGGGCCGGCCCGGTGCTGCGGTTGTGGCGTTCCGTCCTGGGCTTCTTCTCGCGCTGGTGGCAGATCGAGTCGCTGTACCGCGCGAACGCCAAGTACCGGCCGATCTGGGAGCCCCGCTACCTGCTGTTCGAGAAGAGCAGCGAGATCCCGCGGATCGGCATCGCCAGCGCGCGGGCCGAGGGCTTCATCGTCGCGCCGAGCCTGCCCGCCCTGTTCCGCCGCCGGCACTCCGGGGCCGCCGTGGTGGCGCCCCGGCTCCCGGTCGCGGCGCGGGACGGGAAGGGGTAGCCCTCCGCCGGGGGGCGGAGGGGACCGGGCGGTCGGATAGGGGGTGACGTCAGGGATATCCCTCCCCCCAGAGGATGACCCTGATCCGCATCTATGCCGATGTGGATTTGTTAAGAGGCTTCTAATGTGGGAGTAGCTCAGAAAGTTCGGGGATTCGGGAGTAACGGTTGTGATGGACAGGACCCACGCGGGGGGCGTGCGGGAGGGGTCGCTGGCACTGGCCAGATCGGCCGCTGTCGCCGAGTGGGGGACGTTGTACGCGACGGTGCGGGACGCGGTGGTGCGCAAGAAGTTCGCCGCCGTTCCGATGGCCACGGCGGCGACGTTTCTGATCCTCCTGTTCAGCATCACCCAGCACCTGCCGGGCGGTGAGCACTTCGTCAACCGCATCGGGGTGGTGAAGGCGGCGTTGCCGCTGGACGTCTCGCTGCTGCGGACCCCGCTCTCGCTGTACGTGCCGGCGCTGGACCTGCCGGTCTGGGGCGCGCTGGCCCAGGTGTTCGTGGTCTTCGGCGTCGCCGAGATCGTGCTCGGCCGGCGGATGACCCTGGTGGTGGCCTACACCTGCACCCTGGCGGGCACGCTGTTCGCCCGGATCGGCGTGGCGCTCGGCCCGGGCCACCTGTTCGGCTTCCCGAAGTGGGTCGCCTACGTGCGGGACACCGGGCCGTCGGCCGCGGTGGTGGCGCTGGCGATCTGCATCGCGTTCCGCTGCCGGGCCTGGTTCACCGCCGGCCTGGTGGTGGTCATGATGGTCGGCGAGGCGGTCGTGCTGCCGAACCTCGCCGGGCTGGAGCACGTGGTCGCGGTGACCACCGCGCTGCTGCTCGCCGTCTCGGTCGAGGTGTTCGGGGACTTCTGGCCGCGGGTGCTGGCCGGGGTCGGGGCCGCCACCTCGGTGGCCGCGGCCGCGTCGCGGGAGGTCGCGGTGGAGGCCCGGCGGCGCCCGGCGGGCGCGCTCGTCCCCTGATCCACACACCGTCTGACGGCCGTCGGGCAGCCGGCCGTCAGGCGTGCGGCAGGGGGAGTTCGAACCAGACCACCTTGCCGACCGCCTTGCGGGCGGTGCCCCAGCGTTCGGCGAGCTTGGTCACCAGGGTGAGACCGCGGCCGGTCTCGCCCAACTGTTCGGCCGGTTCCAGCGACGGCAGGTTGTGGTTGTCGTCGCTGACCTCCACCAGCAGCTTGTCCACCCGGATCAGCTGGAGCTGGACGCGGTCCCGGGCCACCCGGACGGCGTTCGTGACCAGCTCGCTGACCAGCAGCTCGGTGATGTCGCTGAGCGCCTCCAGGTGCCAGCCGGCCAGCTGCTCGCGGACCAGCGAGCGGGCCCGGCGCACCTCGCGGTGGTCCACCCTGAGGTCCCAGGTGGCCACCTCGGACGGGGCGACCCCGTCGAAGCGGGCCACCAGCAGGGCGACGTCGTCCTTCCGGTCGTCCGAGTGCAGCCGCTTGAGCACCACGTCGCAGGCCTGCTCGGGGCTCTGCAGTGGGTCGATCAGATTGCCGCAGAGCGCTGCCAGGCCCGCTCCTATGTCGCCGCCCCGGACCTCGACCAGGCCGTCGGTGCACAGCACCAGCATCGAGCCGTCCGAGACGTCGATGGTCTTGGCGACGAACGGCACCCCGCCGACCCCGATCGGCGCACCGGCCGGGATCTCCAGCAGCTCGCCGGAGCCGTCCGGGTGCACCAGCACCGGCGGGACGTGGCCGGCGCTGGCCAGCTCGCAGGTCCGGTTGATCGGGTCGTAGACCGCGTACAGGCAGGTGGCGAGGTGGTCGTCGCCGAGCTTGTGGGCCAGGTTGTCCAGGTGCCGCAGCAGCTGGCCGGGCGGCAGGTCGAGCGCGGCGAGGGTCTGCATGGCCGTCCGGAAGCGGCCCATCGCGGCCGCCGAGTGCAGGCCGTGGCCCATCACGTCGCCGACCACCAGGGCGACCCGGCTGCCGGGCAGCTGGATCGCGTCGAACCAGTCGCCGCCGACCTCGGCCTTCGGGTCGCCCGGCAGGTAGCGGTGGGCGATCTGGACGCCGGGGATCTGCGGCGGGCGGGTCGGGATCATCGAGCGCTGGAGGGTGGTGGCCACCCTGGCCTCGGCGCGGTGCAGCCGGGCGTTGTCCAGGGAGAGCGCGGCGCGGACGGCCAGCTCCTTGAGCGTGGCGGCGTCGCTCTCGTCGAAGGGGGCGCGGTCCGGCAGCCGGAGCAGCTTGAGGATGCCCAGCACGGTGCCCCGGGCGGACAGCGGCACCACCAGCATCGAGCGGCCGGAGACCACCGGGGCCAGCCGGGCCCCGCCGAGCGCGATCGCGTAGTCGACCGCGACGTCCGCGCTGATCACCGGGACCAGGACCGGCTGGTTCAGCTGCAGGGCCATCCCCGGCGGGGTGCGGCGCGGCATGCTGACCAGCGAGCCCTCGGACAGCACGTGGTCCCAGGCGCCGCCGGTCTCGTTGTAGACCAGGGCGACCCGGCGGAGCATGGTGTCGTCGTCCGGGCGGGCGGTCGGCAGCTCGGATTCGGAGATCAGCCCGTCCACCAGGTCCACGCAGGCGAAGTCGGCGACCCGGGGGACCAGCACCTGGCAGAGCTCGTGCGCGGTGAAGCCGAGGTCCAGGGTGGTGCCGACCTTGCCGCCGACCTCGTTCAGCAGCGCCAGCTGCTCGCCGGCCTGCCCGTTGGTCAGGAACGGGCTCAGCCGACCGGACTGGGCGCCCTCGGCGCCGGCGGGGGCGGAAGGGGCCCGGCCGGTGCGGCGGGGTGGACGGCCGTGGGCGGACGGTTCGGCGGCGGCCGGCTCGATGGCGGCTCCTCCTCCGGTCGGGGACGGGGCGGTCGGGGAGGGGGTGGTCGGGGCCGGGGTGGTCGGTGGGACGCCTGCCGGGGCGCCGGCGGCGCCGGACGGCTGGGCGGCCGCGGACCGCTCGGCGGTCTCGCGCTGGGCCGGCAGCGGGCCGGTCGGCCGCCCCCGGACCGTCCGGGCCGGGGGCGCGGACTGCTCGGGCTGCGGCGGCGGGCCGACCCGGGCGGCGCGCTGCTGGGCGGTCGGGTAGCGGCGGCCGAGTCCGGCGGCGGCGTGCGCGGCGGCGGCCTGCGGGTCGGCGGGCAGGACCGGCAGCACGGTGGCCGGGTCCAGCCGCAGAGCGGGCAGACCGGCCTGGTCCAGCACGTCGAGCAGCAGCGCCCGGCGGTCGGCCGAACCGGCCGGCAGCAGCCCGGCCAGCCGGTCGGCCGACAGCAGACCGGCGCGCAGCCGGCCGGGCGGGGTCAGGGCCGCGCCCAGCCGGTGGAAGCCGCCCCGGGCGGGCGGGGCGGCGGCGAACGGCAGCAGCCGCTCGCCGAGTGCGAGCCGGGGGCCGGCGGTGCGCAGCGGCCGGGCGTCGGCGGCGAGGGCGAGCAGGCCGCCGAACGGGTCGGGCAGCGGCCAGGCCCACCAGAGCACGTCGCGCAGGTGCTCCTCGCGGTCGATGACGGCCAGCTGGCCGGCCCAGGGGCGCCCGTCGGCGGTCAGCGCGGCCAGGGTGTCCAGGGCGTCGCAGCGGCGGCGCACGACGGACCCGGCGGCCTGGCCGGGGGCGGCGAGCGGTTCCACGGCGGGCAGCAGTCCGCTGGCCGGCCGGTCGTGGGCGACTTCGGCGCGGTGCCCGAACAGTTCCTCGGCGGCCCGGCTCCACTGGGCGATCCGTCCGGTCCGGTCGACCAGGACGAGGGCGAGCCGGACCAGGGCGGCCACGCCGGTCGGGTGGTCACCCGGTACGGCCTCGGCGCCCGCCGGACGCGGTGTGGAGTTGGACTCGGCCACCATGGATTCGGTCTGCTCCCGCCTGGCCGCCACGCCTGGAGGCGGCCGTCTCTCCGGAGGAAGGCACGCTGTGCGGAAACCCGGGGCGTGTCTTGTGGATCGTGCCGGGCTTGAGGGCGTGTCTGAACGAGTCCGCCGGGCGCCCGACGCCGCGTGCTGATCCGACGCGAATCATCAGACACGCCCTAGCGAAGCACGGACCGGCCCGGGCGTGATAGCGAAACGGGGAGATTCCTCAGGATCGGTTGCGTGCCGTGCGGCGCGCGCCGGTTCGCACTCCCCGTTCACCCGGACCGGGCCTTCGCGCGCGAGGGTAGGGTGGCAGGCCGGGCCACCCCGCGGGGCGGCTCCGCATGGACGCAGCCGGCCGGACGAGACAGAGGCGAGAAGTGACCGCGCAGAGCCCCGTCCGCTGGACGGACCCGCAGCAGCAGGAGCTGGAGGAGCGGGTCGCCGCCGCCGAACTCGCCTGGCTCAGCATGGACGTCGACGTGCAGACGCTGCGGGTCGAGATCGATAACTTCGCGCTGATCCACCATCAGCTGCTGGGCCCGCTCTACGCCCGGCTGGACGAGCTGGAGGCGCTGGTCGCCGAGGCGGTCGCGGCCAGGACCGGGCACCCCGAGGACCTCCGCCGGGCCGCCGAGGCCCGCCGGCAGGTCGACGAACTGCCCGACCTCGACGCGCTGTTCGACTCCGTCCGGGAGCAGGAGGCGGCCCCGCCGCCGCCCGCCGCGCCGGCCCGGGTGCGCCCCGGGCGGGACGCCCAGCGGATCTACCGCGAGCTGGTCCGCCGGGCCCACCCCGACCTCAGCACCGACCCGGCCGAGCAGCAGCGCCGGGCCGCGTTCCTGGCCCGGGTGAACGAGGCCTACGCGGTCGGCGACGCCGCCGCGCTGGAGGGCCTGTCCGCCGAGTGGTCCACCGCGCCCGAGGCCGCGCCCGGCACCGACTCCCCCGACCGGCTGGAGTGGCTGCGCCGCCGACTGGAGTGGCTGACCGGCAAGATCACCGAGACCGCCACCGAGCAGGTCCGGCTGGAACAGACCCCGATGGGTCAGCTGCTCGCGCTGGCCCCGCAGGACCCGGACCGGCTGCTGGAGCAGCTCGCCGAGGAACTGCTCGCCAAGGCCGCCGCCCAGCAGGCCGAACTGGAGCGGCTGCTCGGCGCCCCGGCCGCGGCGGGCGACGGCCACCGGCAGCCGGTGGGCGACAATGGCACCGACCCGACCCAGCCCCAGGAGAGCCACACGATGTTCGCCCAGATCCCCTCCACCACCGCCGCCGCAGTGCCCGCCGACGCAGCCCTGCTGGACGTGCGCGAGCAGGACGAGTGGGACGCCGGCCACGTGGACGGCGCGCTGCACATCCCGCTCGGCGAGGTGATCGCCCGGATCGGCGAGCTGCCGGACGGGAAGCTGTACGTGCTCTGCCGGGTCGGCGGACGCTCCGCGCAGGTCGTCCAGTACCTGGTGCAGCAGGGCCGGGACGCGGTGAACGTGGACGGCGGCATGTACGCCTGGGAGGGCGCGGGCCGTCCGATGGTCAGCAGCACCGACCAGGACGCCTTCGTCCTGTAGGCCTGTAGGACGGTGGCCCGGTGGCCCCGTCCGGCACCGTCGTGTTCGCCCGGTAGGGCAGGATGGGCGCGCGACCGCGCCGGGACGGGACCCGGGCGGCGCGCCGACCGGGCCGGGGAGGCCATGACGGAGACGACGGACCGCCCGGCCGCCGGACGGGTCTGGTCGACGCCCGCGCAGCTCGTGCTCGGCCTGACCGCGGCGGTGCTGGTGGTCGGCACCGGGTTCTTCCTCGCGGCGGTGTTCCTGCACGTCGCGCCGGCCAACTCGCTGTCCCGGCAGTACCGGGACGAGGTCGACGGCCTGGTGTACCCGGAGTTCGAGCAGAACTGGCGGCTGTTCGCGCCGAATCCGCTGCAGCAGAACGTCAGCCTGGACGCCCGGGTGCGCACCGCCGCCGCCGACGGCACCACCCGCACCCGCGACTGGACCGGGCTGACCGCGCGGGACCTCGCCGCGATCCGGCACAACCCCGCCCCCAGCCACGTCGACCAGAACGTGCTGCGCCGGGCCTGGGACTTCTACGACGGCTCGCACAACCCGCAGGACGAGGTGCTGACCAACACCCGAGGCAGGCTCGCCGAGCAGTACCTCAAGCGGATCGCCCTGCAACGGATCGGCCGGGAGGTGGACGGCGAGCGGATCCTGGAGGTCGAGTTCCGGGCCACCGCGGTGACCGTCCCGCCGCCGTCCTGGAGCGGCGAGGCCGCGCCACCGGCGCCGAAGGTGCGGGAGCTGCCCTGGTGGCCGGTGGACGACGAGGACTACCGGGAGCTCGGGTGAGCGAGGTGTCGCCGGAGGTGTCGTCCGACGTGGCGTCCGAGCTCTCGCCGGAGGTGTCGCCCGAGCTCTCGCCGGCGGCCGAGCCACGGTGGTCGGAGGGCATCCCGCGCCAGGCCGGGCAACCGCCCGCCGCCGGCTCGGCCCCCGGGCCCCGGCCCGACCCGGCGCCGCGCGGGCCCGGCCCGGCCGACCTGGCCGCCCGGGCGATGGCGGCCTTCACCGGGCGTGCGCTGGGCCGCCACCAGGCCGCCGTGGTGCGGATCGGCTTCGGGCTGGTCTGGCTCGCCTACCTGCTGCGCGAGTGGCCCAACCGGCGGGTGCTGTACGGGGACCGGTCGCCCTGGTCGATGGACCTGGCCGAGCGGCTGCTGACCGACAACGGGGCGTTCACGGTGCTGCCGTGGTTCGGCGGGCGGCCCTGGTTCGAGCTGGTCTACCACCTGGCGGTGCTGGCCGCCGTCGCGGTGGTGCTGGGCTGGCGGACCAGGGCGAGCACGGTGCTGTTCCTGGTCACCGTGCTGTCGCTGCAGAACCGCAACGTCTTCCTCGGCGACGGCGGCGACAACGTCGTCCACCTGATGGCGGTCTACCTGGTCTTCACCCGCTGCGCCGAGGTGTGGTCGCTGGACGCCCGGCGGGCCCGGCCGGGGCGGGCCGGGGTGGTGCTCTGGGTGCTGCTCGGCGCCGTCCTGGCGGCCTGCCAGGTCGGCGGCTTCTCCGGCGAGAGCCTCACCTGGACGGTCCGGACCTTCCCGTACGCCGGCTGGGCGCCGCTGTTCTGGGGGCTCTGGGCGGTGGCCGGGCTCTGGTGGACGCTGGGGCGGCTGCGGCCGGACGGCGAACCGCGCGCGGTGCTCGACGCGCTGGCGAACATGGTGCACAACTGCGCGATGCTGGTGATCGCCGTCGAGGTGGTGCTGATCTACGCGACGGCCGGCTGGTACAAGGTGCAGGGCTCGCGCTGGCAGGACGGCACCGCGCTGTACTACCCGCTGCACCTGGACTACTTCACGCCCTGGCCGTGGCTGTCCGGGCTGGTCGGCTCGGCGCTGCTGCCGGTCTTCCTGATCTCGTACGGCACGGTGGTCGTGCAGGTCGCGTTCCCGTTCACGCTGCTCAACCGGCGGGTCAAGAACGTGCTGCTGGCGGTGCTGCTGGCCGAGCACCTGGGGATCGCACTGCTGCTCGGGCTGCCGGTGTTCTCGCTCGCGATGATCGCGGCGGACGCGGTGTTCCTGCCGACCGGCGCGCTGCTCTGGGTGGCGGCGCGGCTGCGGCGGATCCGGCGGTCGCGAGCGCCGGTCACGGAGGGCGTGCCCTAGGCTGACCCGTATGTCCTGGTTCGCCGCCCTTCGCGACACCGCGCGGACCGGACTCACCCTCGACCGGGCGCTCACCGACCCCAAGCGGGCCCTGCGCGGGGCCGTCGCGGTGGCGTTGGTGCTCTTCCCCACCCTCGCGCTCGGCGGGGTCGCGCTCGCCACCTCGGCCGCGATGGGCGCCTTCATCGCCGGCACGGCCACCTTCCAGCGCAGCTTCCGGCCCCGGGCCAGTCTCGCCGTCGCGGCCGGGGCCGGGCTCGGGATCAGCACCTTCCTCGGCTACCTGGCGGCCGGGGTCCCCGGGTTGTTCCCGGTGCTGCTCGCGGTGTGGGCCTTCGGCGCCGGGCTCGCCTGGGCGATCGGGCCGACCGCCGGGGTGGTCGCGACCAACACCGTCTCGGTGATGCTGATCGTCGTCCAACTGCCGGTCAGCGCGACCGCCGCGCTCGGACACGGGCTGGTCGCCGCCCTCGGCGGGGTCGTCCAAGCCGTCGTCATCACCCTGTGGCCGATCGGGAGCTGGAGTGCCCAGCGGGACGCCCTCGCCGACACCTACGCGGAACTCGCCGACTACGCGCGCAGGTTGAGGCAGGATCCGACCGCGCACGTCGACCCGGCGCCGTTCATGACGGCCCGGCACGCCGCCGCCCTGACCCCCTGGCAGGACCGCCACCGGCCGGCCGAACTGCGCGGCCTGCGCGGCCTCGCCGAGCGCATCCGGCCCACCCTGGCCGCGCTCGCCGATCCCAAGGTGGGCGCCCCGGAGGAGGGGCCCGAACGCGACCGGGCCCGTGAGGTGCTGGCGGCCGCCGCCGAGGTCATGGACGCCCTGGCCCGAGCCGTCCGCACCGGCGACCCCGTCCGGCTGCCCCGCTCGGCGCCCACGCTCACCCTGGTCCCGCCGGACGAGGGGCCGCGGTTGCAGGGGGCGGCCCGGCGGTCGGCCCGCCGACTGGGCGGGCTGCTGCGCAAGGCCGCGGACACGCTGGAGCGGGGCGACGCGGACACCATCACCACGCCCGTGATCGGCGCGGGCGGGGCGCTGCACAAGCCGTCGATCCTCCGGATGCTGCCGGTCGCGCTGCGGACGGTGCGCCGGCAGCTGCGGCCGCGCTCGGCGATCTTCCAGCACGCCGTCCGGCTCGCCGGGGTGGTCACCGTCGCCTACCTGCTGGCCCGGCTGGTCGGGTTCCACCACGGCTACTGGGCGCCGATGACCGCCGCGATGGTGATGCGGCCGGACTTCGCCCAGACCTACAGCCGGGGTGTCGCCCGGCTGGCCGGGACGGTCGTCGGGGTCGCCGTCTCGACGCTGGTGGTGCAGCTCACCCACCCCGGGGAGTGGGTGCTGGCCGCGCTGGCCGTGCTGTGCATCGGCGGCTCGTACCTCGCGTTCCGGACCGGATACGCGCTGACGACGGTCGGGATCTCGACGTACGTGGTGTTCCTGCTCGGGCTCCAGGCCGGGAACCCGCTCACGACGGCCTTCGAACGGGTCGGGCTCACCCTGCTCGGCGGGTCGGTGGCGCTGGTGACGTACGCGCTCTTCCCGACCTGGCAGACCGCCCGGCTCGGGGAGCGGCTGGCCGAGTGGCTCGCCGCCGCCGGGCGGTACGCGGCCGCGGTGGTCGCCTGCTACGAGGACCCGGCCGCGCCGCGCGGGCGGGCGGTGCGGACCGCGCTGCTGGACTCCCGGGAGGCCCGCTCGGAACTGCTCCAGGCCATGCAGCGCGCCGACGCCGAACCGGGCCGGCACGCCTCCGGGCTGCCCGGGGTGTCCCGGCGCCAGGTCGACCGGGCCCGGGCGGCCGTCGGGCACCTCGGACGGGTCGCCGTCCTGCTGGAGGCGCACCTGCCGGCCGCCGACGCCGACCCGGTGCCGGGTACGGCGGAGTACGCGGAGGAGCTGCGGCTGGCCACCGCGCTCGCGGGGGCGGCGCTGCTCACCGGGCAGCCGGTGGAGTTCGGCGCCGTGCGGGAGGCGCAGGCGCGGCTGGAGGAACGGCTGGCGCAGGCGCCGGCGGGGGTGCAGCGGGACGTGGTGCGGGCGGGGACGCGGCTGCTGGGGCAGGCGCTGAAGGACCTGGAGCGGGCGCTGCGGGGGCGGGAGGACGTGCGGGGGCCGCAGTAGGCGACGTTCGCCCCTCCTGGAAGGGCGAACGTCGGGGGGAGAACGTCGGGGCCGAACGGCGCGGGGGCGTCAGGCGGCGCGGGCGGCGGCCTCCAGCCAGTTGGCGAACTCGCAGGCGAAGTGCCACTGGTGGCCGGTGCCGAGGAGGGCGGGGGCGGCCTCGGGGAACTGGACGGTGAGGCGGATCCGCAGGCCGTCCGGGGTGTCGGCGAACTCGTGCATCACCCGCAGCACCTCGGTGCCGTCGGCGAGGGTGCCGGTGCCGCCGATGCGGACCGGGAAGGCCTGGTGGCCGGGCCCGGCGATCGGGACGTCGTCGTGGAAGCGCAGGAAGAAGCGGGCCGGGCCGGTGCCGAGGGTCTCGATGATCTCGACCCGTTCGCCGGTGGAGTCGGCCAGGTAGTGCTCGGGGTTGGCGGCGAGCAGGGCGTCCCGGTCGGGGGCGTGCAGGCGGCCCTGCCACCAGGTGAGGAAGCGGTCGGCGTCGATGCCGGCGGCGGTGAGCTCGGTGACGGCGGTGCTCCACCGGCCGCCGGAGGCGTGGGCCCAGGCGGCCAGGGCGGTGTCGGCGGCGGTGGTGTCGGGGGTGAGCAGTTCGCGCGTCCGGTCGTCGCCGAGGTGCTGCTTGAGCAGGCGCAGGGCGGCGCGGGCACGGTCGAGCTCCCAGGCGAGGACGGCCTCGCGCGGGTGGCTGGTGCCGTCGATGTCGGTGTGGACGGTGAGCGCGGTGGTGGTCACGGCGTCACTCCTCGGCTCCTCAACGATGCGGAGAGATTTTCTCCGCTTCACTGGACGCTAGCATAGGGGGAGAGAATTTCTCCGGTTAGGGAGTTGCCGATGAGGGCCGACGCGGAACGCAGCCGGCGCAGGATCCTGGACGCCGCCTGCGAGGTGTTCCTGGAACGGGGCCCGGACGCCCCGCTGGACGCCGTGGTCCGGCGGGCCGGCGTCGGCCCGGCCACCCTCTACCGGCGCTTCCCCGACCGGGAGGCCCTGGTCCGCGCCCTGGTCACCGACCTGCTGGCCCGGCTCGCCGAGGCCGCCGACCGGGCCCGCCGCGACGAGACCGACCCGTACCGGGCGCTGCGCCGCTTCGTGCACGCCGCCGCCGACCTGCGGATGGGCGCGGCGATCGTGGTGCTGCTGGAGCGGCTGGTGGTGGACGAGGACCTGGTCGCCGTCCGCCGCGAAGCCGTCACCGCCGTCGAGGCGCTGCTGCGCGCCGCCCAGGACGCCGGGCGGCTGCGGGCCGACGTGGGGATGGGCGACCTGGTGCTGCTCTGCGTCCGGGTGTCCCGCCCGCTGCCGGGCGCGCTGGCCACGCTCGACGCGGACGGCTCGCTGGTCCACCGGCACCTCGACCTCGCGCTCGCGGGGCTCGCCGCCGATCCGGACGGTCCGACCGGCCGGCCGCTCGGCTTCGACGAGGTGATCGCCGCTGCGGGCCGCCCCGGCGAGCCCGGCCCGGGCGGGGCCGCCCCAGGCGGGGTGGCCCTGGATCAGACGGTCCTGGATCAGGTGGCCTCGGATCAGACGGCCTCGGACGAGGTGGCAGAGTGAACGCCATGAACGCCATGGACGACGAGGTGCTGCGGGCGTGGCGGGCGGCGGAGCGGGAGCCGGGGGCCGTCCTGCTGGACGGGTTCCACCCGCTGAAGCACGCGCTGCGCTTCGGCGGGGACGTCCGGCGGGTGCTGACCGCCGACCGGGCGGCGCTGCTGGCCCTGGCCGGGGAACTGGCGCCGGACGTCGCGCCGGCGCTGGACGCGCTGGCGGTGGAGCTGCCCGAGGAACGGCTGCGGACGCTGGCACCCCGGCTGCACCCGACCGGGGTGGTCGCCCTGGCCGCGCGGCCGTCCGTCGGGGCGAACCTGGCGGCCCTGGCCCGCCGCCCGCGCCCGGCCCCGGTGGTGCTGCTGGAGAACCCGCGCAACCTGGGCAACGTCGGGGCGGTGATCCGGCTGGCGGCCGGCTTCGGCGCCACCGGCGTGGTGACCACCGGAGATCTGGACCCCTGGCACCCGACCGTGCTGCGCGGCAGCGCGGGCCTGCACTTCGCCACCGCGGTGGAGCGGCTGGCCCTGCCGGAGCTGCCCGCCGGGCCGCTGTACGTGCTGGACCCCGAGGGCGCGGACATCCGGACGCTGCCGTTCCCGGACGACGCGCTGCTCGCCTTCGGCACCGAGCGGCACGGCGTCTCGGCGGAGCTCAAGGCGCGGGCGGACCACCTGGTCTCGGTGCCGATGCAGCCGGGGGTGTCCAGCTTCAACCTGGCCACCAGCGTGGCGATGGGCCTCTTCCACTGGATGTCGTCGAAGCCTCAGGGGTGAGGCGTGGCGCCCGCCGGGGCGGGCACCACGCCGTCGGCGTGCGTCAGGCGAAGAGCCGGCGCCAGGTGTCCGGGCCGGGGTAGCCGTCGGCCTCGGCGCCGCGCCAGCCCTGGGCCTGCTGGAAGGCCTGGACGGCCCGCCGGTCGCTCTCGCTCCAGCGCGGGCCGGGGCCGACGCTGTACGAGCCGCCGAAGCCCTTGCGCACCAGCTGCTCGCCCAGCAGGCGGACCTGGTCGTTGTTCTGACCCGGTCCGAAGTACTGCCGGCCGGGGAAGGCGGGCGCCCCGGTGCCGGGCCGGACCGGCGGCGGTAGCGGGGTGGTGCCGGCGCCGATGGCGCGGCCCTTGCCGTTGACCAGGTAGTCCCAGGTGTCCTTGCCGGGGATGCCGTCGGCCTCGGCGCCGCGCCAGCCCTGGGCCTCCTGGAAGGCCTGGGTGGCCCGCCGGTCGGCCTCGCCCCAGCGCGGGTCGGGGCCCTCGGAGTAGAACCGGGCGCCGCCGCGCTGCACCAGCAGCCGGCCGAGCTCGGTGACGTACGCGTTGTTCGCGCCGGGGCCGAACTTGTCCGCGCCCGGGAAGGCGGTGGCCGGGGTGCCGTCGTTGCTGCCGCCGGACAGGCCGGTGTAGCGGTACGGGACGTAGGCGCCGGAGTTGTTCCAGTAGGCGTACGGGGTGTCGCGCTTCTTGGTGCCGGGGGAGGTCTGCTCGTAGGCGAGGTAGCGGGTGAGGGAGGAGTCCGTCCAGCCGCCGAAGATCGTCACGTGCGACCCGGACTGCGGGCTGGCCGGGTTGTTGTAGATCAGCACGTCGCCGGGCTGGAGGTCGGCCTTGCCGATCCGCTCGGCGAAGTTCGGCAGGGTCCAGGTGGTCTGGCTGCTGCCGAGGCCCCAGGCCATCGAGACGAAGCCGGAGCAGTCCTGGCGGTAGCCGTCCGACCAGTAGCTGCCCATGCCGTACGGCACCTGCTGGTCGACCCAGCCCTGGGCGCGCTGGATGATCTGCGCCCGGGTGGGCGGCTGGGCGGCGGCGCGCGGGGCGGCGAAGGCGCGGGCGCCGGGTGCTTGGCCGTAGAGGCCGCTGACCTCGCCCTGCGGGGTCTGCGGGGGCTGGGCGGTGCTGCTGCCGCCCGGGGTGGGGCCGGGGGTGGGGGCCGCGGTGGCGTGCCCGGCGGCGGCCGTCCCGCCGCCCACCGCGGTGCCGACGGCGGCCATCAGCACGGCGGCCCGGCGGCGGATGCTGCGGGCCGCGGCGTGCCCGCCCTCGTGCACCGGTGCGGCGTGCCGCCGGGCGCGGCGGCGGGCGCTGCAGCCCCCGCATATGCAGTCCTCGTCCGGTTCGACCTCGTCGAATTCCAGCAGCGGGGACAGGTGGTCGGTACGGGTCATGCTCCGCCTCTTTCCTGCGGTCTTCCTGGTCGACGCCTGACGGCGTGACAGGACTGGCCTTCCCGGGCCGGCCCCGCGTGTTATCGGGACCAAAGTCCCAAAGCGGGCGGAAGGTGGCACGGCGGGTTGCGCCGGACGGGTGACAACCGTTCGGCGGCCCGGGCGTGGCGGGGGCGAGGAGGAGGCGCTAGTGCCGGTGCGGGGCCTGGCGGATGGTCAGGTGTGGCGGGGGTGCGCGGGCCGGTTCGAGGACGGCGGGGGCGGTCGGACGCCGGGGCGGCCGGATGTCGGGGACGACTGGACGCCGGGGGCGGCTACTGCCACTCCCAGCGGATGCCGATGTGCCCGGGCTGCTGGTCCGGCGCGAGCACGTGGGCACTCGCGGAGGCGCCGACCCAGAGCTGCTCGCGGCGGTGGTCGACGTCCGCGCCCGGCTCGCGGTCGTAGCGCTCGCAGTGCGCCGGGACGGCCGCCGGGTCGAAGTGCACCTGGAGCACGTACTCGCGCACCGGGGTGGCGAAGCGGCGGCTGTACTCCAGCGTCGGGCCGCCCGGCGGGATCTCCACCTCGTACTCGAAGACCGTGCTGTCGCCGAGCGCCAGCGGGCGGTCCAGCATCAGCTCGCCGACGGTCAGGCCGGCCTCCGGGCGGCGCCGGACCCGGCCCAGCCGGCCGTGCCGCACCGAGGTGATCTCCGGGCAGCCCGTCGCCTCCTCGTCGGCCTTGTGCACGACCAGGCAGCGGCCCACGCCGCCGACGGTGGCGCGCACCACCTGGCGCATCCGCAGCAGGTTGCCGCGCCGCTCGGCGTCCACGTAGTACGAGTCGTGGATGCTCAGCCGCTCCAGTTCGCCCTGCGGCGGGGCGTCCAGCTCGGCGAAGATGTCCGCGATCTGCCGTTCGCCCGGCCAGACGTCCTCCAGGCCGAGGTGGCAGGTGTTCGCGACGGCGGCCCAGCGGCCGCGCGGGCGGGGCGGGCCGAGCAGCGAGGTGAGCGCGCTGTGCGGCAGTCCGAGCAGTTCCTCCAGCAGGTGGACGGCTCTCAGCGAGCTGGCCCGTTCGGGCTGGCTGCGTCCGCGCCGCCAGTAACTCAGCGTCGTGACGCTGACTCTGACGCCGCGCTGGGTGAGGGCGGCTCTGATCCGGTCCAGGCTGAGGCCGCTGGCCTCGATGGCCAGGTGCAGGGTGTCCGCGAAGCCGCCGGGGGCGGTGGCCCGCCCGGCGTGCGCGGGTGCCGGAGGCGGTGCGGGTACGGACGGGCCGGGGCGCTCCGGGCGCAGTCCGACCAGCCGGAGTCGCGCGGAGTCCTGAGGCTGCTGTGCGGCCATGCGGTGACCCTCCCCGCCAGGTGAGTTCGGAGGGGCCTGGCCGGCGCCGAGGCTCGCCGCCGACGGCTTCACCGAGCTTTGGGGAACCCTATGCACGGTCGAGAGGCTACGTCATCAGTCGTGCGTATGACAGGGGTCACGGCAGGTGAACCGAAGGGTTGGTGATCTTGAAACAGTTCGGAAACACACGCCCTCGCCGCGCGCCCGCGCCGCCCGTCGCGACGGGCGGACGCACACCGCCGGGGCGGGCCCTGTCGGCGCCGCCCCGGCGGGGGTCAGGTGGTGCTACCCGCTGGTGGTCAGTTGACGTTCAGCGCGATGTCGTCGATCACGAAGCTGGTCTGGTTGGAGCCGTCCTCGGTGCCGGTGAACTTGACGGTCACGTTCTTGCCGGCGAAGGAGGAGAGGTCCAGGGTGCGCTTCACGTAGCCGGCGGCGGCGTTGACGTTGGAGTACGTCGCCAGCGTGGTGCCGTTGGCCTGGACGGTCAGCTTGTCGTACGCGGTGGAGCCGGTCTCCGCGGTGTCGATGTGCAGCCAGAAGGTGAGGCTGGCGGACTTGCAGCCGGCCGGCACCGAGATGGTCTGCGACAGGGTGTCGGTGTGGGCGCTGCCGTAGCCGTCCAGCCAGGCCTTCCAGCTGCCCGAGTGGGCCGCCTGCGAGGAACTGTTGTCGACCACGCCGCTGGAGGTGGTCCACGGGGCGGCGGTGCCGGTCTCGAAGCCGCCGTTGCCGATCAGCTGGGCCGCGGTGCAGCCGCCGGTGGGCGGGGTGGTGGAGCCGCCGCCGAGCAGGGCGGTGGTCAGGCCGTCGGCGATCGGGGTGCCCCAGCCGGTGACCTGGTCGTAGCCCGTCCCGGCCGGGAAGTCCTGGTTGGAGCCGCTGGTCACGTCGTGGAAGGCGCCGGAGTAGTTGCTGCTGTTCGCGACCGCGTACAGCTTCGGGTTCGCCTCGCCCAGGACCGGCTGGCCGGCCGCCTTGGCCTTCTGGTTGAACTGGGCCGCGTAGCCGGCCCACAGCGGCGCCGCCGCGCTGGTGCCGCCGTAGACCTGCCAGGAGCCGGCCGTGTAGATCGCGAAGCCGCTCGCCGGGTCGGCGTTGGAGGAGACGTCCGGGACGGTGCGCATGGTGCCGCTGCCGGTGCCGGTGCCGGTCTGCCAGGTCGGCTTGCCGAACACGGTGGAGACGCCGCCGCCGGCGCTGCTCCAGGCGCTCTCCGAGGAGTACGAGGTGCCGGACACCTGGAGGTTGGTGCCGCCGACGCCGGTCTGGTGCGGGCTGGACGCCGGGAAGTCGACCGCCTTGACCGACGAGCCGCTGGTGGAGCGGGTGCAGTCGCGGGAGCCGTCGTCACCGGAGGCGGAGAAGATCGAGATGCCCTGGGCGGCGGCCTGCTTGAAGGCGTTGTCCACGGCCGTCATCGAGGCGGCGGTGGTGTCCGGCTCGCAGGAGCCCCACGAGATCGAGATGACCGAGACCTGGTTGTCGGCCACGATCTTGTTGGCCATGTCGATCTCGCCCTGGTCGCTGTTGGGCGCCTCGTAGACCAGCTGGGTCGCCTTCGGCGCCGCGCCGCGGACGATCTCGCTGTCCAGCTCGACCTCGCCCTGGCCCCCGCCGGGGGCGGAGTCGTAGTTGGCGCCGTCCACCGAGACCGTGGAGACGGCCGGGCCGGACAGGCCGTACTGCGAGTCGTAGGTGGTCAGGTTGGAGGACGAGTAGCCGTCGAACTCCCAGAGGGCGACCGTCGTGCCGGTGCCGTCGGCGCCGGTCTTGTTCAGGTTGTAGGCGCCGTCGTACTGCGACGGGCCGAAGCCGCTCGGGGTCGAGGAGGCCGTGTGCGGGGTGACCGAGTTCGGCTTGGCCAGGCGGTTCTTGCGGACCGCGTGGTTGTCCAGGCCGCTCACGCCCTGGACCACGTCGGCCAGGTCGGCCGGGACGGAGGCGGCGGCGTCGTTGGCGAAGAAGGCGCGCTGTAGCTGCGGGTCGACGTAGGAGCTCTCGTGGGTGCCGAAGGCCTGCGAGATCTGCGCGTTGGTGCCGTGGGCGCTGACCACCTGGCGGTTGGCGCTCACCTCGGTGACGGTCAGGCCCTGGGCGGCCAGGTAGGTCTTGACCTGGTCGACGGCGGCCTGGGTCGGCCCGAACCGGGCGGTGAACTGCTCCGGCGTCAGGTACTTGCCGAACTCGGGGGTGCCGGGGGTGGCGACCGCGGCGAGGAAGCGGTCGAGGGCGGCGGTGTCACGCAGCTTCAGGCTGACGGCCACCGAGATCTGCTGCTCGGCCGGGACGTCGCCCTTCTTCTCCGAGTGGGCCACTGCCGGGTTGACGGTGTTCGGGAGCGCGACACGGGGAGCGGGGGCGGCCTGCGCGGTGGAGACACCGAGCGAGACGGCGGTCAGCGGCAGCACGGCTATCGCCGCGGCGAGGGCAAGGGAGCGGGGGCGCAACGGATCCTCCTCTGGCCGGCTGTGGGGGCCGGCAAGGGGCCAGAGCGTTCCGGAGTCGAAAACGCTGTCTAGAACATGACAGAACCAGTGCGCAAAGTGGCTCATGGTCAAGCAATTCGTTGCTAAAAAACAGTCAACTGTGGACACCCGGAATGCGGGGATTCCATACAGTGAATAGCCCGGATTCCGGAACCGGTCCCTACCGGTGGGGGGCGGAAGGGACGGACGTGGAACCGGGTGGAGCCGCGCGGGAAGCATGACCGGCGTGGGCCGTACGGCGACGCGCGGGAATCGGGCGCGGGTGGCGCGGAACTATGTGAACGGCACGGCCCGGCGGCTGCTCTGACGGCTTCCCCGACGGTGGACCGGAAGGGGCTGAGGGCGGGCCGGGATCATCGATCTGGGTGACCACCACCTCGTCGGCGTTCACCAGCGCCCACCAGGAGTCCGGGT
>NZ_JBFBIR010000070.1:0-37258 GCF_040685715.1 Kitasatospora sp. NPDC088264
ACCTCCGCCGCGAACGGAGCGATCTTCGCCTCGGCCAGCGAACGCACCGCCTCACGGAGCATCTCGTGCTCCTCGGAGATACGGAAGAGATCGAAGTCAGCCGCCCCTGCGCTGCCCGCCATGATGCCCGCCTCGTCCAGTGATCGAAGTCAATCCGGGGTTAACTACCGTTCAGTAGAGATCCTAGGGCTCCGACCTGCGACTGCCTAGCGTCCCCGGCGCACAGGCGATCGAGGCCGGATCCGTCGGGGCGGATAGCATCAGAGGCACCCGTACAGGTCGAGTCCGCACAAAGGGGAACCCGTGACCCTCCGCATCTCCGTGATCGGCACCGGCTACCTCGGTGCCACGCACGCGGCCGCGATGGCCGAGTTCGGCTTCGAGGTGCTGGGCCTGGACATCGACCCCGACAAGATCGCCACGCTGACCGCCGGCCGCGTCCCGATGTACGAACCGGGGCTGTCCGAGCTGCTGCTCAAGCACGTCGCCGGGCACGAGGGTTCGACCGGCCGGCTGCGCTTCACCAGCTCCGTCCAGGAGGCCGCGGAGTTCGGCGACGTGCACTTCGTCTGCGTCAACACCCCGCAGCGCAAGGGCGAGTTCGCCGCCGACATGTCGTACGTCGACACCGCGATCGACGGCCTCGCCCCGTACCTGACCCGCCCGGTCCTGGTGGTCGGCAAGTCCACCGTGCCGGTCGGCTCGGCGAGCCGGCTCGCCGAACGGCTGGCCGCGCTGGCACCCGTCGGCGCGGGCGCCGAGCTCGCCTGGAACCCGGAGTTCCTGCGCGAGGGCTTCGCCGTCCAGGACACCCTGCGCCCGGACCGGATCGTCGTCGGCGCCCACAGCGAGCGCGCCGAGCAGCTGCTGCGCGAGGTGTACGCCGAGCCGATCGCGGCCGGGGTGCCGTTCCTGGTCACCGACTACGCGACCGCCGAGCTGGTGAAGGCCGCCGCCAACTCCTTCCTGGCCACCAAGATCTCCTTCATCAACGCGATGGCCGAGGTCTGCGAGGCGGCCGGAGCCGACGTCACGCTGCTCTCCACCGCGCTCGGGCACGACGAACGGATCGGCCGCAAGTTCCTCAACTCCGGCCTGGGCTTCGGCGGCGGCTGCCTGCCCAAGGACATCCGGGCGTTCATGGCCCGGGCCGGCGAACTCGGCGCCGACCAGGCGCTGACCTTCCTGCGCGAGGTCGACTCGATCAACATGCGCCGCCGCTCCCGGATGGTGGAGCTGGCCCGCGAGCAGTGCGGCGGCGGCTTCCTGGGCCGCCGGGTGGCCGTCCTCGGCGCCGCGTTCAAGCCCAACTCGGACGACATCCGGGACTCCCCCGCGCTCAACGTCGCCGCCCAGATCCAGCTCCAGGGCGCCCAGGTCACCGTCTACGACCCGAAGGCCGTCGACAACGCCCGCAAGATGTTCCCCTCGCTCGCCTACGCCGACTCGGCCCTGGAGGCCGCCGAGGGCGCCCACGTCGTCCTGCACCTCACCGAGTGGGCCGAGTTCCGCGAGCTGGACCCGGCCGACCTCGGCGCCGTGGTCGCCGAGCGCCGCCTCCTCGACGGCCGCAACGTCCTGGACGCCGACGCCTGGCGCGCCGCCGGCTGGACCTACCGCGCCCTCGGCCGCCCCAGCTGACGCCTGGCCGACACTTCCCGCGCCCGCCCCCAGGCCCCTGGGGCGGGCGCGTCTGGAATTCCGCCCTTCGTTCTGAAGTTACGCCTCCCGTTCGACCGACCCGGAGCACGCGATGACGACAGAGTTCTACCGGCGAGAGCCGACGCCACGCACCGCCTGGCGACAGGCCGTCCTGATGGGCCGCAACGCCCGCACGTACAAGTTCGCGCTGGGATCCGCCCTGCTGGAGTGCGCGGCCGCCGGACACACCGAGGTGCCGCTGCAGGAGCTGGCCGAGCCGTACTCCATGGCTCTGGTCACCCGGTTGCGCGACGCCCCGCAGGCACCGGCCATGGGCGGGGACGACGACTTCCTCGCCGTCTCCGCGCAGGAGACCGACGAGTGCCTGGCCGCCGGACGCCCCACCGAGCGACTCCTCCAAGCCGCCTGCAAGTCGATGCCGGACATGGTCATGGACCGGTTCCACAACCTCGCGGGCGGCACCGAGGTCGCACACCGCTTCTACGAGTTGTCCGGGCGGGGACGGGATCGCGTCGTCCTGCTCACTCCCGCCCTCCAGCAGATCGCGACGTCGGAGCAGGCCGCCGGGCTACGGACGGAGTTGGCGGCACGCTGGAGCATCGTGGAGTCCGTCTTCGCCCTGGGCATCGGCCGAGGCCTGCTCGCCGACGAGCTCGATGTGGACGTGGAGCAGTGGCTCCTCATGGACCGACGCCGCCGCCGACCCGTCACCGGGGTCATCGACGCCCTGATCGGCTTCCAGTACGGACGTTGCCTGATCTGCGACGAGCCGATCACCGCCGAGGACAAGGCCGCCGTCGACCACGTCTTCCCGTTCTCACTCATGAGGCGATTCGACTTCGTGCCGGGCGGGTCGCAACCGGACCTGGACCGCCCGTGGAACCTCGCCCCGACCCACGGGGCGTGCAACAGCGCCAAGAGCGACCGCTGGCCGACCCCTGAGGAGCTCAACCGGCTGGCCCGTCGCAACGAGGCCGTCATGAACTCCCCGGTCCGGCTGAAGGACAACCTGCGGGCGAGCCTCAACCACGCGAAGCTCGGCTCGCGCTCGCCGGGCAGCCGCTGGCCCGCCTTCATCCGCCAGGTGCAGGCGTACTTCGACTGACCTCTCCGTACGGGGCTCGCGGGAATCCGGCGCCCGTGGTCGTCGTTGGCACCGGCATGACGAGCTACGGCGACGACGCGACGGTTCGCGAGATCCTCACCGGCACCGGCGACACCTGGGCGGTGGTCGGCCTGTCCGACAACACCGCCCGGGCCGCCTACGGGGTGGCCGGGGTGCTCCAGCGGTACGGCAAGCGCGTCGTGCCGGTGCACCCGAAGGCCGAGACGGTCCTCGGCGAGCCCGGCTACGCCTCGCTCGCCGAGATCCCGTTCCCGGTCGACGTGGTGGACGTGTTCGTGAACAGCGCGCTGGCCGGGGAGGTGGCCGACCAGGCGGTGGCGGCCGGGGCGAAGGCCGTCTGGTTCCAGCTCGGCGTGGTCGACGAGGCCGCGTACGCGCGGACCAGGACGGCCGGGCTCGCCATGGTGATGGACAGGTGCCCGGCCATCGAGATCCCGCGGCTGGGCTGACCTCAGCCCTTCGCGCCGTCCAGCTGCGCGATGGTGGCGATGGACGGGCGGCGGCTGGCCCGCAACCCGGCGGCGACGGACTCGGCGTCGCGCAGGACGCGGACGGCGTTGTGCCAGGTGAGCTTGGCGAGGTCGGCCTCGGACCAGTTCCGGCGCAGGAGTTCGGCGATCAGGTTGGGGTAGCCGGCCACCGAGTCCAGGCCGTCGGGCAGGAAGGCGGTGCCGTCGAAGTCGCCACCGATGCCGATGTGGTCGATGCCGGCGACCTCGCGCAGGTGGTCGAGGTGGTCCGCGACGGTGGCCGGGGTGGCGATCGGGCGCGGGTTGGCGGCCTCGAAGGCGCGCTGGCGCTCCATCGCGGGCGGGGTGGTGTCGAGCGGGTGGAAGCCGTGGGCGCGCATGTTCTCGTCGGCGGCGAGGGTCCACTCGATGGCGGCGGGCAGGATGAACTTGGGCACGAAGGTGGCCATCGCCACGCCGCCGTTGGCGGGCAGCTGGGCGAGCACGTCGTCCGGGATGTTGCGCGGGTGGTCGCAGACGGCGCGGGCGGAGGAGTGCGAGAAGACGACCGGCGCCTCGGTGACCCGCAGGGCGTCGCGCATGGTGTCGGCGGAGACGTGCGAGAGGTCGACGAGCATGCCGAGCCGGTTCATCTCCCGGACGACCTCCTCGCCGAACCGGGTCAGCCCGCCGGCCGCCGGCTTGTCGGTGGCGGAGTCGGCCCACGGCACGTTGTCGTTGTGGGTGAGCGTCAGGTACCGCACGCCGAGCTCGTGGAGAGCACGCAGGGTGGCGAGCGAGCAGTCGATGGAGTGGCCGCCCTCGGCGCCCATCAGGGAGGCGATCCGGCCTTCGGCGCGGGCGGCCTCCATGTCGTCGGCGGTGCGGGCGAGCCGGAGCCGGTCGGGGTAGCGCTCGACCAGGGCGTGGACGAAGTCGATCTGTTCCAGGGTGGCGCTCACCGCGTGGTCACCGGCCAGCCGGGTCGGCACGTAGACGGACCAGAACTGCGCGCCGACCCCGCCCTCCGCGAGGCGGGCGAGGTCGGTGTGCAGGCGGTCGCTCTGGTCGGCGGCGAGGTCGACCGCGCCGAGGTCGTACCCGGCCTGCTCGCGCATCGCCCACGGGAGGTCGTTGTGGCCGTCGACCACGGGGGCGGTGCGCAGCAGGGCCCGGGCGCGGTCCAGCGGGGTGGGGGTGTCCTGAGCGGTAGTCATACCGGCTGTTCTACCCCACCCCCACCACCGGGGTTACTTGCCGAAGCCGAAGGAGGAGGAACCGGCCACCTTGGCGCGGAGCTTCTTGCCCTTCTCGGTGGCCTGGTTGTTCAGCTCGGCCTGGAAGTCGGTCATCCGCTCGGTCAGTTCGGGGTCGAACGCGGCCAGCATCCGCACGGCGAGCAGGCCGGCGTTGCGCGCGCCGGCCACCGAGACGGTCGCGACCGGGACGCCGGCCGGCATCTGGACGATGGACAGCAGGCTGTCCATGCCGTCCAGGTAGCGCAGCGGCACCGGCACGCCGATGACGGGCAGCGGGGTGACGGAGGCGAGCATGCCCGGCAGGTGGGCGGCGCCGCCGGCGCCGGCGATGATGGCCTTGAGGCCGCGCCGGTGGGCGTTCTCGCCGTACGCGACCATCTCGCGGGGCATCCGGTGCGCCGAGACGACGTCGACCTCGTAGGGGATCTCGAACTCGTCGAGGGCCTGGGCGGCGGCCTCCATGACGGGCCAGTCGGAGTCCGAGCCCATGACGATGCCGACGAGCGGGCTCGAAGGGGAGGAGGTCATTCGGTGATCGTTCCTCGCAGGTAGGCGGCCGCGTGGCGGGCGCGCTCGCGGACGTCGTCGAGGTCGTCCCCGAAGACGTTGACGTGGCCGACCTTGCGGCCGGGCTTCACGTCCTTCCCGTACATGTGGATCCGCAGGCCGGGGTCGCGGGCCATGCAGTGCAGGAAGGCGTGGTACATGTCCGGGTAGTCGCCGCCGAGGATGTTGACCATGACGGTCCACTTGGCGCGCGGCCGGGGGTCGCCGAGCGGGAGGTCGAGGACGGCCCGCAGGTGGTTCTCGAACTGCGAGGTGACGGCGCCGTCCTGGGTCCAGTGCCCGGAGTTGTGGGGGCGCATGGCGAGCTCGTTGACGAGGATCCGGCCGTCCCTGGTCTGGAACAGTTCGACGGCGAGGTGGCCGGTGATGCCGAGGTCGCCGGCGATGCGCAGGGCCAGCTGCTGGGCCTCGTCGGAGAGGGCCGGGTCGAGGTCGGGCGCGGGGGCGGTGACCTCGGCGCAGACGCCGTTCTCCTGGACGCTCTCCACCACCGGGTAGGCGACGGCCTGGCCGCTGGGCGAGCGGACGACGTTGGCGGCGAGTTCGCGGACGAAGTCGACCTTCTCCTCGGCGAGCACCGGGACGCCGGCCAGGAACGGCGCCTGCGCGTCCTCCTCGCCGGCGACGACCCAGACGCCCTTGCCGTCGTAGCCGCCGCGGACGGTCTTCAGCACGACCGGGTAGCCGGAGCCCTCGGCAGCGAAGGCGGTGACGTCGGCCGGGTCGGCGACGATCCGGTGCCGGGGGCAGGGCACGCCGATGGCGTCGAGCTTGGCCCGCATGACGCCCTTGTCCTGGGCGTTGACCAGCGCGTCCGGGCCGGGCCGGACGGCGATGCCGTCGGCTTCCAGGGCCCGCAGGTGCTCGGTGGGGACGTGCTCGTGGTCGAAGGTGATCACGTCGCAGCCGGCCGCGAAGCGGCGCAGCGTGTCGAGGTCGCGGTAGTCGCCGAGGACGACGTCGGAGACCACCTGTGCGGCGGAGTCCTGGGGCGTGTCGGCGAGGAGTTTGAACCTGACCCCGAGCGGGATGCCCGCCTGGTGTGCCATGCGGGCCAACTGCCCGCCGCCGATCATGCCCACCACTGGAAAATTCACATTGCCCGGGGAAGTCACCCCGCCAGGATATCCGGGCCGGTCGGGGGCGGTGGAACCGCTGGGGTGGGCTGGACGTCCCAGTCAACCCGGAGCCCTGGGGGCTGAGCCGTTCGGTGGAAGCGGGTAGCCTGGACGGCTAGGTCCTGGTCTGCGCAGTCCGATCATGTGCGTGCACGCAGGGCTCAAGGGGTGGACGCGTCCACGCGATCCGCTCTTCGACCCGCAGGCACATGGAGGCAGCCCGGTATGGCGACGACCGCAGCTTCGAGCCCTTCGCTCTCGCAGAAACTGCGGGGGCTGTCAGGCGAAGTGGTGAAGTTCGGCCTGGTCGGCCTGAGCGGCGTGGTGGTCAACTTCGCCGTGTTCTGGGTGTGCCTCAACGGGCTGGGCCTGGCCTCGCTGCGGTCCAACATCGCGGCGACGCTGATCGCCATCGCCACCAACTACCTGGGCTACCGCTACTGGCTGTACCGGGACCGCGACGCCGCCTCGCGCAAGCGGGAGATCACGCTGTTCCTGGTGTACAGCGGCATCGGCATGCTGATCGAGACCGGAGTGCTCGGCTTCTCGGTGTACGTGCTCGGCCTCGACTCGCACTACGAGCAGCTGGGCGCCAAGGTGGCCGGCCTCGCGGTGGCCACCGTGTTCCGCTTCTTCTCGTACCGGACCTGGGTGTTCAAGGCACTGCCCGAGCCGGTCGCGCAGGAAGCGAGCGGCACCGGCGACACCAGCGGCACCAACGACACCAGCGGCCAGGAGCTGGCCGCCCAGGCCGAACTGATGCTGGCCGCCGAGCAGATCCGCTACGCCAAGGCCGAGTAGCCGACTGACCGTCCGCTCTGGACGACCGCACCCCCGACCGCACCCCCGGCCGCACCCCCGGCCGCACCCCCTGGCCGCACCCGCCCCGGCTCAGTCCGCGTGGCTGCGGCCGAGGAAGAGCGCGAACACCGCGGGCTTCAGCGAGAGCAGTTCGAGCCGCCCGCCGTCCGCCTCCGCGAGGTCGCGGGCGACGGCCAGGCCGATGCCGGTGGAGTTGCGGCCGCTGACGGCGCGCTCGAACACCCGGTTCCCGAGGTCCGGCGGCACGCCGGCGCCCTGGTCCTGCACCTCGACCACCACCGAGGTGCCGGAGGGCCGGACCCGCAGGGTGATCGTCCCGGCGCCGTGCATCAGCGAGTTCTCGATCAGGGTGGCCAGCACCTGGGCGACGGTGCCCGGGGTGCCGACGGCGGTGACCCCGTGCAGGCCCTCCAGGGACAGCACCCGGCCGGTCTCGCGCAGCGACGGGCCCCACTCCTCGACCTGCTGCTTGATCACCTCGTCCAGGTCGAAGGCCACCGCGGTGGGGCTGCGCGGGTCGCGCTGGGTGGTGAGCAGCCGCTGGACGACGTCGGTGAGCCGTTCGACCTGCTGGAGGGCGATGGTCGCCTCCTCCTTGACGGTCTCCGGCTCCTCGGCGAGGGCGGTGATCTCCTCCAGCCGCATGGAGAGCGCGGTGAGCGGGGTGCGCAGCTGGTGCGAGGCGTCGGCGGCGAGCCGGCGTTCGGCGGTGAGCATCCGGGCGATCCGCTCGGCGCTGGTGTCCAGCACCTCGGCGACCCGGTCGAGTTCGGGCACCCCGTAGCGGCGGTCGCGGGGGCGCGGGTCGCCGGAGCCGAGCCGTTCGGCGGTCTCGGCCAGGTCGGTGAGCGGCCGGGCGAGCCGTTTGGCCTGCCAGACGGCGAGCGCCACGGCGGCCTGGACGGCCAGCAGGGCGACGACGCCGAGCAGCAGCAGCATGTTGGCGATCTCGTGGTCGACGTCCGCGCGGGACTGCTCGACGGTGACGACCTCGCCGCTGTTGCCGCGTTCGACGGCCTTCAGCAGGTGGCCGCCGGCCAGGCGTTCGCCGCTGGAGACGACGTCCTGGCCGGGGATCTGCACCTCGACGTAGCTGCCCTCGGTGACCTGGTTGTCGAAGGCCCGGCCGGTGACCGGCTCGCCCGCGGAGAGCCGGTTCTCGACCAGGGCGAGCACCCGGACGGCGGACGCGTCCACCCGGTCCTGGGCCGAGTTGACGATGGTGCGCTTCTCGACCAGGGCGAGCGGCACGCAGAACACCACGACCACCACCAGGACGACGCCCAGCAGCGAGTTGATCATCCGGCGTTTCACGCTGCCGCTCCCCGAGGTGCTCCGCTTCATCGGCCGACTCCCGGCCGCGTTCTCCGTACGGGGCTAATTCTTCTCGAACCGGAACCCCACTCCGCGCACGGTGGCGATGTACCGCGGGTTCGCCGCGTCGTCACCGAGCTTCTTGCGGAGCCAGGAGATGTGCATGTCCAGGGTCTTGGTGGAGGTCCACCAGGTGGTGTCCCAGACCTGCCGCATGATCTCCTCGCGGGTGACCACCCGGCCGGCGTCCCGGACGAGGACGCGCAGCAGCTCGAACTCCTTGGCGGAGAGGGTGAGCTCCTCCTCGCCGAGCCAGGCGCGGTGGGACTCGATGTCGATCTTCACCCCGTGCGCGCCGGTGGTGAGCTGGTCGACGTTGCCGCGCCGGAGCAGGGCGCGGACGCGGGCGAGCAGTTCGGCCAGGCGGAAGGGCTTGGTCACGTAGTCGTCGGCACCGGCGTCGAGGCCGACCACGGTGTCCACCTCGTCCGCGCGGGCGGTGAGCACCAGGACGGGGCAGCTCTTGCCATCGGCGCGCAGGCGACGGCAGACCTCCAGGCCGTCCATCTCGGGCAGGCCGAGGTCGAGGACGACGAGGTCGACCTCCTCGGTCAGGCCCGCGGCCAGTGCGGTCGGACCGTCCTCGCGGACGAGCACCTCATAGCCCTCACGTCGCAGGGCTCGGGCGAGCGGTTCGGAGATCGCCGGATCGTCCTCGGCGAGCAGCACACAGGTCATGTGGTGATGGTAGTCCGCCCGGGTATGGCGGACTGCCTTGTGAGGTAGTTCACAGAGCGTGATCGTTACACAAGAGCCCCTCCAGGCTCAACACGCCGTCGCAGACCGCCCGTTCGGCGAAGAATCCGGCCTCCAATCTTGAAATTGAAGGGAAATTTGCCCGTCTACCATGGATAGATCGGGCAGATCTGTCACGGACTTTGCCATTCCCATACCTGATTCGTGGCTTTTGTCATCTGATAACGCTAAATATCGCCACGTAGAGTGGTTCCGTCCACGTCCGCCGCCACCCCCCTTGGCGGACGCTGTCAGGCAAGGAACCCCTACTCATGGCGTCTACCACCCTGGAAGCCGGCCTCACCCCGGCCTCGCCCAGCGGCAAGACCTTCCTCGGTCACCCCCGAGGGCTCGCCACGCTCTTCCTGAGCGAGATGTGGGAGCGCTTCAGCTACTACGGCATGCGCGCCCTGCTGGTGCTCTACATGACCGCCTCCGTCACGGACGGCGGCCTCGGCATGAAGCTGGCGACCGCTGGCGCCGTGTACAGCGTCTACACGGCCATGGTCTACCTGCTGGCCCTCCCGGGCGGCTGGATCGCCGACCGCTTCCTCGGCGCCCGCAAGACGGTCGCCATCGGCGGCACGATCATCATGCTCGGCCACTTCCTGCTGGCCGTGCCGTTCACCGGCGCGTTCTTCGCCGGTCTGGTCTGCATCGCGGTGGGCTCGGGCCTGCTCAAGGCCAACATCTCCACGATGGTCGGCCACCTCTACGACGGCCCGAACGACCCGCGCCGCGACGGCGGCTTCACGATCTTCTACATGGGCGTCAACCTCGGCGCCTTCTTCGCCCCGCTGGTGGTCGGCACCGTCGGCCAGAAGGTCGACTGGCACCTGGGCTTCGCCCTGGCCGGCATCGGCATGGCGCTCGGCCTGCTCCAGTTCCTGCTGGGCACCCGCCACCTGAGCCCCACCAGCGACATCGTGACCTCGCCCATCGGCGCGGACGAGAAGCGCAAGATCTTCCGCAAGGCCGGCATCTGGCTGGCCGCGGCGGTCGTCTTCTACGGCATCGTCGTCTCCACCGGCCACTTCACCATCGACTGGGCCGTCTGGCCGCTGTCCATCGCCGGCCTGGCGATCCCCTTCTTCGTGTTCGCCAAGGTGAAGCGCGACAAGGACCTCAGCGCCGACGAGCAGTCCAAGATGAGCGGCTACATCTGGTTCTTCGTCGCCGCCGCCGTGTTCTGGATGATCTACGACCAGTCCGGCTCGACGCTGAACGTCTTCGCCAAGGACCACACCGCCTCGACGCTGTTCGGGATCAACTTCCCGTCCAGCTGGTTCCAGTCGCTCAACCCGCTGTACATCATGGCGCTGGCCCCGGTCTTCGCCTGGCTCTGGGTCGCCCTGGCCCGCCGGTCGAAGAACCCCAGCACCACCATGAAGTTCGCCTTCGGTCTGCTGATGATCGGCGCCTCCTTCATGGTCATGATGCTGGCGATGGCCGCCGCCACCGGCGACACCAAGGTCACCCCGCTGTGGCTGGCCATGGTCTACCTGGTCCAGACCGTCGGCGAGCTCGCCCTCTCCCCCGTCGGCCTGTCCGTGACCACCAAGCTGGCGCCCGCCAAGTACGCCAGCCAGATGGTCGGCGTCTGGTTCCTCGCCGTCACCGCCGGTGACTGCGTGGCCGCTATCTTCCAGCTGGTGCTGGGCGACAAGGTGGTCGGCAGCAGCTGGTACTTCGCGGTCCAGGGCGGCATGGCGATCGTCGCCGGCCTCGCGCTGGCGATGTACCGCAAGCGGGTCGTCACGCTCATGGGCGACGTCCACTGACGCTCACGCCCGCCCGCTCCGGGGCCGCCGCGGATTCCTGAGATCCGCGGCGGCCCCGGCCGTTTCCCCCTCGACAGCGCCGCGCCGGCCGTGCCTATGGTGCCCGGCATGACGACCGACCCGTTACCGCGCCAGCTCGCCCGCACCCGGTGCTTCACCCTGGGCGCCCCCGCCCACCCGGGCATCACCGCCGACGGCGCCGCCGTCCTGTTCCTGCGCAGCCGCGGCGGCACCGACCCGCTCGCCTGCCTCTGGGCGCTCGACACCGCCACCGGCCGGGAACGGCTGGTCGCCGACCCGGCCGCGCTGGGCGCCTCCGGCGGCATCGCCGCGTACAGCACCGACGCCACCGGTCGGCTCGCCGCCTTCGCGCTGGACGGCACGCTGTGGCTGGCCGACACCGCCTCGGGTTCGCTCCGCCCGCTCGCCTCCGCCGAGCAGCCGGTGGATCCCCGCCTCGACCCGACCGGCCGCCGGATCGCCTACGTCAGCGGCGGCGTCCTGCGGGTGGCCGGTGCGGACGGTACGGGCGACCGGGCGCTGGCCGAGCCGGAGGCCGAGGACGTCGGCTACGGCCTCGCCGAGCACGTCGCCTCCGAGGAGATGCACCGCACCCGCGGCCACTGGTGGTCCCCCGACGGCACCGCCCTGCTGGTCGCCCGGGTCGATGCCGGTGCGCTTACCCGGCTCTTCCTGGCCGACCCCACCGACCCGCAGCACCCCCCGCGCGCCATCCGCTACCCGCTGGCCGGCACCGCCAACGCCGACGTCACGCTCTGGCTGCTCGGGCTGGACGGCCGCCGCACCCGCACGGAGGTCCGCTGGGACCGCGCCGCCTTCGAGTACCTCACCGCCGCCGGCTGGGACGGCCACGGCCCGTACGCCGCCGTGCAGAGCCGCGACCAGCGCACCGTCCGTACGTTGGCGATCGGGGCGGACGGGGACACCCGGGTGCTCGCCGAGCGGACCGACCCGCGGTGGGTCGAACTGCTCCCGGGACTGCCGGTGCGGACGGCGGGCGGGGCGCTGGTCGACACCGCCGACCTCGGCGACACCCGGCACCTGACCGTGGACGGCGAACCGGTCACCCCGGAGGCGATGCAGTTGCGGGCCGTCGTCGGGGTGGAGGGCGAGCGGGTGCTGTTCACCGCCTCCGACGAACCCACCGAGACCCACCTGTGGACGTACGAACCGGGCTCCGGCGTACAAAGGCTGAGCAGCGGGCCCGGCGTACACGGCGGCGTCGAGCGCGGCGGCACGCTGGTCCTCACCACCGACGGCCGCGCCACCGTTCTGCGGGAGGGCCGCCCGCCGCTGCCGCTCACCTCGTACACCGAAGCGCCCGTCGTCACCGCCCGCCCCGAGCTGCTCCGCCTCGGCCCGCGCGAACTGCGCGCCAACCTCTTCCTGCCCACCGGCCACCATCCCGGCGGCACCCCGCTGCCCGTCCTGCTCGACCCGTACGGCGGGCCCGCGATGCAGAAGGCCACCACCGGCGGCGCCTGGCACGAGCAGGTGTCCCAGTGGTTCGCCGACCAAGGCTTCGCGGTGCTGGTGGTGGACGGCCGCGGCACTCCGGGGCGCGGGCCGCACTGGGAGAAGACGGTCTACGGCGACAAGGCCGGGCCCGCCCTCGAGGACCAGATCGAGGGCCTGTGGGAGACGGCCCGGCTGCGGCCGGGAGTGCTCGACCTCGACCGGGTCGGCATCCGCGGCTGGTCCTACGGCGGCTACCTCGCCGCGCTCGCCGTGTTGCGGCGCCCGGACGTCTTCCACGCCGCGTCGGCCGGAGCTGCCCCCACCGACTGGCGGCTCTACGACACCCACTGGCAGGAGCGCTTCCTCGGCCACCCCGACGAGCACCCCGAGCACTACGACAGCGGCTCACTGATCGCCGAGGCGCCGAAGCTGAGCCGCCCGCTGCTTCTGATCCAGGGCCTCGTGGACGACAACGTGCACCCCGCCCACGCCCTGCGGCTGTCCAGTGCCCTGCTCGCCGCCGGCCGCCCGCACGAGGTCCTGCCGCTGCGCGCCACCGGGCACCGGCCGACCGACGAGGCCGTGGTGGAGCACCTGCTCCGGCACGAACTGGAGTTCTTGCGGCGGTCGTTGGGCGTGGGCTGAGCGGCGCCCGTACGACCCGACGCCGCAGCCTGGTCCCCGCCGCATAGAGACCGCCTGACCGCGCAGGAAAGCCGATCTGCCTGTGGCCCGGGCCTTGGGGAGCGGCTCCGACCCCGCCGGGCATCGCTACCGTTGCCCGATGACGGATCTGCGCCGGGTACCGGTGGACGAGGTGCTGGGACGTGTCGAGACGGCCTTGGGGACGCGGCTCGACAGGGCTGCGGTGGTCCGTAAACGCCGATCCGTGGGAGCAGGCACGGCGCGTGGCACGTGGGTACGCATCGAGCGGCGGGGGCTCGACCGGATCGGCGCCCAGGGCGGGGACGGCACCCCCTCCGCCGAGGCCCTGCACGGTATCGCGAAGCCCGCGTGGCTGGCCGGCCTCGCCTGGCGGGACGAGGCCGAGCCGGTGATGTGGCGGGCCGACGAGACCGAACTGCTGCCATCCACCCCAGCGGGGTCCGCAGTCGTGGCCGAGGAGCCCCGGCTGCCGCCCGGATGGTGGTCGGAGCTGAACGCCTCTCTCGATGCGCTCGCCGGCCAGCGGACGAATCGGATCGCCACGCCGGACACGGAGACCATCACCCAGGAGCTGGTGGCTCAGACGATCCGTCAGGTGTTCCCGGACGTCGATGCCACGGTGAGCGGGTGGTGTCCGGCGCACGCGGACCTGAACTGGGCGAACGTGACAGCGCCCGAGTTCTGCCTCTTCGACTGGGAGGACTGGGGCATGGCCCCACGTGGCCTGGACGCTGCCACCCTGTGGGCGGCGTCGCTTGCCGTACCGGCGCTGGCCGATCGCGTTCGCGTCGAGCGGAGCGGCGACTTCGCGAGCCGGGACGGCAAGCTGATGACCTTGTTCGTCGCGGCGAAGATCCTCGGGCCGTACGCGCATCCCGAGGACCCGCGCCTTGAGGGCGCCCGCGTGTTGGCGGAGCAGGTGGCGAAGGAGCTTCAGGCGGACTGACGCAGAGCGGGCAACCGCGCGACCCTCGCCCTGGGTGGGCGAGGGCCTTCGCGTGTTTCAGCGCTGCTCGTCGCGCTCCTCGGGGCGGGGCATCTTGAGGGTCGCGAGGACGCCGAGGGCTACGGTGGCGATCGCGAGGGCGAGGAGGGCGAGGAGGATCGCGCCGATGAAGAGCTTCACTGGCGCCACCCCTCGTCGTCATCGTCCAGGTCGCGGAGCAGGTGGAGGAGGTTGAGCAGAGTGCTGACCGGCGCATTCCCGAAGTCGATCAGGATGCGGCCGTCGAGGGTCGTTTCGCCGGGCGAGGCGGATCCCCAGAGGAGCCCGTGCGGCAGGCCGCGCCTGTGCAACTCGCCCAGGAGGTCCATGATGTGGGGCTTGGTGTAGTCGCGCATCCGGGAGTCCTCCGGAACGACGGGGTCGCGGGTCACGCGAGGGAGTCCAGCTCCAGCTCGTACCAGATGGTTTTGCCACGCTTCTGCGGGTCGACGCCCCAGCGGCGGGTGAGCCCGGCGACGAGCTGGAGGCCCCGGCCGGACTCGGCGAAATCGGCGGGGGTTCGCTGCCGGGGGAGGGCGTCGCTCTCGTCGGAGACGGTGACCCGGAGGGTGCGGCCGAGGACGGAGAACCAGACGACGGGCGCGGGGGTGTCGCCGTGCCGCCAGGCGTTGACGATGAGCTCGCAGAGGGCGAGTTCGGCGTTGAAGATGGCGTCGGCGTCCCAGCCGCTGCGGGTCATGGCGTCCCGCAGGGCCTGCCGGGAGAGGGTGAGCGAGGGGGTGTTACGGGTGCACACGGGAACCTCCGTGAGGCTGTGGCGTGGGGAGAGGTGGTGACGGTCGTCGCCGTGAGCCAGGCCGGGGCGGCGGCTGCTCTTCGGCGTGCGGGCAGCAGGCGCCTACTGCCCTGGATGCAGGCATTACTGACGATCCGTCGGATCGAGCTGAAGACGACGATAACGTGGAGCGCCACAGATTTGTGGCGAAGCAGGGGAAGTTCCCTCCAACGTGGCAGTCCCTCTCCGGCAGACTGGTCCCACGACTTGCAGGGAGGACTCCATGGCGCTTCGAACGAACCCGACTCTCCGTCAGCTGCGCCTGGGTGCTGAGCTGCGCCGGATGCGGGAGCAGGCAGGCCTCGGCGGAAGTCAACTCGCCCGCGCGTTGGGCATCAACCCTGCCCATGTGACACAGATGGAGAGCGGCAGGACCGGCGTCAGCATCGAACGCCTGCGCACGATTGCGGCATTGTGCATGTGCGTCAACGAGCCTCTGATCGATGCGTTGGCAGCGATCATCACGGATCGCAACAAGGGCGGCTGGTGGGAGGAGTACCGCGGGACCCTCTCGAGCGACTTCCTTGAGGTCGCCGAGATCGAAGGCCATACAAGCGGGCTCTCGACCTACACGATGGCCTTCATCCCCGGGCTGCTCCAGACAAGTGGATACACGTCTGCCGTCTTCGATCGAGCCTTGACACCTCTCCCGCGCCACGAGGTCGACCTGAGAACCGCGTTCCGCATCCGACGACGAGAGCTGCTTCGATCCGGCGCGACACCGTACTCCGCTTACATCCATGAGGCTGCCTTGCGGATGCAGTTCAGCGGACCGCAGGTCCAAGCCGAACAGCTCTGCAGCCTCATCGAAGACTCCGGGCGCCCAAAGGTCTCGATCCGAGTCGTGCTGTTCGATGTAGATACGCTTCCGCTCAACTACGAGAACTTCACGTATGTCGAAGGCCCGGTTCGGGAGCTCGACACCGTGCAGGTGGACTCCGCCGTCGGCAACGTGCTCTTCGATGCGCCCGCTCACATCGCCAGGTTTCGCGCCATGCTCGCCCGGCTCGATTCAGCGGCTCTATCCGAAGGCGACTCCCGAGAGTTCATTAGATCCATCAAGAAGGATATGGAAAGTAAGCATGTCTAACTCTTCCTGGCAGAAGTCCAGTTACTCCGGCTCCAACTCCGACTGTGTCGAGGTGCGGACCGCCGACGGGGTGATCGAACTCCGGGAGTCCGACGAGGGCGAGGCGATCGTCCGAACCACCCGCCTCAAATTCGCCGACTTCCTCCGGGGCGCCAAGGCCGGCGAGTTCGACCACCTCACCACCGCCCCCTGAACGAATCGTTCCGGCGGCCTCTTGCTCCCCGCAAGAGGCCGCCGGCAGGGAGAATGCGGCCAAGTCGGCAGAGCTGGGTTCCACCTGCGGCCAGAGGATGCACTCTTGACCGTTGCCGCCGGACGCCGCTGATCGATTTCGCCACCAGCGTCCACCCCGCAGGGGCCGTCATCCCTATGCGACGCCTGTGCGCGCCGCAAGCTCCCGCACGCCGGGCACCGTGACCGGCGCGTACAGCAGGTCCGCTGTGAGCGCCCGCAGAGCAGGCCGGCGCACCTCCTCCGGGGCGACCTGCTCGGTGAACCGCAGCAACGTGAACGTCTTGCGGTGGGCGCCGAGGCGGTGCCACATGCGCGCACAGTCCGTGCCGTACCGAGCCCGGCGCTCAGCGGTCGGCAGCTGGCCTGGCACGATCCGCGCCGCATACGGCACGCCCTCGTCGGGGGTGCCCAGCGCCGTGTGTACACCGATCCAGTACAGGTCCACCTGGGCGCTGGTGGCGTCGACCGTGAACAGCGGGGAGCCATCCTGAGGGAGACGTCATGAGCAGCGTCCTGCTCGACAAGCCCGTCACCGAGACTGAACCCGCCACCGCCCCGACGCCCAGTACCCTGCTGGAGCGGGCCGACGAGCCGAGTGCCCGCGCCTGCCCGGTCTGCGGATCGAGCGCCACCCACCAGACCATGGACGGCCGATGGGGCTGCACCGCGTGCGGCTCCACCTGGGCCTGACCCCGGGGAGGATCCGATGGCGGACTGCACGCAGTGCTCTGCTCCCGCAGTGATCGAGGATCTCGACGTACACCCGCCACAGCCCTGGTGCCTCGGATGCGCGACCACCCTCGTACGAGCCGGCGATCCGGTCATCAACTACCGCTCGCTCAACGGTGAGTGCGACTACGAGCGTGTCTTGGCCGGTGGCAGCACCCAGGTCCTGCGCTTCGGCTGACAGGTCGAGTACAAGGACGACGACACCGTGCTGCGCACCGCCCAGCTCATCGCAGCGGACGGTTGGGACGTGGACCTGCCGCTGTGGGCGGATGCCGCCAAGTGCAGCCCCTGCCACCCCGGCAACGACTCGCACTGACGGGATAGTTGCGGTGGCCCCAGGCTCAGTCCGGGGCCACCGCGACCCGGAAGGGTGGAGTTCACCCGAACCCCTGCGCCAGCGCACACCGGGCGCGAGGATGACCCGGGTGACGACCACCCCCTCTCGTACCCAAGCTGTCGCGCCGGACCTCTGGCACCACTACGGCCGCGCCCGCGCCGACACGGAGCGGACCGTCCCCGGCGCCTTCCACTGGGTCTGGGCCCAGGACGGCGGGCCAGGAGTCGAGGTGCTGGGGGACTTCACCGGCCTCGTCGTGGCCGACCTCGGCGCGGGCGCCGCCCGTCATGCCGCCCACCTCGTCACCCACTACGCTCCGGCTCGGGTCGATGCCGTCGATGCCTCCCCCGCGCAGCACGCGATGGCCTGCGACCTCTACGGCCACCTCGCACCGCACCTGCGCACGGTACGCGCCGACGCGACCGCGCACCTGGAGGAGCATCCAGACGAGTACGACGTGCTCTACTCCGTGTTCGGCAGCCTCGACTTCGCCGACCCCCGCCGACTGCTTCCGGCCGCTGCCCGCGCCCTTCGACCCGGCGGACTGCTGGCCGCCTCCACTCTGGGCCACTACCTCGGTGGTGCCCCCGCTGAACCGGACGTCCAGCACGCCGACGTTCCGGCCCGCACCACGGACGGCGCCCCGGCAACCATGCGCCGCTGGGTTCTCCAGGAGACCGTCTGGACGAAGCTGTTGGACGAGTCGGGGTTCACGAAGATCAGTGTCGACCGGCTCCCTCCTGCCGTACCGGGTGCACGCGCTGCCGACACCCTGCTTGTCTGCGCCTACCGTCAGCCCTGATGACCCCGGGAGAAGTTGGCATCGGGGCCTGCTGGCCCTTCCGCCGCCACCTGAGCAGGACGGCCCCCGGGGGCACGGGGGCCGTCTACGGTCCCCGGGCTCAGACCTCCCGGACGCCCGCGCGCCAGACCGCCGCCGTCAGTGGCACGCCCGGGCGGTAGGCCAGGTGGACGTGCGAGGGCGCGTCCAGCAGCAGCAGGTCCGCCCGGGAGCCGACCGCGACCGTCCCGACGTCGCCGCGACGCAGCGCGTGCGCACCGCCCGCTGTCGCCGCCCAGACCGCCTCGTCCGGGGTCATGCCCATCTCCCGGACCGCGACCGCGATGCAGAACGCCATCGAACTGGTGAAGCTGGAGCCCGGGTTGCAGTCGGTGGAGAGTGCCACCACGGCCCCCGCGTCGAGCAGCCGCCGCCCGCTCGGGTACTCGGCGCGGGTGGAGAACTCCGCACCCGGCAGCAGCGTCGCGACCGTCGCCGACCCCGCCAGCGCCGCCACGTCCTCGTCCGTCAGGTGGGTGCAGTGGTCCGCCGAAGCGGCCCCCAGCTCCACCGCGAGCTGCACGCCGGGCCCGTACGTGAGCTGGTTGGCGTGCACTCGCGGCGTGAGGCCCTTCTCGATCCCCGCCGTCAGAACAGCCCGCGCCTGGTCGCCGTCGAAGGCACCCTGCTCGCAGAACACGTCCACCCAGCGGGCGTGCGGGGCGCAGGCCTCCAGCATCTCGCCGGTGACCAGGTCGACGTACCCGGCCGGGTCCTCGGCGTACTCGGGGGCCACCACGTGCGCACCCAGGTAGGTGGTCTCCGGCGTGTGCCGCGCGGCGATCCGCAGCGCCCGCGCCTCGTCCTCGACCGTCAGCCCGTAGCCGGACTTGCACTCGATCGTGGTGGTGCCCTGCCGCAGCGCCTCCCGGACGAACCGGGCCAGGTTGGCGTCGAGTTCGGCGTCGCTCGCGGCCCGGGTGGCCGCCACCGTGGTGCGGATGCCGCCCGCCGAGTAGGACTGCCCGGACATCCGGGCGTTGAACTCGGCGGTCCGGTCGCCCGCGAACACCAGGTGGGCGTGCGAGTCGACGAAGCCGGGCAGCAGCGCCCGCCCCTCGGCGTCGAAGCGCTCGTCCGCTGCCGGGGCCTGCGCCGCCGGGCCGACCCAGGCGACGGTGCCGCCGTCCAGCACCACGGCCGCGTCGGTGAGCAGGCCGAGCGGCCCGGTGCCGTGCCCGGGGTCGTTGGTGACCAGGCTGCCGATGCCCGTGATCAAGGTGGTCCTGCTGCTCAAGACGAAGCCTTCCGGGGGAAGTTGGAGAAACGACTCAGTGGTCCAGGGCGCCGATCGAGTCCCGCAGCGCGCCCGGCACGTCCGCGACGAGCTGGTGCACGCCGTCCCGGACGATCTGCCGGCCGCCGACCACGACGTGCCGCACGTCGGCCGCCGAGGCCGCGAAGACGGCGGTCTCGGCGCCGAGCCGGGGCGGCGGGCCCGCGGTGCGCACCGAGTCCAGGGCGATGACGGTGAAGTCGGCGAGCGCACCGGCCTCGACCCGCCCCGCCTCCGGCCAGCCGAGCGAGGCGTGCCCGTCCTCGGTGCCGGCCCGCAGCAGGAGGTTGGCCGTCCAGTGCCCGCGGGTGCGGGTGCGCAGCCGCTCGTTCAGCTCCAGGGCGCGGGCCTCCTCGAACGGGTCGATGACGGCGTGGCTGTCGCTGCCCAGGGTGACCGGGCAGCCCGCCGAGGCGAGCCGGCGGGCCGGGCCGATGCCGTCCGCGAGGTCCCGCTCGGTGGTGGGGCACATGCAGATGGTGGTGGAGGTGTCGGTGAGGAGCCGGACGTCCTCGTCGGTGAGGTGGGTGGCGTGCACGGCCGAGGTGCGCGGGCCGAGCACGCCGTGGTCGGCGAGCAGCCGGGTCGGGGTGACGCCGTGCGCGGCGAGGCAGGCGTCGTTCTCGGCGGTCTGTTCGGACAGGTGGACGTGCAGCGGCGCCTCGCGCACCGCCGCCCACTGCGCGACGGTGCCCAGTTGCTCGGCCGGGACGGCCCGCACCGAGTGGACGGCGGCGCCGATCCGGGCGTGCTCGCGGGGCTTGAGCGCGTCCGCCCGCACCGCCCAGGCCTCGGCGTCGCCGTCGCTGAACCGCTGCTGCGGCCTGGTCGGCTCGGCGCCGAAGCCGGCGGACAGGTAGCAGGTGTCGAGCAGGGTGATCCGGATGCCGGCCCGGGCGGCGGCCTCGATCAGCGCCTCGCCCATCGCGTTGGGGTCGTCGTAGCGGGCGCCGCCGGGGGCGTGGTGCAGGTAGTGGAACTCACCGACGGCGGTGACCCCGGCCAGCGCCATCTCGGCGTAGACGGCGGTGGCGAGCGCCAGGTAGCGGTCCGGGTCGAGCGCCCCGGCGAACCGGTACATGGTGTCGCGCCAGGTCCAGAAGGTGCCGGAGCCGACCTGGACGTGGCCGCGCAGCGCCCGGTGGAAGGCGTGCGAGTGGGCGTTGGCCTGGCCGGGCAGCAGCAGCCCGTCGAGGCGGACGGCCCCGGGCGGGCAGGGTCCGCTGTCCGGGGTCACCGCGGTGATCCGGCCGCCGGGGCCGACGGTGATCAGCACGTCCGGCTCGACCACCGGCCCGTTGTCGTACGGCAGCCAGGCGTGCTGCGCCCAGTACGCCACCGGCTCGGTCCCCGAGGTCAACGGGCTCAGCGACACGCCAGGTCCTCCAGTACGTCGGCGAGGGCGGCGACCCCGGCCAGGCAGTCGGCCTCCTCGGCGTGCTCGGCCGGGGAGTGCGACACCCCGCTGGGGTTGCGCACGAACAGCATGGCGGTCGGGACGGCCGACGCCAGGATCCCGGCGTCGTGTCCGGCGCCGGTGGGCAGCACCGGGGCGTCCAGCAGCTTGGCGAGCCGGTCGCGCAGCGGGCCGTCGAAGTCCACCACCGGGGTGTAGGACTCGCGGGTCAGCTCGACCCGGACGCCGTCGCGCCCGCCGCGCTCGGCGGCGGCCTGCTCGATCTCCTCGACCAGCGCGGTGAGCGTCGCCTCGTCGGCGGCCCGGGAGTCCAGCCAGCCGCGTACCAGCGAGGCGATCGCGTTGGTGCCGTTGGGCTCGACCGCGACCTTGCCGAAGGTCGCCAGCGCGCCCGCCTGCCGGGCCTTCTTGCGGGCCGCGAGCACGGTGTTGGCGTACGTCAGCATCGGGTCGCGGCGGTCCTCGATCCGGGTGGTGCCGGCGTGGTTGGCCTCGCCGTGGAAGTCGAACCGCCAGCGGCCGTGCGGCCAGATCGCGCTGGCCACGCCGACCGGCCGGTCCTCGGCGAGGAGGCGGCCCTGCTCGACGTGGAGTTCGACGAAGGCGCCGATCCGGGCCAGCCGGTCGTCGTCCGCGCCGATCGCGCCCGGGTCGTAGCCGGCCCGCTCCATCGCGTCGGGCAGCCGGACGCCGTCGGCGTCGCGCAGCTCGTACGCGGCCTCGCGGGAGAGCACGCCGGCGGACAGGCGGGAGCCGATGCAGGCCACGCCGAACCGGGCACCCTCCTCGTCGCCGAAGTTGGTGATCGCCAGCGGACGGGTGAACTCGGCCCCGCGTGCGCGGAGTTCGTCCAGGGCCGCGAAGGAGGAGACCACGCCGAGCGGGCCGTCGAAGGCGCCGCCGTCCGGGACGGAGTCCAGGTGCGAGCCGGTGACGACCGCCCCGCCCGCGTTCGGATCGCCCAGCCAGGCCCACTGGTTGCCGTTGCGGTCCAGCTCGTAGGCGAGGCCGCGGTCACGGGCCTGCTGCTCGAACCAGGCCCGGCACTCGGCGTCGGCGGAGTTCCAGGCGAAGCGGCGGTAGCCGCCGGAGGCGGCGGAGCGGCCCACGGGGAGCAGCTCCGCCCACATCTCTTCGAACGAGGACGTCACAGCTCACCCATCGGGACGCGGACCCCGCGCTCGGCGGCGACCTCGGTGGCCCGGTCGTAGCCGGCGTCCACGTGCCGGATCACGCCCATGCCCGGGTCGTTGGTGAGCACCCGGCGGATCTTCTCGCCGGCCAGCGCGGTGCCGTCGGCGACGGTGACCTGGCCGGCGTGGATCGAGCGGCCGATGCCGACGCCGCCGCCGTGGTGGATGGAGACCCAGGACGCGCCGGAGGCCACGTTGACCATGGCGTTGAGCAGCGGCCAGTCGGCGATCGCGTCCGAGCCGTCCAGCATCGCCTCGGTCTCCCGGTACGGGGAGGCGACCGAGCCGCAGTCGAGGTGGTCGCGGCCGATCACGATCGGCGCGGACAGCTCGCCGGAGGCGACCATGTCGTTGAAGCGCTCGCCGGCCTTGTCGCGCTCGCCGTAGCCGAGCCAGCAGATCCGCGCGGGCAGGCCCTGGAAGTGCACCTTCTCCTGGGCCATCTTGATCCAGCGGTGCAGCGACTCGTTCTCCGGGAAGAGGTCGAGGACGGCCTTGTCGGTCTTGTGGATGTCCTGCGGGTCGCCGGACAGCGCCGCCCAGCGGAACGGGCCCTTGCCCTCGCAGAACAGCGGCCGGATGTACGCGGGGACGAATCCGGGGAAGGCGAACGCGCGGTCGTAACCGGCCAGTTGGGCCTCGCCGCGGATCGAGTTGCCGTAGTCGAAGACCTCGGCGCCCGCGTCCTGGAAGCCGACCATCGCCTCGACGTGCCGGGCCATCGACTCGCGGGCCCGCTGGGTGAACTCGGCGGGCTTGGCCGCCGCGTAGTCCGCCATGTCGTCGAAGGCGACGCCCACCGGCAGGTAGGCGAGCGGGTCGTGGGCGCTGGTCTGGTCGGTGACGATGTCGATGGGCGCGTCCATCGCGAGCAGCTGCGGGACCAGCTCGGCGGCGTTGCCCAGCACGCCGATGGACAGCGGCTGCCGCTTGTCGCGGGCGGCGGTGGCCAGCTCCAGCGCGTGCCCGAGGTCCTTGGCCTCGACGTCCAGGTAGCGGTGCTCGATCCGGCGGGCGATCCGGGACGGGTCGCAGTCGATGCAGATCGCCACGCCGCCGTTCATGGTGACGGCCAGCGGCTGGGCGCCGCCCATCCCGCCGAGGCCGGCGGTGAGGGTGATGGTGCCTTCCAGCGTCCCGTTGAACCGCTTGTTGGCGACGGCCGAGAAGGTCTCGTAGGTGCCTTGCAGGATGCCCTGGGTGCCGATGTAGATCCACGAGCCGGCGGTCATCTGCCCGTACATGGTGAGCCCGAGGCTCTCCAGCCGGCGGAACTCCTCCCAGTTGGCCCAGTCGCCGACCAGGTTGGAGTTGGCGATCAGCACCCGCGGCGCCCACTCGTGGGTCTGCATGACGCCGACCGGCCGCCCGGACTGGACCAGCATGGTCTCGTCCTGCTTCAGCCCCTCCAGCGTCCTCACCATGGCGTCGAACGAACGCCAGTCCCGCGCCGCCTTGCCCGTCCCGCCGTACACGACCAGCTTCGACGGGTGCTCGGCGACCTCCGGGTCGAGGTTGTTCATCAGCATCCGCAGGGCCGCCTCCTGCTGCCACCCCTGCGCCGTCAGCCCCGTCCCCCGCGCCGCCCTGACCTCACGCGGCCCGCTCGCCTGCTGCACCATGTCCTGGCCTCCCTGCGGATGGATTCATTCAGATTCAGCTCGACTGAATATATCCAAACAATCACCTCCCGACCAGACCCCGAACCCATCCGATCAGCGCCCGCGCCGGTACGCCCGCCAGCCGTACCCTGAGGCCGGAAACACCAGCCACTCGGGTCAGCAGAGGACACCATGGCGACCATCCCCCTACTCCCCGGCAAGCTCCGCCACGCAGCAGAAGCGATCGAGCAGAGCACCGGACTGCGGGTCGAGATCATCGGAGGCGCCCTGCTGCTGTCTCCGCCCCGCCGGGGCAAGCACGCTGGCACCGTGCGGCAGCTGCGCGAACGGATCGGATCACGACTGCCCGGCCTCGGGGCCTACGAGGCGGCATCCATCGCCTTTCCAGGCGACGAGGACGACTACGCGACGCCCGACCTGGCCGTCCTACCCGCGCGGTGGGAGAACCAGCATTCCTCGCGGTAGACCCCCGCAAGGGCGTCTGGACGCTTCGCACCCACCCCCGCGACGGCGAGTACCAGGGCGTGCTGCACGGCAAGTACGGCGAGCCCGTCCCGCTGCCCGTCCCGCTGCCCGCGCCGCTGCCCGCCGAACTGGACACCTCCGCACTGCCGCCGTACGCACCCCGCGCCTGAGTCAGGCCGCGGCGTCACCGTCCCAGTCGATGCCGATCTCGGCGAGCCAGCGGCGGTCGGCGGCGTCGGGGGCGGGCGGGGTCGGCGGGCGGGGGATGTTCTGGACCGGGCCGAGGCCGTACTTCTCGGCGGCCGCGGCGGCGGTGCGGGCGTCGGGTTCGATGACGCCGACGTGCACGGCGGACTCGTCTCCCGGGTCGAGGACGGTCAGTTCGGGATCGGGCAGGCGCCGCAGGGTGACACGGCGTCCGCAGGTGGGGCAGGACCATTCGTCGACACCCGAGGCCAGGCGGGCGACGAACTTCATCTCGTGGATCACGCGCATGGGCGGCACCCCCTGCTGTAGGGGATGCCCGGGTTCGTGACGGCTACTCCCCGCCGTGTCTACTCCAAAAACAGGCCACGTGCCGCGGCGGACTGCTCGATGGCCTCCAACCTGGCCTCCGCGCCCGGGAGTTCGTCACACATGCGCTGCAACAGCACCCGGCCGAGCATCATCGGCGCGCACGCGGTGTCGAAGACCAGCCCGGTGCCGACGGCGGCCGGCAGCATCAGGTCGGAGAGCTTGGCGACCGGCGCGAAGGCGCTGTCGGCGACGGTCAGCACCGTCAGCCCGCACTCGCGGGCCACCACCAGTGCGTCCATCAGCTCCCGCGGGTAGCGCGGCAGCGCGAAGCAGAGCAGCGCGGTGGCCCCGGCCGCGGCGGCCTGTTCCAGCCGGTCGGCGAGCATGCTGCCGCCCTCGTCGAGGAGGCGGATGTCCGGGTGCACCTTGGCGGCGAAGTAGGCGAAGCCGCGCGCCTGCGCGGAGGCGGCCCGCAGGCCGAGCACCGGCAGCGGGCGGGAGGCGGCGAGCAGCCGGGCGGCGCGGGTGATCGGCTCGGGGTCGGCGAGGAGTTCGGCGAGGTGGCGCAGGTGGGCGATCTCGGCGAGCACGGCCTGCTGGTGCTCGTTGCGCACCGCGTCGTCGGGGGTCTCCGGCGCGGCGGTCTCGCCCGCGCCGAGTTCGCGCAGCTGCTTGCGCAGCGCCGGGTAGCCGTCGTAGCCGAGGGCGACCGCGAAGCGGGTGACGGACGGTTGGCTGACGCCGGCGAGTTCGGCGACCTCGACGCTGGAGAGGAACGGCGCCTCGGTGGCGTGCCGGACCAGCGAGTGCGCGATCCGCCGCTGGGTCGGGGTCAGTCGGTGGCCTTCGAACAGCTGGAGCAGCCGGGCGGAGGGGCCGACCGTGCCGGCCTCGTCGGTGGCGGTCATCAGCGGTACCTCCGGATGCGAGCGATTCGGACGACGACTGTGCAGCAGTGCGTCGCGCCTGGCAAAGACGTCTCGTACGGCGGGACGCCGGGTGAGACGGCCCGAGCGGGTGGGAGCTCGGGGTAACCCTGAATTCTCCCTGAACCCGCCCGGATTCCCCCACCGACGGATGGACCGCGCCCCGGCGCGGGCCCAGGCTGGTCCCATGGACACTCGCCAGGACGACCTGCGGCGCGACCTCGACGCCGCCCTGCACGCTCGCAAGGAACTCGGCAAGGAGTACGAGCCGGAGCTGGTCGACTCGTTCCTGAGCCGCCTGGACGCCCGGTTGGACGCCCGGGTCGAGCGCCGGGTGGCCGAGCGGATGGACGACTACGAGCCCGCGCACCGGCGCCGACCGCACCGCCCGGGGCCGGGGCTCGGCCTCCCCGGCAACCGGCTGGCGGTGATCTCGCTGGTCCTCGGCATCCCGCTGACCGCGATCGCGGCCAGCCCGCAGAGCGGCGGCTTCATCGGCCTGATCGTCAGTTGGGCGGGCATCGTCGGGGTCAACTTCGCCGCCGCGTTCGGCAACCGCCGGGACCGGGACGAGCCGCGGTCCCGGTCCCGGGACGACTGGGACTGAGCCCCGCCGCCCGCACCGGACCCGACGGCCCGTCACGCCGAACGCACCGAACGCACCGATCTCACCAGGTCACACCGGCTCAGGCCAGCGGCCCGGTGACCCGCTCCACCGCCCGCACCAGCTCCCCGGAGGCGACCAGCGCGGCCGCCGCCTCCAGGTCCGGCGAGAGGAAGCGGTCGCGGCCCGCGCCGCCGACCCCCGCCTCCCGGGCGGCGGCCATGGCGGCCGCGGTGGCCGGGGCCGTCCGGCCCGCGCCGTCGGCCTGCTGGCGGATCTCCAGGGCGCGGGCGGCGGCGGTGAGTTCGACGGCGAGGATCCGGCCGAGGTTGTCGACGGCCTGGCGCAGCTTGCGGGCGGCGGACCAGCCCATCGACACGTGGTCCTCCTGCATCGCGGAGGACGGGATCGAGTCGACCGAGGCCGGGACGGCGAGCCGCTTGTTCTCGCTGACCAGCGCCGCCTGGGTGTACTGGGCGATCATCAGGCCGGAGTCCACGCCGGGGTCGTCGGCCAGGAAGGCCGGCAGGCCGTGCGAGCGGGCCTTGTCGAGCAGTCGGTCGGTGCGGCGCTCGGAGATCGAGCCCAGGTCGGCGGCGGCGATGGCGAGGAAGTCCAGCACGTACGCGACCGGGGCGCCGTGGAAGTTGCCGTTGGACTCCACCCGGCCGTCCGGCAGCACCACCGGGTTGTCGACCGAGGCGGCCAGCTCGCGGGAGGCGACCAGCTGGGCGTGGGCGAGGGTGTCCCGGCCGGCGCCGGCCACCTGCGGGGCGCAGCGGATCGAGTAGGCGTCCTGGACCCGCGGCGCGTCGTCCTGGTGGTGGCCGGTGAGGCCGGAGTCCTTGAGGACGGCCAGCATGTTGGCGGCGCTCAGCGCCTGGCCCGGGTGGGGGCGGATCGGGGCGTGCAGTTCGGGGGCGAGCACCTTGTCGGTGCCGAGCAGCGCCTCCAGGGTCATCGCGGCGGTGATGTCGGCGGTGGTGTACAGCCGCTGCAGGTCGGCGATGGCCATCACCAGCATGCCGAGCATGCCGTCGGTGCCGTTGATGAGGGCCAGGCCCTCCTTCTCCAGCAGTTCGACGGGCTCGATGCCGGCGGCGGCGAGCAGTTCGGCGGCGGGCTTCTCCACGCCGTCCGGGCCGGTGGCCACGCCCTCGCCCATCAGGACCAGCGCACAGTGCGACAGCGGCGCGAGGTCGCCGGAGCAGCCGAGCGAGCCGAACTCCCGGACCACCGGGGTGATGCCCGCGTTGAGCAGGGCGGCCATGGTCTGCGCGACCAGCGGGCGCACCCCGGTCCGGCCGGAGGCCAGCGTCTTCATCCGCAGGAAGACGAGTGCCCGGACGACCTCGCGCTCGACGGCCGGTCCCATCCCGGCCGCGTGCGAGCGCACCAGCGACCGCTGGAGCTGCGCCCGCAGTTCGGGGCTGATGTGCCGGACGGCGAGCGCGCCGAATCCGGTCGACACGCCGTAGACGGGGCGCGGTTCGGCCGCGAGGGCGTCGATCCGTGCCCGCGCCGTCGCCATCTCGGCGAGCGCGTCGGGGCCTATCTCGACCCGGGCGTTCCCCCGGGCGACGGCCAGCACGTCCTCGGCGCTGACGTCGGCCTTGCCGACCTGGACCAGCGGAGCGTCGGGGGCCACAGCACTGTGCATATCCATATACACCATCACATCAGGTGAATGAAGATATGACAACAGGTGGTCGCCATCCGGAACGGCCACGATCGCACGCCCCGTACCGGCCGGCAGGACTTTCCCCCGGCCCGCCCCGTGCCGCACGCTGGTGCCCACGGACACGCACGGAGGTGGCAGGGCGATGACGCGGGCGACGGCACGGCGCCGGGTGGTGCGGCTGCGGGGGGACGAGCGCGGGGTGCGGCCGGACTCGCTGGCGGCGGAGGAGCCGCTGGAGATCCGGCTCGGCGGCGAACCGCTGACCGTCACCATGCGCACCCCCGGGCAGGACTTCGACCTGGTAGCCGGGTTCCTGGTCGGCGAGGGGCTGGTGCACACCTCCGAGGAACTCGCCGCCCTGCGGTACTGCGCCGGGACGGACGAAGCCGGCGCCAACACCTACAACGTCGTCGACGCCACCCTGCGCGGCGCCGCCCGCGCGCTGCCGCTGTCCGCGCACCGCAACCTGCTCACCACCAGCGCCTGCGGCCTGTGCGGCCGGGACACCGTGGACGCCGTCCGCACTCACGTCCGCCACCCGGTGGGCGAGGACCCGCTCACCGTCCCGCCGTCCCTGCTGTACGGCCTGCCGGACCGGCTGCGGGCCGCCCAGCGCACCTTCGAGTCCACCGGCGGCCTGCACGCGGCCGGCCTGTTCGACGCCGCCACCGGCGAACTGCTCTGCGCCCGCGAGGACGTCGGGCGGCACAACGCGGTGGACAAGGTGGTCGGCTGGGCGCTGCGCGAGGGCAGGCTGCCGCTGACCGGGCACGTCCTGCTGGTGAGCGGCCGGGCCTCGTTCGAGCTGACCCAGAAGGCCGCGCTGGCGGGCGTCCCGCTGCTGGCGGCCGTCTCGGCGCCGTCCTCGCTCGCGGTGGACCTCGCGGAGGAGCTGGGCCTGACCCTGGTCGGCTTCCTGCGAGGGGAGGGCGCGAACGTCTACACCCGGCCGGACCGGATCACCGCGCCCTCCCCCGCCACGTCCTCCCCCGCCGCGCCGGTCACCCCCTGAGCTCGGCCTCGATCAGGTCCGCCGCGCGGGCGGTGCCGCCCTCGGCCCGGCCGGCGGCGGCCAGCGCCTTCAGCCGCTCGGCCACCGCCGGGTCGCCGACCAGCTCCAGCAGCGCGCCGCGCAGCGCCTCCGGGGTGGCCTCCCCGGTGTCCAGGCGGCGGGCGACGCCGAGCCCCACCAGCGCGTCCGCGTTGGCGTACTGGTCGGCGGCCTGCGGCACGGCGATCATCGGCACGCCGTGGTACAGCCCCTCGCTGGAGCCGCCCATGCCCGCGTGGGTGACGAAGGCGTCCGCCTGCGCGAGCACCGACAGCTGCGGCACCCACCGGTGCACCTCGACGGTGTCCGGCACCTCGCCCAGGTCGGCCAGGTCGGTGTGCGCGCCGACCTGGAGCACCGTGTGCCAGCCGGGCAGGTCGCCGAAGGCCTGGACGCAGGCCCGGTAGAACGCGGGCTGGTGGGTGAAGGCCGAGCCGAGCGAGACCAGCAGCACCTTCTCGGCGGCGGCCGGCCGCCGCCACTCCCCCTGATGGGCGCGGTCGCCGAAGCACGGCCCGACGAAGCTGACGCGCCGCTCGTCGACCCGGTCCGCGTTGGGCTGCAGGGCGCGCGGGATCAGGGCGACGGCCCGCACCGGGCGGCCCTTGAAGGCGTCCACGTCGCGTTCCACCGCCCCGGCCTCGGCCAGCCAGTCGGCGAACCGCCGGTGGTGCTCGGCGCCGCCGGGCCCGTTGCGGATCGCCTCGTACACCTCCGCCATGTCCTGCTCGAAGCCCTCCCAGCCGACGTAGGTGGGCGACAGCTGCACCACCGGCACGCCCAGCCGCTCGCCGAGCGCCCGCCCGGCGAAGCCCGCGATGTCGTGGAGCACCAGGTCGGGGCGGTCGTCCGCGAAGGCCTCCAGCAGGACGGGGTGCATCGCGAGGGCGTCGTCCAGGAACACCTCCTGGATCGCCACCGGGTCCTCCGGCCACCCGCTCGGGTCGTCGGCGAGCGGCAGCCGCGTCGGGTACGGGACGAGGCGGGCACCGGTGGACTCGACGGCCTCGGCGAAGGAGGCGTCGTTGACGTAGCTGACCCGGTGGCCCCGGGCGACCAGTTCGGCGATCACGGCGAGGCTGGGGTTGACGTGCCCGTGGGCCGGGACCGAGACCATCAGGATGTGGGCGGGGTGGGCGGAGCGGGTCATGGGGCCTCCAGGGTTCAGAACAAGACGAGACGGTCCGTCTCGCTGGCGCCCCTCCAGCATGATCCCGGATCCGACGCCGCGTCAAGACGATACGTACCGTCTCGCCACTTCGCTTAGAATTTCCGCCATGGCCCACAGAACCGCCCCCGATCCCGCCCGCCGCAGCGAACGCTCCCGCGCCGCCGTCCTCGCCGCCGCCTCCGAACTCGTCGCCGAGGTCGGCTTCGGCAAGCTCACCATCGAGGCGATCGCCGCCCGGGCCGGCGTCGGCAAGCAGACCATCTACCGCTGGTGGCCGTCCAAGGGCGCCGTCGTCTTCGACGCCTTCCTCGCCACCAACGAGCACGAGGGCGGCCTCGACCTCCCCGACACCGGCGACCTCGCCGCCGACCTGCGAACCGTCCTGCGCCCCACCACCGCCGAGCTCACCGACCCCGCCCTCGACCGCAGCTACCGCGCCATCACCGCCGAGATGCTCAACGACCCGGCCCTGTACGCCGAGTACCGCACCCGCCTGCTGAACCCACTCCTCGACGTCACCCGCGCCCGCCTGCACAGCGCCCGCGAGGCCGGCCAGCTCGCCCCCGACGCGGACCTCGACCTCGCCCTCGAACTCCTCTACGGCCCGCTCCACTACCGCTGGCTCTACCGGCTCGGCCCGCTCGACCCCGCCTACGCCGACCGCCTGGTCGAGGCGGTCCTGCGCGCCCTCGGGCCGGCCTGACCGCGCCGACCAGCCTCCCCCGGCCTCACACCACCGGGGGCGAGGCCGCGCCCGCCAGGGCGACGGCCACCAGGGCGCGCATGGCGAAGGCGGCCTGGCCCAGCGGCAGGGTGGCGTCGTCGGCGAAGAGTTCGACGAGCCAGCCGCCGGCCGGGTTCTGGCCGCCGGCGGCGACCATGCCGCGGTAGCCGGAGACGACCAGCATGGCCTCCTCGGCCGGGTCGTTGCCGGCCGCGCCGGCGCGCAGGGCGAAGGCGCCGCCGCGGACGGCGCGGCGGGTCATCGGGTAGTGGCGCAGGTCGAAGACGGCGTCCGGGGCCTCGATCTGGGCCCGCTGGGTCTCGGCGCGGGTGCTGCTGGGGCCGCTGGTCATCCGGTAGACGGCGTGCTGGGCGGTGCGCATGAGGTGGGAGCCGGGCGGGACGTAGGAGACCCACCAGCCGACGGCGTCGAGCAGCCGGGCGGAGGCCTCGGCGACGACGACGAGCTTGCCGAGGGTGTCGGCGGGGTGGACGGCCCGGGCGGCGGCGGCCTGGTCGAGGGCCGCGAGGACGGCGGTGAGCAGCTGGCCCGGGTCGGCGCTGTGCGCGGCGCCCCGGAAGCGCCGCCGGTCGCCCGCCCCGGCCCGGCCCGGGCGGGCGCGTCCGTCGGCCCGGTGGTGCGGGTCGGCGGCGTCGGCGAGCAGCACGGTGGGGTCGGGCGAGAAGCCGGGGCCGTGGCTGCGCCCGGCGACGACGGGGTGGGCGGCCCGGGCGGCCTTGGCCCGGTACTGGGCGGCGTCGGCGAGCCGGAAGAGCCGGTCTGGGGTGGTGACCGGGCCGATGGAGTCGCCGGTGGAGGCGACGCCGCAGGCGACGCCCTCGCCTTCGGACAGGGCCAGGGCCCGGGCGCAGAGCTCCTCGGCGACGGCGACGACCTCGTCGGCCTTCTGCCCCTCGGCGAGCAGGCAGAACTCGTCGCCGCCGAGGCGGGCGGCGAGGCTGCCGGGGAGTTTGGCCGCGGCGACCGAGAGCTGGTGGGCGAACCGTTCGAGCAGCCGGTCGCCCATTTCGTGGCCGAGCTGGTCGTTGACCCGCTTGAGGCCGTTGACGTCGCAGACGACGAGCGAGACCACGGTGTTGTCCCGGTTGTGCGCCGTGAGGGCGCTCTCCAGCCGGGCGTCGACGGCGCGCCGGTTGGCGAGGCCGGTGAGCGGGTCGGAGAAGGCGAGTTTGCGCAGGTCGGCGAGGCGTTCGGTCTGGGCGAGGCCGGCCGAGATCTGGGCCGCGAGCAGGGTCGCGTAGTCGGTGTCGGCGGCGACGAACCCGGGCTTCCCGACGCTGCGGGCCAGGTACAGCTCGCCCCAGGCCTGCCCGTGCAGGACGATCGGGGCGACCACGCAGCAGGCGCGGCCTCGCCGGCGCAGCGCCGCGGCGCGTTCCTGGCAGTACGCGCCGGCGGTGGGGTGGGCGTGTCCGGCGTGCGGTTCGGCGTTCTCGGCGGTCTGCAGCCAGGCCCGAGGGAGGCGCCCGGTGGTCCAGCGCTCCTCCAGATAGGTGACGATCTCGGGGAAGTCGGCGACGGGGTAGGACTCGTCCTCGGGCAGTTCCTCCTCGCCGGGCGCGAGCTCCCCGTGGTTGACCAGGACCCGGAGCCGGCCGGATTCGCGGTCCCAGACGGAGACGGCCGCCATGGTCGCCCCGAGCGCCTCGGTGGCGCGGGCGGCGGCGGCCCGGACGGCCTCCAGCGGGGTGAGCGCGCGGGCCATGTCCTGGGCCAGCTCGACCACGGACTGCAGCCGCAGGTCGGGCAGTTGGCCGGACAGCCGCGGGCCGCCGCAGTCGCAGCCGCGGTCCGTCATGATCGCCTCGCTGCTCACCGGCTCGCCTCGCTCCCTGTGCCCGGTCCTGCCGGACCCCCGACGGCGGCCGCACCCACCCGGCCGCTTTCACCAAGACTATGGCGGTTTCGTTCGGTTATGCCCCGTTTGCCGGGGCGGACCCGCAACCGGCCGTACGGGTTTCAACCGTTCGGCACCCCAAGCATCGGGACCGGCCCGGGGCCACGTCCTGGAAAGGGCCGGGGAAGGCTGGAAAGGCCCGGGAAAAGCCGGGAAGGGCACAGGAGAAGACCGGAAGGGGCCCGGAAGGGAGCGGAAAGGCTCCAGGAGAGGCGCGAGAAGGGCCCGGGAGGGGCAGCGGCGGAGGCCTACTCCGGCTTCAGCCGCCGCGACAGCAGCCACGGCTCGACCAGCCCGAGCCCGCGCACCGGCCGGCGCCACATCGGCTGCAGGTGGAACCGGTGCCCGGCGTCCAGGCCCGGCACCGGCAGGCCCGAGGCGGGCATCCCGGCGGCGGCCGACAGCGCCTCGGCGAGGCCGGGGCCGTCCGCGTCCGGCGGGGCCACGCTGCCGTACTGCTCCAGCGCGGCGGCGAACTCGCCGTCGATCAGCACCGCGTCCTTGGGCGCGATCGAGGTGAGCCGGCTGGCCAGGTTCACGGTGGTGCCGAAGACGTCGCCCATCCGCGAGGTGACCGTGCCGAAGGCCATGCCGACCCGCAGCGCGGGGATGGTCTCGTCCTCGGCGAGGGCCTCGATCAGGCTGAGCGCGATCTCGGCGGCGGTGACCGGGTCCTCGGAGACGTAGAGGATCTCGTCGCCGAGGGTCTTGATGACCCGGCCGCCCTGCCCGGCGATCAGGTCCGAACAGGTGTTCTCGAAGGTCTCGACGAGTTCGCCGAGCTCCTCCTCCTCCAGCCGCCGCGACAGCCGGGTGAAGCCGACCAGGTCGGCGAAGCCCACCGCGAGGCGGCCGCTGGTGATCTCGTTGTCCTCGGCGGCCTGGACCACCCGGCCGGTGACGGCGGCGAGCTGGCGGCGCCAGACGTACACCAGGAACTGCTCCAGCTCCGGCAGCAGCAGCTCGACCAGCGGGTAGGCGACGTCGGCGCGGGTCAGGCCGGGCTCGACGGCCTGGGTGAGGTTCTCCAGGAAGGTGTCCATCTGCCAGCCGGCCAGCCGGGCGGTGGTCTGGCCGGTGGAGCGGGCCACCTGGATCGCCATCGACTCGCTGAGCAGGCCGGACTCGACCAGGCCGGCGAGCCGGCGCAGGGCGATCACGTCGCCGTCGGTGAGGGCCCGGGACTGGCCGATGTCGGGGAAGCCCATGGCCCGCCAGAAGCGGGTCGCCAGCTCCATCGGGACGTCGGCGGCCCGCGCGGCCTGGTACGGGGTGTAGCGGCGTGGCGCGTCCAGGATCAGGCGTTCCAGTTCGAGCGCGACCGTGGGGTCGTGGGTCCCCGATGTCGCGCCGCTGCTGCCGTCCTCTGCCACCGGTCCGTCCCCGTGCGGTCGCCGCAATCGCCTCGTGTCCTGCCTGTCCGGGCGCGCCCGCCACCCGGCGGGCAGTGGCGCGCCTCACACCGCTGCCAGGTGGAATGTTCGCACGGAATCGCGCGATCCGGGGCATCAGCCCGGGTCAAGGAGAGGTGAAGAGTGCCGTTCAGCGGGGCTCGGGGCGCACGTGGACGACGTCCCCCGCGCCGACCGCCCGGCGTGCGCCGTCGGGGGTGCGGACCACCAGGCGGCCGTCGCCGTCGATCGCCACCGCCTCGCCGACCAGCTCCCGGTCGCCCGGCAGGTGCACCTTCACCTGGCGGCCGAGCGTGGTGCAGCGGTCCGCGTAGGCGCGGAGCAGCTCGCTGGTGTGCGGGTCGCCGGCGGCGGCCGTCCAGGTGCGGTACAACCCGGCGAACTCGCGCAGCAGGGCGCGCAGCAGGGTGGACCGGTCGGTGACCTCGGCGCCGGCCAGCGCGAGCGAGGCGGCGGTGGGGACGGGCAGTTCGGGCTCGCGCAGCGAGACGTTGATGCCGAGGCCCGCGACCACGGCGCCACCGCTCAGCTCGGTGAGGATGCCGCCGAGCTTGCGCTCGGCGCCGTCGATCTCCACCTGGAGGTCGTTGGGCCACTTCAGCCCGACCTCGACCCCGGCGACCCGGCTCAGCGTGCTGGCGGTGGCCACCCCGACCAGGATCGGCAGCCAGCCGTAGCGTTCGACCGGCACCTCCTCGGGGCGCAGCAGGACGGACAGGAACAGCCCGGAGCGGGCCGGGGCGCTCCACTGGCGCTCCAGCCGGCCGCGCCCGGCGTTCTGCACCTCGGCGACCAGCACCGCGCCCTGCGGGGCGCCGGCCCGGGCGCGGGCGGCGAGGTCGTTGTTGGTGGAGCCGGTCTCGGCGACGACGTCCACCGAGGTCCAGAGCCCGTCCGGGACCAGCAGGTCGCGGCGCAGCGCCGCCTCGTCCAGCGGCGGACGGTCCAGGTCGGTCCACGGCGACGGCCCGGCGTGGCCGAAACCGCGCAGTCCACTGCGGCGGGGGGAGTCGGGTGCGGTCATGGTCCAGAACACTAGGGGGTGTGCGGACGCCGGGGGCGTAGGCCGCCCCATCGTCCCGCAGAACGCGCGTTGACACACTGTGTCGATGGCCATAACGCCAGGACGTGACGTCCGGGCCCGCGCGCTGGCTACGCTACCCAACGGTAGTTCGCAGCGCCGCCCTGCCCTCATGCGCGGGCCCCCACTCCGGCCCGCGCGCACTCGAACAGGTCGCGGCCCATGGATCAGGGAGAGCCACCGGATGACCGAGGCGCCGTACGACCCCCACACCACCGCCGGCAAGCTCGCCGACCTGCGGCGCAGGCTCGACGAGGCGGTGCACTCCGGCTCCGCCGCGGCCGTGGAGAAGCAGCACGCCAAGGGCAAGCTGACGGCCCGCGAGCGGGTCGCGGAGCTGCTGGACGAGGACTCCTTCGTCGAGTTCGACGAGTTCGCCCGGCACCGCTCGACGAACTTCGGGCAGGAGCGGAACCGCCCGTACGGCGACGGCGTGGTGACCGGCTACGGCACCGTGGACGGCCGCCAGGTCGCCGTCTTCGCCCAGGACTTCACCGTGTTCGGCGGCTCCCTGGGCGAGGTGTTCGGCGAGAAGATCGTCAAGGTGATGGACTTCGCGCTGAAGACCGGCTGCCCGGTCATCGGCATCAACGACTCCGGCGGCGCCCGGATCCAGGAGGGCGTGGTCTCGCTCGGCCTGTACGGCGAGATCTTCCGCCGCAACGTGCACGCCTCGGGCGTGATCCCGCAGATCTCGCTGATCATGGGCCCCTGCGCGGGCGGCGCGGTGTACTCCCCCGCGATCACCGACTTCGTGGTGATGGCCGACCGGACCTCGCACATGTTCATCACCGGCCCGGACGTGATCAAGACCGTGACCGGCGAGGACGTCGGCATGGAGGAGCTGGGCGGCGCCCGCACCCACAACAGCAAGTCCGGCAACGCGCACTACCTGGCCACCGACGAGAAGGAGGCCGTCGAGTACGTCAAGAGCCTGCTCTCGTACCTGCCCTCCAACAACCTGTCGGACCCGCCGTCCTACCCCGAGCAGGCGGACCTCACCGTCACCGACGAGGACCTCGAACTCGACGCCATCGTGCCGGACTCGGCGAACCAGCCGTACGACATGCGCAAGGTGATCGAGCACATCGTCGACGACGGCGAGTTCCTGGAGACCCAGCCGCTGTACGCGGGCAACATCATCACCGGCTTCGGCCGGGTCGAGGGCCAGTCCGTCGGCATCGTCGGCAACCAGCCGATGGACCTGGCCGGCTGCCTGGACATCAACGCCAGCGAGAAGGCCGCCCGTTTCATCCGGACCTGCGACTCCTTCAACATCCCGGTGCTGACCTTCGTCGACGTGCCCGGCTTCCTGCCCGGCACCGAGCAGGAGTGGGACGGCATCATCCGCCGCGGCGCCAAGCTGATCTACGCCTACGCCGAGGCGACCGTCCCGCTGATCACCGTGATCACCCGCAAGGCCTTCGGCGGCGCGTACGACGTCATGGGCTCCAAGCACCTGGGCGCCGACCTCAACCTGGCCTGGCCGACCGCGCAGATCGCGGTGATGGGCGCGCAGGGCGCGGTCAACATCCTGCACCGGCGGGAGATCGCCGAGGCCGGGTCGGCGGGCGGCGCCGAGCAGAAGCGGGCCGAGCTGATCGCCTCGTACGAGGACACCCTGCTGAACCCGTACCTGGCGGCCGAGCGCGGCTACGTGGACGCGGTGATCCCGCCGAGCGAGACCCGCCGACACATCGTCCGGGGTCTGCGGGCACTGCGCGGCAAGCGCGAGGTGCTGCCGCCGAAGAAGCACGGCAACATCCCCCTGTAGGCCCCCGTCGGGAGAGAATTGAGCCATGGCCCCGATCCACGTGCTGCACGGGCAGCCGACCCCCGAGGAGCTCGCCGCCGTCCTGGCGGTGGTCCAGGCCCGGGCCGCCGCCGCGCAGGCCGCCGCCGAGGCGGCACGCCTGGCCGGTGCCGGCCCGGCCGCCCCCTGGAACGACCGCTCCCGCCTGTTCCGCCCGGCCGTCCACCCGGGCGTCAACGCCTGGCGGACGTCCGGCTGGGCGAGCTGATCCGCCGGGTGCGGAGTGGGAAGTCGGCCCGTCCGACTTCCCACTCCGCACCCGTTCGGGCCGCCGAACCAGTCGTACACCTTGTCGGCGATGTAGCCGCCGCCGAGCATGCCGAGCGGGCCGGCGGAGG